>CALKEO010000037.1 GCA_938088195.1 uncultured Flavobacteriaceae bacterium | reverse complement strand
TTGAATTATGAGTGTCAATTTCTTTTTCTTTTAGAACTATGAAATCTTCTATCAATTTAATTTTTTTTAATTCAACTAAATTTTCTTTACTCATAAACTTTATGGAGGAACCCTTAATTAGAAGAGATCTTTTGATTCTTCTTCCGTCTGATTCACTCATTCCTCTCCAATTTTTAAATGAGTCCGAAATAAGCTTGTAGGTAGGAATTGTAGTAATTGTTTTATCGAAATTTTGAATTTTTACAGAATTTAAATTAATCTCAATTACATCACCATCAGCTCCATATTGTTTCATAGTAATCCAATCCCCGATTCTAATAAGATCATTTGTACTTAACTGAATACTAGCAACAAAACCTAAAATAGTATCCTTAAATATTAAAAGAATAACAGCTGAAAGAGCTCCCATCGCTGTTAAAAAGGTTGTAATTTCTTTACCAGTAATAATTGAGAATATATTAAGAATTGCAACAAACCAAACAAATATTAAAACAACTTGAATAAAACTTTCTATTGGTTTGTCTTTTAAAGAATCAACCGTTTTAAAAAATAATTTAATAGATCTTAAAAAACTTCTTATTATCCAAACTACTATAAAAACAATATATATTTCTAATCCAAGAAAAGCATAATCAATAACTAGTTTAAAATCATAAAACCAAAATGGAATAACCCAATAAATAAAAAAAACAGGAATCAGTTTAGAAACATAAACAGGTGTGTTATTTTGAACTAAAAAATCATCAAAATTAGTTTTTGTATTTTGAGATAAGCTTTTAAATAATTTTAAAATAACTTTTTTAGAAAAAAAATTTATGATAATAATTGATAAAAAAACAATCAATGAAAAAAATAATAAATTCAGTATTTGTGAATAAAATTCAGAAATATTCGAGCTTATTAAAAAATCATAAAATAATCGTTCAATACTAATTGTATTAATCATAATGTCAAGTTAATTTTATTAAAAAAGTTCATCTTGATTACTGTGTTTTTTTTTACCTAAGTGATCGTAAGCAAACTTTGTCACTTCTCTTCCCCTTGGCGTTCTAACAATAAAACCCTGCTGAATTAGAAATGGTTCGTAAACTTCCTCTAGGGTTTCGGAACTTTCAGAAACAGCTGTTGAAAGAGTATTAATCCCTACTGGCCCACCTTTAAACTTATCTATTAAAGTCGATAAAATTTTATTATCCATCTCATCAAGACCATGTTTGTCTACATTTAGTGATTTCAAAGCAAATTTGGTAATAGCTAAATCAATATTTCCATCACCCTTTATCTGAGCAAAATCTCTAACTCTTCTTAATAGTGAATTAGAAATTCTTGGAGTCCCTCGACTTCGACCCGCAATTTCTATTGCAGCATTATTATCAATCTTAATTTCTAAAATATCTGAACTTCTTTTTACAATTGAAGAAAGAAGCTCAGTTTTATAATATTCCAATCGACTATTAATTCCAAATCTTGCTCTCATAGGTGCGGTTAAAAGCCCTGATCTGGTAGTAGCACCAATTAACGTGAAAGGGTTTAGAGTAATTTGAACTGTTCTAGCATTTGGACCAGTCTCAATCATAATATCAATTTTATAGTCTTCCATTGCTGAATACAAATATTCTTCCACAATTGGACTTAACCTATGTATTTCATCAATAAATAGCACATCTCTGGGTTCAAGATTTGTCAATAAACCCGCTAAATCACCTGGCTTATCTAAAACTGGGCCTGATGTAACTTTTAAATTTACTCCTAATTCATTTGCAACAATATGTGCTAAGGTAGTTTTACCAAGTCCTGGCGGTCCATGAAACAAAGTATGATCTAACGCATCAGACCTTTGATTACAAGCTTCAACAAAAACCCTGAGGTTATCTAAAATTTGATTTTGACCAGCGAAATCGTCAAAGCTTAATGGTCTCAAAGCTTTATCTAGCTCGATTTCTTCACTATTAAAATTTGAATCTGTTGGATCTAAATTTTCATTCATTGAATCAAAGATAAGCAAAAAGCAAATCCTTATTTAAATAAAAAAAACTTGATTTTAATGTTCAGTAATCTCCTCGTTCTTTCCAATTGGAACGGTTTGAGGAACAAAATCATCGTCTTGACCTGGCTTGCTGTAATCATATGCCCATCTGTGTACATGAGGGATTTCTCCAGGCCAGTTTCCATGCATGTGCTCAACAGGTGCCGTCCATTCTAAAGTAGTAGATCTCCATGGATTCTGTTCTGCTTTTTTACCAAAAAACATACTATGAATAAAATTATATAAAAAAACTAATTGTGCAGCACCAGCTAACAAAGCGAAAAGAGTAATAATAACGTTAATGTCAGCTAAATCGTCAAAGTAAGGGAAAGCAGTATTTGTATAATACCTTCTTGGTAAACCTGCCATACCCACAAAATGCATAGGAAAAAAAACACCATAAGCAGATATTGCAGTCACCCAAAAATGAATATAACCAAGATTTTTATTCATCATTTTACCAAATAGTTTAGGAAACCAATGATAGACTCCAGCGAATAGCCCGTAAAGTGCAGATATTCCCATAACTAAGTGAAAATGTGCGACTACAAAATAAGTGTCATGTATATTAATATCTAAAGTGCTATCTCCTAAAATAATTCCTGTTAAACCTCCGGTTATAAATGTAGATACTAATCCTATTGAAAAAAGCATTCCAGGATTAAACTGAAGATTACCTTTCCATAGAGTTGTAATATAATTGAAAGCTTTAACGGCTGAAGGAATAGCTATAAGTAATGTCGTAAAAGTAAATACCGATCCTAAAAATGGATTCATCCCAGAGATAAACATATGATGGCCCCAAACCACAGTGGATAAAAAAGCAATAGCTAGAATGGAAGCTACCATTGCTCTGTAACCAAAGATTGGTTTTCTTGAACTAGTAGCAATAATCTCTGATGTAATTCCTAAAGCAGGCAACAGCACTATATATACTTCTGGATGCCCTAAAAACCAAAATAAATGTTCAAATAAAACTGGTGAACCACCTTGGTAATGTAATACTTCTCCTTGAACAAAAATGTCTGACAAGAAGAATGATGTACCAAAACTTCGATCCATTATTAAAAGTAAAGCTGCAGACAATAAAACAGGAAATGAAATTACACCAATAATAGCTGTTACAAAGAAAGCCCAAATAGTCAAGGGTAATCTAAATAAAGACATTCCTTTCGTTCTTAAATTAATCACAGTAACAATATAATTTAAAGAACCTAAAAGAGAGGATGCAACGAAAATAGCCATAGAAATTAACCAAAGAGTCATACCCATTCCAGAACCTGATTGAGCTTGAGGCAAAGCACTGAGTGGAGGATAAATAGTCCAACCTGCAGCTGCTGGACCAGCTTCAACAAACAAGGAGGCAATCATTATGGCACTAGAAAGAAAAAATAACCAAAATGAAACCATATTTAGAAATCCAGATGCCATATCCCTCGCGCCAATCTGTAATGGAATCAATAAATTACTAAAAGTTCCACTTAAACCAGCTGTCAAAACAAAAAATACCATTATAGTTCCATGTATTGTAACTAGCGCTAAATAAATATTAGGATCCATCACTCCTTCGGGCGCCCATTTCCCAAGAAAAATATCAAAAACAGCAAATGATTCTTCAGGCCATGCTAATTGCAATCTAAAAAGTAATGACAATGCAATTCCTATAAAGCCCATAAACAAAACTCCAGTTATTAAATATTGTTTCGCTATCATTTTATGATCTTGACTAAATATATATTTAGTAATAAAAGTATCTTTATGATGATGATCCTGATGAAAATCTTGCTTATTTTTTTCAGAAAGCAAGTCACCAAATTCAGTTGACTCCATTTTGACTCTGATTCTAGGATTTTTATCTTTTTTACTTTCCATTTTTAATATTCTTTAAAGTCTAATTATTGCATTATAGATGAAAATGCTTCTTTACTTGAAATCCATTTATTGTAATCTTTTTCAGTATCAACAACAATTTTCATTTGCATATTATAATGCGAAGTTCCACAAATTTTAGCACAAAGTAATAAATAATCAAACTGATAGGGTTCAAGACTTTCTTCCCCTTTAGCAATTAACTTTTGACTATTATCATACCTGATTTTATTGATTCGATCGACCTTTGCTACTACATCTGCATTCATTCGCATTTCTGCAGTAGTTTTTGTAGGAGTAAAAGAAAATTCTGTTATCATCCCAGGGACGCAATTCATTTGGGCTCTAAAGTGAGGCATATATGCAGAATGTAAAACATCCTGAGACCTCATCTTAAAAATAACTTTACGATTTACAGGAATGTGAAATTCTTGAGTAACTACTATATCGTCCCAACCATTGGGATCAGATGAATCAATTCCAACGGTATTTCTACCGTCAAAATCATTTAAAAACCTAACATTTGCATCGCCAAGTACATTATCTTGTCCAGCATATCTTGCCTTCCAGTTCCATTGTTGAGCATATAACTCTATCACTAGCGCGTCTTCATCTTGATCATTAAAATTCATAATATTTGACCAAGTTAACATTCCATAAATAATTAAACAGAAAAAGACTATAGCTGGAATTACTGTCCATATTAACTCCAAATTATTATCATGAGTAAAAAAGAATGCTTTTCTATTATTTATTCCTCTGTATTTGTAAGCAAAATAATGTAAAAATGCTTGAGTAATAGTTTGAGCAAATAAAATTATAGCGAATGATATCCAAAGGAGTCGATCATAAGGAACTCCATGTTCAGAAGCGGCTTCTGGCAATAAAACTTTTGAATAAGCCCAAAAACAATAAATAGTTACTATATAAATAAACACAAGAAAAGCAAACATTAGCTTACCTTGTAAATCATTATCTTTTTCATTGGCTATTTGAGAATTATCTTTTTTATTTCCTAATTTATTTTGAATTAATTGATAGATATTATTAATCTGCCAAATAGCAATTCCCATTAAAACTAATACCGCAACTGTTAACAATCCAATCATTTCTAATATTTAATAAACAAATTTTTCACTTTCTTTTAATAATGGGTCTCCGCTTGGTTCTAAAGAAACTTTAGAAATTGTATTAAAAACAACATAGATAAATAACCCAGTAAAAAACATTATTCCTCCAATTTCAGGAACGCCAATATACCATTGATCACCAACTGTAGCAGGCATTATCATATTATAAAAATCTAAATAGTGACCAAATAAAATAACTATACCTGTCATAACAATAAGCCAATTAACTCTCTTATAATCGCTATTCATTAAGACAAAAAATGGGAAAATTAAGTTTGTAACCAACATACCCCAAAAAGGCAGGGGATAATCTTCTATTCGTGTGACAAAATAAGTTACTTCTTCTGGGATATTTGCATACCATATTAGCATAAACTGGGAAAACCAAAGGTAGGCCCAAAACACACTTACTCCAAACATAAATTTAGCTAAATCATGCATATGATTGTTGTTCACTTTTTCTAAATACCCTTGAGATTTTAAGTAAATTGTAATTAGAGCAATCATCGTAATTCCTGAAACAAACATACTTGCAAAAACATACCAACCAAAAAGGGTGCTAAACCAGTGAGGGTCTACTGACATAATCCAGTCCCATGACATCATTGATTCAGTGACTATAAAAAAGGCTAGGAAACCAGCTGATAGCTGAAAGTTTTTTTTGTGATTAGAAATATCATTTGCTTTGTCCTGGGCAAGTGAAAATTTTCTTGAGAAAAATCTATAAATATTCCATCCTAATAAGTAAAATATAGCTCTGGCTAGAAAAAATTTAGAATCTAAATAACCTGACTTTGCTTGGATTATTTTATCATGCGCTACAACCTCAGGATCCATCCAAACAAATAAATGATTTAAATGCATTGTACAGAGTACCAAAATTACAAATACAATAATTGAACCTGGTAAAAGATACCCTGTTATCCCCTCCATAACTCTAAAAAGTATGGGGGACCATCCAGCTTGAGATGCCCTTTGAATTGCATAAAATGCTAAAGTTCCTAGTGAAATCAAAAAGAAAAATAATGCAGCAACATATAAAGCAGACCATGGCCTATTACTTAATTGATGGTAAACATGTTCTTCGTGGGAAACTTCGTGTCCTTCAGACTCATGAGAATTCTCTTTGTGATGAGAATTGTTTTGATAATCAGAATCACTACCATGATTAGAACTATGCCCATGGTCTCCGTAAGAAGCAACTATTGCATTTGACTCCTCAATTGAATGAGGCGCTGTGTAAAATCCATAAAAAAGACCGATAAAACCAATTGCCATCAGAGTAAAGGATACTATTTTTATATTTTTTGTAATTGTATACATTAATCTATTCTAATATTAAAACTATTTATTTAACCAACTTCCCTCTTAAGCTCAATACATATTGGGATATTTGCCATCTTTCTTTAGAATCCACTTGACTTGCATGAGAACCCATCAGATTCTTTCCGTACATTAAAACATGGTAGGTACTTCCCTCTGTGATATCTCTGTCGGCATAACTTGGTATACCTAAAAACTTTTCTCTTTTCATCAAAATCCCTTGCCCATCCCCTTTTACACCATGACAGACTGCACAATAAACACCGTATAATTCTTTTCCTTTAGCTAGATTTTCTTCGTTTTTTTCAAGAGGTGAAAACAAAGTGTTTTTAGCTAAATCATAACCCTCATTCGTATCCTCAAACTCATAAGGCATCCACCCTCTTGGAATGGTGCCTTCAACTGGAAGTTGAGCTTCAATTCCATTATTAAATGCTTCAGATTCATCATAAGTGCCATAACCAACGGATTCATACATATTAGGAAAAAATTGATAATTTGGTTTTGAAGAATCAAAACAAGAAATAGTAATTAAACTAATAAAAACCAAAAAAACAAAATTTTTGTTTCTATTCATGACTTGGTTTTATTTTGGTATGTACTTTAATATCCATGACATCCGTATCATTAATTAATTTTTTTAAATCTTTTTCGTTACCACTGAATTCCATAACAATTAGAAATTTGTCGTCTGTTGTTTCAGGCATAGGGTTTTCAGCTTCTTTAAATGGCCATAATTTACTTCTTAAATAAAAAGTAATAACCATTAAATGGGCAGAAAAAAATACTGTAAGTTCGAACATTATTGGTACAAAAGAGGGCATGTTTTCTATATAGGAAAAACTAGGCTTTCCTCCAATATTTTGAGGCCAATCTAATATCATAATATGATTCATCATCCATATTGCAAAACAAAATCCAATACAGCCATAAATAAACGCAGTAATTGCAATTCGAGTTTCTTTTAAACCCATTGCTTTATCTAAGCCATGAACAGGAAAAGGTGTGTAGACCTCTTCAATCTCATAGTTTGCAGCTTTAATTTTTTTAACTGCAGCTAAAAGCTTATCATCATCATCGTAAACGGCATGTAAAATTTTCTCTGCCATATTATTTATCTCTTAATTTTTTATAATTATCTCCTGATGTCTTTAAAATTGTTTTAACCTCAGCTTGAGCAATTACTGGGAAAGTTCTTGAATAAAGTAAAAACAAAACAAAAAAGAATCCTATTGTCCCCAAAAATATCCCAATATCTACAAAAGTAGGAGAGAACATTGTCCATGAAGAGGGTAAATAATCTCTGTGAAGAGATGTTACGATAATAACAAATCTCTCAAACCACATACCAATATTAACCACTATTGATATAACAAAAGAAAAGATTATACTTGTTCTTAATTTTTTAATCCACATAAACTGAGGAGAAAATACATTGCATGTCATCATAGACCAATAAGCCCACCAATATGGTCCAGTTGCTCTATTTAAAAAGGCATATTGCTCGTATTCAACTCCTGAATACCAAGCAATAAATAATTCTGTAATATAGGCTGTCCCAACTATACAGCCTGTAATCATTATTACAATATTCATCAACTCTATATGCTGAATAGTAATATAATTTTCTAAATTTGAAACCTTTCTCATAATAATGAGAAGAGTATTTACCATTGCAAAACCAGAAAAAATAGCTCCAGCTACAAAATATGGAGGAAAAATTGTAGTGTGCCAACCAGGTATTACTGATGTTGCAAAATCAAAAGATACAATCGTATGAACAGAAAGAACAAGAGGAGTCGCTAAACCAGCAAGAACTAATGAAACTTCTTCAAACCTCTGCCAATCTTTTGCTCTTCCACTCCATCCAAAGCTTACTAAACTGTATATTTTCTTTTGAAATGGTTTAACAGCTCTGTCACGTATCATCGCAAAGTCAGGAAGTAAACCAGTCCACCAGAAAACTAATGATACTGATAAATAAGTAGAAATTGCAAAAACATCCCAAAGTAGAGGAGAATTGAAATTCACCCACAAGGAACCATATGCATTAGGAATTGGTAACGTCCAAAAAGCCAACCAAGGTCTTCCCATATGTATGATTGGAAACAATCCTGCTTGAATAACAGAAAAAATTGTCATTGCCTCAGCAGATCTATTAATTGCCATTCTCCATTTTTGTCTAAAAAGAAGAAGAACTGCTGAAATTAATGTTCCTGCGTGACCAATTCCAACCCACCAAACAAAGTTTGTAATATCCCAAGCCCATCCAACAGTCTTGTTTAATCCCCACGTTCCAATACCTGTAGAAACAGTATATACCATACACCCTAATCCCCATAAAAATAGAGTTAAGGCAATAGAAAAAACTATCCACCACTGCTTGTTAGCCTTTCCTTCTACTGCAGCAGCAATATCAACCGAAACATCGTGATATGATTTACTGCCAGTTACAAGAGGCTTTCTAATAGGTGCTTCGTAATGAGACGCCATATATTAATTTTCTAAATTTAAATATTTAAACTTCATCAGTATTTCTAATTTTCACGTGATAGAAAACATTTGGCTTAGTACCAACTGTATCTAAAAGGTGGTAAACTCTTTCACTTTCTTTCAATTCTGAAACTTTACTTTCTTTTTCATTAATATCTCCAAATCTCATAGCACCCGTAGAGCAAGCTGCAGAACAAGCACATGCATCATTGAATTCGTCTTTCTCTACAAGTCTTCCTTCTTTTTTAGCATTAAGGATAATTGCTTGAGTTGACTGAATACAAAAAGAGCACTTTTCCATAACTCCCCTAGATCTAACTACAACATCTGGGTTTAAAACCATCTTACCTAAGTCATCATTCATATTAAAATCAAACTCATCATTATTATTATATAAAAACCAATTAAATCTTCTTACTTTATATGGACAATTATTGGCACAATATCTAGTTCCAATGCATCTGTTATAAGCCATGTGATTTTGACCTTGTCTTCCGTGAGATGTGGCTGCAACAGGGCAAACTGTTTCGCAAGGAGCATGATTACAATGTTGACACATAACTGGCTGAAATACTACCTGAGGATTTTCCGAAGGGTTTTCCATTTCCCCAAAAACAGATAATGAATCTGATAAGCCGTTTATTCCATCTTTAGTTTTATTATCTCCATCAAATGATTCATCAGAAGAATAATATCTGTCTATCCTTAACCAATGCATATCTCTAGATCTTCTAACTTCAGATTTCCCTACAACAGGAACATTATTTTCAGCGTGACAGGCAATAACACAAGCTCCACAACCGGTACATGAATTTAAATCTATAGATAAATTAAAGTGATGACCAATTGACCTATCAAATTCGTCCCACAAATCAACTTCAGGTGAATTTACTGGCGTTTCGATGTGATTCAATGAAACTTTGGTTATTGGATTCCAATCAGAAACTTTTTTAGTATTAAAAACTTCTAAAGTTGTTTCTCTTATAATGTCACCTCTGCCCATCAAAGTGTTATGTAATTGAACACAAGCAAATTCATGATTTTCGTCTATTGCGGTAATTTCAACGTTTTGTAAAGCGTTAAAATTATGATATAAACGGTAAGCATTAACGCCAACTTGCATTTCTTTTTTAATTCCATTTGTTTTTCCATAGCCAAAAGCTAATCCGACTGAACCCCTTGCTTGACCTGGTTGGATAATAACTGGCACTTTTATATTAACACCACTTACACTAATATTTGCATAATTACTGTCTAAAGCACCGTTTGCAACGTTTTGATTTTTTAATCCAATTTTTTGAGCATCAAATTTTGAAACAGTCAAGTAATTGTCCCAAGACACCCTAGTGATAGGATCTGGAAATTCTTGAAGCCAAGGATTATTCGATTGTTGGCCATCTCCCATTCCAGTTTTTGAATATAATACTAGTTCCAATCCATTTGATTTGGCACTGGAAAGATTTTTGGCTGCGTTTAAAAAATCATAGTTTATTTTTTTTAACGGCAAGTTTAAATTTGATTTATAAAATCCATCATGCAGAGCTTCATTCCATGATTTTTTTTCTAAAATATTTTCATTCCAATTTTCTTTTATCAAATCATAAAAGCTATTTTCTGAATTCATCCATCTCAATAAACAATCTTGAAACTGCATTGTGTCAAACAATGGCCTAATTGTTGGTTGAGTTAAACTAAAATTACCGCTAACCATTTCATTGTCTCCCCATGATTCAAAATAATGAGGACAAGCTGCAGCCCACTTAGAAATAGAAGCAGTCTCATCATTTTTCATTGAAAAGCATACTGAAAGCTGAGACTTATTAATTCCAGATATAAATTCATCACTATTTGGCATTGTATAAACAGGATTTACCCCGCACATAATAATACCTTTGACTTTTCCACTGTTTAAATCACTGACAAGTTCAATAACTTCACTATCATTACCCTCTTTGATCAACGATACTTCATTAGCATTTATTGAAATACTTTTTAATAAATCATTTATTTTATGAGTTAGTAGATGAGCATCTACATCATCGAGACCTGTGATAATTAAGCCCTTACTTCCAGATTTAATCAAAGAATTTGAGATATTTTTAATTTGAATTTCAATATTTTCTGGAAGATTTCCTGAAACTACATTACCAGAAATATGTCCATAAATTTTAGCTAAAGCTATTTTTTGTTGTGTTGGAGTAAGTGAAATTCTATTATCAGCATTAGCTCCTGAAATTGTCATATTCGATTCAAGCTGAAAATGCTTTGACATCTTAGCTTTTTCATTAGTTATTTTATTTTTTAATGGAACTCTGCCTTTTACGTAGCTTGTATCGTGACCACCACCCTGCCAGTCACCTAAAAAATCAGCACCTACAGAAACTATAACATCGGCTTTTGAAAAATCATAAATCGGTAATGCTCTTTTGCCGTGAGCTATCTCAAAAGCGTCTAATGCTTTGGAATCTGAAATAGCATCATAAACAACATGTCTTATATTCGGATATTTATCTTGAAAGTCCTTAATAAGTTTTGAGGTTGTTGGACTTGCAAAAGTTTGAGTTAATAAAACAACTTGAGAATTAGAAGCTAACATTAAATCTAGTTCTGATTTAACATCTTTGTTAAGTTTATCCCAACTAGTAGCCTCACCATTAACAGTAGGGCCTTTTAATCTCATGCTATCATACATAGAAAGGACCGAAGCCTGAACTCTTGCATTTGCTGAAGACTTAACTTTAGCTTTAGAATTATTTAGAATTTTTATAGGCCTTCCCTCTCTAGTCTTAATAAGTACATTAGCAAAATCATAGCCATCAGCTATTGAAGTCGCGTAATAATTTGAGATTCCTGGAATTATTCTTTCGGGCTGAACAACGTAGGGGATAGATCTGTTTACAGGCCCTTCACAGCTTGCTAAAGTGGCTGCTGCTGTACTAAAACCTAAATATTTTAAAAAATCTCTTCTGTTTGTGCTTGAGTTTTCTAAATTATTTTTGTTACCGAGTAGAGTATTTACCGGTAATTCATCAACAAATTCATTGTTCCTCAAGTCTGAAATCATCTTGTTATCTGATGATAACTCAACTTCACTTTTCCAATATTTTTTATGGTTTCCCATTTAACAAATATATTTATTTAATAGTGACATTTTCCACATTCCAATCCACCCATTTGAGCTGCAGTAAGTTCTTTTACTCCATATTTTTTTGACAATTCCTTATGAATTTTGGTATAGTATTCATTGTCTTTAACCTTTATGTTTGATTCCCTATGGCAATTTATACACCAACCCATAGTTAATGGGGAGTGTTGATATAAAATCTCCATTTCTTCAACAGGTCCATGACATTTTTGACAATCCACGCCTGCAACAGTCACGTGTTGGGCGTGATTGAAGTACACAAAATCAGGAAGGTTGTGTATTCTAACCCACTTTACTGGCTCAGTATCTCCTGTATAACTTTGAGTATTTTCATCCCAACCTACTGCTTTGTAGAGTTTTTTGATTTCATTAGTGTAAAAATCTTTTGTATATCCTTTTTCCAAGTCTTCTTCCCCATTATAGTCGGCAATATTTTCATGACAGTTCATACAAACATTTAAAGAGGGTATACCAGAATGTTTAGATTTTTTAGCAGAAGAATGACAATATTGACATTCTATTTGATTGGCACCTGCATGTATTTTGTGTGAATAATGAATAGGTTGGATTGGCATATATCCTTGATCTACACCAATTTGCATCATATAATCGTAAGCAAAATATGCGCTTGACAACAACAATGACACAACTGAGACCAAAACTAAAAATTGATTTTTTACAAAAGCTTTCCAAATAGGTATTCCTTTTTTATTACTTTTTGAATCAGCAAATACTGTATTTTGAGCAACTAGACTTTTTAATGTTTTATTGATTAGATACAAAAGAATTACCAATACTAACAAAACAAATGATAATAAAATTAAAATGATATCACTTGTTGAATCAGACGCAGAAGTTTGAACAACAGCTGCTCCGGGAGGAGGTGTTGGTTTAGGCGGGACGTAATCGGTATATGCCAGAATATTATCAATATCATTGTTTGATAAATTTGGAAAAGCATTCATCGCCACCTTATTGTATTCCTCATAAATGGCAACAGCTCTTTCATCACCAGATTTGATCATAGCAGCGCTATTTTTTATCCAAGAATAAAGCCACTCTTTTTCATACTTTGCTGATACCCCTTTAAGCGCAGGACCTACTAATTTTCTATTTAGCTTGTGGCAAGACGCACATTGAGAATTGAACAAGGATTTTCCTTTAGCTATGTCCGGTTCTTGGGCAGAAACATTTATTGAGAAAGAAAGAGACAAAAGAAAATTTAAAGCAAATAAAGACATGAAGCGTCTCTTTAGACAGAGGCTAGAAAAGACATTCAAAAAATAAATAATTCTTTTCACTAAATACTTAAAAATACATCAATTTTAGTGTCCAAAAATACAACACAAAAACCTTTTTAAAAACCTAGTTTAAATCTAATTTTTAATTTATAATGATTCTAAATAAAATTAAGTTAAACACAAATATTTATACAAAAATAGTGTCTAACTTAGCATATATGAAAAACTTAAAATTTATCTTTTTTCTATTCATTAATTTTTTTATTTCTTTCTCCTATGCCCAAGAGGGAAAAATAACAATTCACCAAGACAATAAACTAATTAATTTAATGGAGCTCAAAAAAGCGGTCAACAAAGAAGATTTTACATCAGGTCAGTTTACTGTCCAAATATTTAACGGAACATATGAAGAAGGCGATAGATTAATGAAAGAAATAATTTTAGAAGATAAATTTAAGGATGTTTACTTTAGCTTTGAAACACCTTACTATAAAATTAGAATTGGAAAGTATATTTCGAAAATTGAAGCAATTAAAGAATTAGAAAAAATAAAAAAAACATTCCCTGCAGCTTTTATCTTAAAACCAAATTAATTATTTTATTTTCTTTTTAATTTCAACTTCAGAATAAGCCTCTACTACATCTCCAATTATAATATCATTATAATTTTTTATTTGAATTCCACAATCATATCCTTTAGAAACTTCTTTAGCGTCATCTTTAAACCTTTTTAATGAGGCCAATGTTCCTGACATCACAACAACGCCATCTCTAATAAGCCTAATATTGGAATTTCTAAATATTTTTCCGTCGGTTACCATACATCCTGCTATTGTTCCAACCTTGGAAATTTTAAATGTTTCCCTTATTTCAGCATTCCCAGTCACCTCTTCTTTAAAAACAGGGGACAACATTCCCTCCATAGCATCCTTTAAATCATTTATGGCATCATAAATTATTGAGTAATTTCTAATATCTATTTCTTCTTTATCAGCTATTTGTCTAGCATTTCCTGTTGGTCGGACATTAAACCCAATTATAATTGCGTCAGAAGCTGAAGCCAATAAAACGTCTGATTCAGTAATTGCTCCTACCGCTTTGTGAATAATATTGACATGTATTTCATCTGTAGAAAGTTTTTGAAAAGAGTCGGTAAGAGCTTCAACGGAACCGTCAACATCTCCTTTTAAAATAATATTTAATTCCTTAAAGTCCCCTAAAGCAATTCTTCTTCCAATTTCATCAAGTGTAATGTGTTTTTGTGTTCTAACAGATTGTTCTCTAACTAATTGAGTTCTTTTAATGGCAATTTGTTTAGCCTCTTTTTCATTTTCAAAAACATTAAATTTATCACCAGCTTGCGGAGCTCCATCAAGTCCAAGGACTGAAACAGGGATAGATGGACCAGCCTCTAAAATGGAATTTCCTCTCTCATCTTGCATTGCTTTAACTTTTCCACTATGTTGACCTGCTAATAAATAATCCCCGATTTTCAAGGTACCAGATTGAACTAATATTGTAGAAATATATCCTTTTCCTTTGTCTAAAAATGCTTCAACTACTGTTCCGATTGCAGCCTTGTTAGGATTGGCTTTTAGTTCTAAAAATTCGGCCTCTAAGAGAACTTTTTCTAACAATTCATCAATCCCTGTCCCTTTTAAAGCAGAGACGTCTTGAGATTGAATTTTTCCTCCCCATTCTTCTACAAGTAAATTCATTCCAGAAAGTTTTTCTTTAATTTTATCCGGGTTTGAATTAGGCCTATCAATTTTATTAATCGCAAAGATAATTGGAACTCCCGCGGCTTGAGCATGACTTATAGCCTCTTTTGTTTGAGGCATTACATCATCGTCGGCAGCAATAACAATAATTACTAAGTCGGTAACTTGAGTTCCTCTGGCTCTCATTGCTGTAAAAGCTTCATGACCTGGCGTGTCTAAGAAAGTAATTTTTTGTTCATCTTTTAAAATAACATTGTAAGCACCAATATGTTGAGTGATTCCACCTGATTCACCAGCAATAACATTCTCTTCTCTAATAAAATCTAATAGAGAAGTTTTACCATGATCTACGTGACCCATGACCGTAACAATTGGTGCCCTAGGGAACAAATCTTCCGGTGAGTCAGTTATTTCTTGGATAGACTCCTCAATATCAGCTGTTACAAACTCAACCTCATAATCAAATTCGTCAGCAACTATTGTTAAAGTCTCAGCGTCTAGCCTTTGATTCATAGTTACCATTATTCCCAAAGACATACATGCAGATATTATTTCATTTGAGGAAACTTCCATCATAGTGGCAACCTCACCTACAGTTATAAATTCAGTAACCTTGATTGTCTTTTTTTCTGCTTCATTTAATGCTAAATCCTCCTCAGATTTTAATTTATGAGAATCTCTTTTTTCTTTTCTATATTTTGCCCCCTTTGATGTTGATGATTTTCCTTGAAGTTTTTCTAAAGTCTCTCTTATTTGTTTTTGAACATCCTCATCAGAGGGTTCAGTTGATATATTTTTTGTTTTATTTTGATTGCCAAAATTTTTCTTTCCAAAATCTTTAGACTTGGGGACATCTTTAGCGATCCTTATTCGTTTTCTTTTTGAAACAGGGGCAGGATTAACAGATTTAACAGAACTTTTAGGCTTCTCAAATTTATTTAAATCTATTTTATCTCCAACTGTTTTTAAACCTGTTAACTTTTTGTATTGAGTTTTAATACTAGATTCGTTACTTACTTTTTGAGTTTCTTTTGAAATTTCTTTTTGTAATGTTAAATTTTCTTGAGACTTAGTTGACTCTTCTTTATTACCATTTTCTTTTTTAGGAAGATTAGGTTTTAATTTGTCTAAGTCAATCTTGCCAATTTGAACCGGCTTGTTGATTTCAGCTTTACCCTGAATTATTTTCTTTTTAGCAATTAATCTTTCTTCTTGTTCTTTTTCGAATTTGAGTCTCAACTCTTCTTTTTCTTTTCTCTTCTCTTCACTCAAGTCATGAGATTCAACTTTACTTGATTTGTCAGAACGAAACTCATCTAAAAGCAAACTATATTGTTCAGAAGAAATTTTAGTTGTAGGTCTGGCGTCAATTTCATGACCATTTGAGGCCAAAAACTCAACAGCCCTATCCAAAGAGATATTAAATTCCCGTAACACCTTATTTAACCTTGTCAATTTATTTTCACTCATAAAACTTTTTTATTTATTCAGAAAATTCCGCACTTAAAACTTTTCTAATTTCTAATATTGTTTCCTCCTCAAGGTCTGTTCTTTTCATAAGATCTTCAACATCTTGCTCTAAAACACTTTTAGCCGTATCCAATCCTGCCTTTTTTAACTCATCCAAAACCCATTCTTCAATTTCATCAGAAAACTCTGTTAATTCAACATCCTCTTCAGCGCCCTCTCTGTATACATCGATTTCATACCCAGTTAATTGACCAGCCAATCTAATGTTAAACCCTCCTCTTCCAATGGCTTTGGAAACTTGTTCAGGGTCCATAAAAACTTCAACAGTCTTGTTTTCCTCATTTATTTTTAGAGATGAAATTTTTGCAGGACTTAATGCTCGAGTAATAAGTAATTGTGAATTATTTGTGAAATTAATCACATCAATATTTTCATTACCAAGTTCTCTAACAATTCCATGAATTCGAGACCCCTTCATTCCAACACAGGCACCTACTGGGTCAATTCTATCATCATATGAATCAACGGCTACTTTTGCCTTTTCACCAGGGATTCTTACAACTTTTTTTACTGAAATTAAGCCATCGAAAACCTCAGGAATATCTTGTTCAAATAATTTTTCTAAAAATTTCGGAGATGTTCTAGACATAACAATCGATGGTTTATTACCTTTTAATTCAACAGACTCTATTATTCCTCTAACATTGTCTCCTTTTCTGTAAAAGTCAGAGGGAATTTGCCTATCCTTTGGCATTATTAATTCATTTCCGTCATCATCTAATAATATTACTACATTATGTCTGATGTGGTGAACTTCTGCAGTGTAAATTTCTCCAATTAAATCAATAAATTGTTTATAAATAATTCCATTGTCATGTTCATGAATTCTTGAAACTAAGTTTTGTCTCAAAGCTAAAACTGTTCTTCTACCTAAATCAATTAATTTAACTTCTTCTGAAACATCTTCACCTACTTCAAAATCTGGTTCAATTTTTTGTGCTTCAGAAAGACAAATTTCTTGATTTTCATCTTCAACAGAACCATCTTCCACAACAATTCTATTTCTCCAAATTTCCAAATCTCCTTTATCAGGGTTAATAATAATATCAAAATTATCATCATCTCCGTACTTCCGTTTTAATGTATTTCTAAATACTTCTTCAAGAATAGACATCAAGGTAACTCTATCTATAAATTTTTCATCTTTAAATTCTGAAAAAGATTCAATTAAGGCTAAATTCTCCATTTTATATTTTTTAAAATTCTACTATTAATTTTGCTTCTTTAATGTCATTAAAAAGTAATGATTTACTTTTCAAAACTGTAACTTTACCCTTACCAATAGGTTTAGGCTCTCTTGAGCACCACTCAATTTTTATACCATCACTATTAACTTCAGAAAGATTTCCAGTAAAATCTTCTCCATCGTTAGATTTTACATTTAACTTTCTATTTAAATTCTTCAAAAACTGTCTAAAAGAGATAATTGGCGATAATAATCCAGCCGAACCAACTTCAAATGAAATGTCTTCATAATCCTCAGTAAGATTTTTTTTTAGATGTTTACTCAATTTCACGCAATCTGAGATTGTTACACCCGAATCTCCATCAATGATAATATTTATTTTATTGGAGGAGTCTATAATATAATCGACCAAAAAAAGATTATTATTTATTTTTAAATAATCGTCAACTAAATTTTCAAAAAATTTATTCAAAACTAGGTCATATTTAATAAAGAAGGGGACAATGTCCCCCTTCAAATTCTCGTAATGCTGTGCAAATATATAAATTTTAAATGACTTTTTAAAGCATAAAAGCTGAAGCTTAGTTGGCCTACTAGGGCTCGAACCTAGACTCTTCTGGACCAAAACCAGACGTGTTGCCAGTTACACCATAGGCCATTGTACTAATCGGCAAATTTAACATAATCTTTGAATTGTAAAAATAAAAATCATCAATTATAGTTATTCTTCTTATTTAAATATAAATTTCAAAAAATTAATATTTATTCTTAGTTGTTAATTAATGATATTAATCTTTATTAGAAAATGGATTGTTAAAAAACTTGTCGAAAAAATATTGTAAAAAAAAGCAAATTATTGACTAGAGTATAATGATTAGTTGAGGTTTGTTTTCAAATTTTAAAACACTTGTAATCAATCATTATATCAAAAAATTTTGTTTGATTTATTTAAATAAAGTTTTTACTTGACAAATAATTTATATTTAAAAAATGTCAAAATTTAATTAGCAATATTGTTTAAATTCGCTTACTAATTAATCATAAATGGATTTAGTTAAATTTAAAAAATGGAACAATTTTTTTGCTATTAAAGCTTTTTTAATTGCTCTATTTACATATTCCCTCACAGTTGAACCAACAGCAAGCTATTGGGACTGTGCTGAATATATTTCTACATCTGCAAAGCTTCAAATTGGACACCCACCAGGCGCCCCACTGTTCCAAATGTTAGGCGCATTTTTTTCTTCTTTTGCTTCTGAACCAGAAAAAATCGCGCTGATGGTTAACATGATGTCTGTTTTTGCTAGTGCATTTACAATTCTTTTTTTATTCTTGACCACATCTATTATTGGAAAAAAAATAATATTAAAAAGTAATACTCTTTCAAAATTCAACGCAATCATAATTATAGGATCGTCGTTTGTAGGTTCTTTATGTTTCACCTTTTCTGATAGTTTTTGGTTTAATGCTGTCGAAGCTGAAGTTTACGCAATGGCTACTATGATTATGTCATTACTTTTTTGGCTCGGGTTCAAATGGGAAGAACATATGGATAGCAAAGGAGGCGATAGATGGTTAATCTTAATTTCATTTGTAGTTGGATTGTCATTTGGAGTTCATTTTATGGGACTTTTAGCTATCCCTGCAATTGGAATGATTTATTTTTTCAAAAAAAACCCTAACCCTTCAATCAGTTCTTTCATAATAGCCAATGGAATTTCAATCGCTATTTTGTTATTTATATTTAAATTACTTCTTCCCTCAACACTTGGCTTATTTGGATATTTAGAAGTCTTTTTTGTAAATAAAATCGGTATGCCATTTAACTCTGGAACCATTTTTTCTGCATTTTTGATTATTACTTCTTTTTATTTTGGCATAAAAACTTGCAGGAAAAAAGGATGGTTGAAAATTAATAAATTTTTGCTTTGCATAATGTTTGTTTTTATTGGATTTTCCTCTTGGTTGATGATTCCCATAAGATCAAATGCAAATACAGTAATTAATGAAAATGCACCCTCCGATGCAAGAGCATTATTGGCCTATTACAACCTTGAACAGTATCCCGACACTCATATTTTTTACGGGCCGATGTTTTCTGATGCTTATGCTGGTCAAGACCCTGACAATCCCTACAAAGATGATAAGCCTAAATATGAAAGAGATTTAAAAACAAATAAATACAAAGTTGTAAACGAATGGAAATCTGGTAAAATAAATTCTAATGCAAATCATGTGGGCTTCCTACCAAGAATGTGGAGTGCAGAACACGCTCCTAATTATATGAAATATTTTGGATATTTACCATTTAAAATAAAACCAGAATATAGTTCTGAAAAAAAATTGATTCAATTAATTAACCAATTTGAATCTAGCTTTAACCAAGGAGATATTGATTCACAGGGTTATCATGAATTTCTCACCCAATATGGCGGTTATCTTGATATTGAAAAGCCCTCACTTTTTTCTAACATACAATACCTTTTACAATACCAAATGGGTTCGATGTATTGGAGATATTTTTTTTGGAACTTTGTTGGAAAACAAAATGATCTTCAATGGAAATATGACTTATTAAATGGAAATTGGTTAAGTGGAATTAATTTTATTGATGAAATTAGATTAGGGCCTCAAACTAAACTTCCAGATGATGTTATTAATAATAAAGGAAGGAACAAATATTATTTTCTCCCATTAATTTTAGGAATATTAGGTTTATATTTTCTTTTTAAAAAGGATAAAAATTTATTTTGGATTGTAACTGTTTTGTTTCTTTTTAGTGGTTTAGCTTTGAAAGTTTATGTAAATGAGCGAATATTCGAACCTAGAGAAAGAGATTATGCTTTGGTTGGATCTTTTTATGTTTTCTGTATTTTTATTGGACTTAGTATCATGGCTTTGTATCAAAAGTTTGGCTCAATTATAAATAAAAATATAAATCCCTTGTTAATAGTTGGTATTACTTTATCAGTCCCTTTGTTAATGGCTTTTGAAAATTGGGATGATCACGACAGATCAAATAGGTACACTGCTCAGTCACTTGCAAAGGCTTATTTAAATTCAATAGATGAAGGGTCAGAACCTATGATTTTTACCATTGGAGACAATGATACTTTTGCTTTATGGTATGCACAAGAAATTGAAAATTATCGGACAGATGTAAGGACAATAAACACAAGTTTAATTGCCACTGATTGGTATATAGATCAAATGAAAAAAAAGACCTATGATAGTAGCCCAATCCCCTCTCAATTAATTCATGATCAGTATGCTTACGGAGTAAGAGATTACATAAAACACGAAAGTCTGATAGATTCGGTAAGGTGGGACATTAAAGATTTTATGGACTGGGTTGGAAGTGATCACCCAAGGACAAAGTACAAGAACCTTTTAGAACAATATGGGGCAGATTTAAATAACGTTCCAAAGTTTACTCAAAATATGATTTTTTATCCTACTAATAAAATTAGAGTACCAGTCAATAAAGAAAATGTAATAAAAAGTGGATTAGTTAACAAACAAGATTATGATTTAATATTAGATTATATTGATATTGATCTTCCCACTAGTGGTTTATATAAAAACCAAATTTTGATGCTTGATATTCTTGCTAATAACGATTGGAAAAGACCAATATACTTTACGGGTGGGAGTTATAATGATGCCGAATACATTTGGATGAAAGAATATTTACAATTGGACGGATTAGTCTATAAATTAATCCCAATAAAAACAGAAATACCAAAAAATAATCCCTACGAACTTGGTAAAATTGATTCTGAATTAATGTATAAGATTGTAAAAAGTTGGGAATGGGGAAACTCGGATAGTTCTAAAATTTATCACGATCCTGAAACAAGAAAAAATAGCATTTCTTTTCGTGGGAACCTTCATCGTCTTTCATCAAAACTTATAGAAGAGGGTAAATTCAATAAGGCCGAAGAGATTTTAGATTTATCTTTAGAAAAAATGCCTTTAGGTTATTTTGGCTTCTACAGCTTATTAGAGCCCTATATCTCTTCGTATTATAAACTTGGGAAATTCAAAAAAGGCAATGAATTATTTAGTCAATTATCAAAAAAATACCAACAAAATTTAAAATATTATTCTTCATTATCTAAATCTAAAGAATCTAAATTCTCGATTTATTCGTATGCAGAAAATATTGTAACAGATACCGAAAGGTACCGTGTTTTGGTTGAATCCGTATTAAAATCCAATAATATTGATTTTATTGGAAAGTCTATTGAAGAATTTATTTATAACACTGAATATGTAGAAGAATTTTATGGTAAATACGAATATTACACGTTATTAATTCCTTTTTTAGAAAATCTATACAGTTATGAAACGTCTGATTTGTCCAAAGATCTTTACATTAATATTTCCAATGAGTTGAAAAACAGACTACTCATTTTTAATCAAATGGAACAAAATGAAAAATCTGATTATGTAGAAAATATTGCTAATAATTTATTTCAATACACTAAAATATTAAAAACACTTAAAGATCTGGAAAGTGACCAAAACTTCGTAAAATCAGAAATTGAAACTTTTTTAAGTTTAAAGGAAAAATTAACTAATTAATAAAATCTTTGATAAGACTTACTAGTGTGTTAGCATCTTGCTCACCACTTTGTCTCCACACCATTTCTCCGCTTTTGTATATCATCAAAGTAGGCAAAATTTTAACTCTTAAGGCCTCTGCAAGTTCATTATTTTTGTCAACATTGATTTTAATAACTTTACATTTATCACCAATTGCCGCCGCTACATCTCTTAAAACTGGATGCATAATGTTAGAGGAATCATTGTCATCTGAATAAAAATCCAATAGAACAGGAACTTCTAATCCTATAAGCTCACCAAATTTTGACATTAGAATTAAATTATATTAAGTAAAATTAACATTTTTTAGAAATTTATACTTTTTTAAGGGTAATCACAGAAATTTCAGGCCAAACTCCAACTCTTCCTGGAAATCCCAAAACACCAAAGCCTCTATTTACATTTAAGTATTGACTTCTTTCATTGTACATTCCAGCCCAATATTTGTAAGCCCATTTTACTGGACTCCATTTTATTAATCCAGGGATCTCAATTCCAAATTGCATCCCATGAGTATGACCACTCAAGGTTAGGTGAAAACGTGTGTTATGTTTCTTCAGTATTTTATCCCAATGAGATGGATCATGACTCATTACTATTTTAAAATCGTTTTCTGTTAAGCCCTGACAGGCTTTGTCAATATCTCCCTTTTTTTTAAAGCCACCTTTACCCCAATTTTCAACACCAACTAATGATATACTTTGACTTTTAGAACTTATTTTAATGTTTTCATTTAATAATAATTTAAATCCCATTTCGGCTTGAATTTTTAAAAGATTCGAAAAATTTTTCTTTTTATCTTCTTCAAAATTCCAAGATACATAATCTCCGTAGTCATGATTTCCTAAAACAGAAAACTTTCCATCTCTAGATTGAATCGTTGAAAAAATTTTTTTCCATTCATTCAATTCATTCGCTTTATTATTTACAAAATCACCAGTGAAAAGAACAAGATCTGAATTTTGTTTATTAATTAAATCCACGGCATATTCTACTTTATTTTTTTTTTGGAGACTTCCACTGTGTATATCTGAGATGTGAGTAAGCTTATAACCATCAAATTCTTCAGGCAAATCGTCAAACTCTAATTCATAGTTTACTACTCTGTAGTTATACCTTCCTCTAAAAATTCCATGTAAAACGAAAGGAATTGGTAAAGCAGCAAACAAAATCGATATTTTGCTTATAAAACCTCTTCTTCCAATTAAAAAATTATTTGATTCTGTTGTTGAAAAAAGGAAATTAAAGGAAGAAATTAAAACCCTAGTAAAATCTTCAAATAAAAGAAATGAACTAATTATTAATTTAAATCCAAACAATGTAATTACAAAAGCAAATGGGATTGAGAGGTAATTATAAAAAACATCCGAAAAGTTTAGGGAACTGTTATTAATTACTAAAAATCTGTAAAGTAAATTACATATAACTAGAGCATTGAAAACTATATAAATCTTGAGAATCCACTTATTTTTAAAAACAGTTTTAAATGCTTGAAATGCGTATATTTCGATTAATAAAAATACTATTACAAGAATTGTCCACCTCAAAGCTATATTTTTTAAATTAGCTTTCAAATGTAAAAAATTTAAATGCAGGTAAAAAAGAAACTATTTTTAATTGATGCTTATGCTTTAATTTTTAGAGGATATTACGCTTTTATAAAAAACCCAAGGATAAATTCAAAAGGAATGGACACAAGTGCTGTTTTAGGATTTATGAACTCTCTTCTTGACTTGATTAAAAGAGAAAATCCTGAAAATTTAGCTGTAGCATTTGACAAAGGAGGTTCTAGTGATAGGTTAGAAATTTATCAAGAATATAAAGCTAATCGAAATGAAACTCCAGATGCAATAAAAATTGCAGTTCCATATATTCAAGAAATTTTAAAAGCTATGCAAATTCCCATATTGATTAAAAGTGGATATGAAGCAGATGACATAATTGGAACAGTTGCAAAAAATGCGGAAAAAAATAATTATGAGGTTTTTATGGTGACACCTGATAAAGATTTCGCACAATTAGTTTCAGAAAATATTTTCATGTATAGGCCGGCAAGAATGGGAAATGGAATTGAAATATGGGGGGTCAAAGAGGTTCAAGAAAAATTTGAAATCACTGATCCATTGCAAGTGATTGATTTTTTAGGTATGATGGGGGATTCTGTTGACAATATTCCAGGACTACCTGGCGTAGGAGAAAAAACTGCAAAAAAATTCCTTACAGAATATGGTTCAATGGAAAAACTTTTAGAAAATACAGATAAAATAAAAGGGAAGTTGAAAGAAAAAATTGAACAAAACAGAGAAAAGGGGTTGCTTTCAAAAAAATTAGCTACCATAATGTTAGATGTTCCGATTGATTATGATTTTGCAAGTTTCAAATTTAAAAATCCTGATATTTCTAAAATAAAAGAAATTTTTGGAGATCTTGAATTTAGAAGAATGACAGAAAATTTCATGAAAATCTTTACTTCAAAACAAGAGAAAGAAATCGAAGTAAATGATTCAAATGATATTCAATATGATCTGTTTACTTCTCCAGGGCAACCAAATGCAGAATTAAAAAAAGAGACATTTGAAAACTCTCAATCCAAAAAAATTTATCAAGTAATTGAGAAAGAACTGGGTTGTGAGTTACTTTTCAATAAAATTTTAAATCAAAAATTTATTTCAATTGACTTGGTTAACTCCGATTTAAAATTAAAAAAATTTGGTATTTCGTTCACCTGGGATAGTTATAAAAGTTATTATATACAAATAGATCAACAAACAAATCGAATTGAATACTTGAAAAAATTATTTCAAAAAAATGATATAACAATTATTGGTTATGATTTAAAAAAAATATTAAAATTCTTATATAAATTAAATATTAAAATAAATAGCGTATGCTTCGATACAAAAATTGCTCATTATCTCATAAACCCTGATTTAGGGCACGATTTCAATATTTTATGTGAAACCTATTTAAATTACAGGACACAGTTCGTTAAAAATAGTGAAATAGAAAATCCGAAAGAACTGTCAATGGAAAAAAGTGATTTAAATTTTCAGTTAGTTGAATTTTTAATGAACGACTTAAAAAGCGGAAAGCTAGTTGATTTGTTTAAAAAATTAGAAATGCCTCTTCTAAAAGTACTGGCTGAAATGGAATTTAATGGTATTAAAATCAATTTAAAATTTTTACAAAATCTTTCTCAAAATTATTCGGAAGAATTAAAATCTATTGAAAAAAATATTTTTAATCATTCAGAAGAAGAATTTAATCTTGCATCTCCAAAACAATTGGGTGACATATTATTCGAGAAACTTAAAATAATCGACAAACCCAAAAAGACAAAAACTGGACAGTACTCAACATCAGAAGAAGTTCTTTCGGGACTCTCAAAAAATCATGAGATAATTAATGAAGTGTTAAAGTGGAGATCTTTACAAAAATTAATTAATACATATGTTGATGCATTACCTAAACAAATTAATGAAGATAGTAGGAGAATTCATACTGTTTTTAATCAAGCAGTAGCATCGACAGGGAGACTAAGTAGTCAAAATCCCAATCTTCAAAATATTCCTATAAAATCAGAAAAGGGTCGTGAAATAAGAAAAGCATTTATCTGTGAAAATAATGATTTTGTAATGTTGGCAGCTGATTATTCACAAATAGAACTTAGAGTTATAGCATCATTGAGTAAAGACCCCAACATGATATCTGCATTTAATGATAATTTGGACATTCATTCATCAACTGCATCCAAAGTTTTTAATGTAGAAATAAAAAATGTTTCAAAAGAACAAAGAAGTAATGCAAAAACTGTCAATTTTGGAATAATTTATGGTGTTTCTGCATTTGGATTAAGTAATCAAACAGATTTAAGCCGATCCGAATCAAAAGATTTAATAGAATCTTACTTCAAAGCTTATCCTGAATTAAAAAACTACATTTCTAATCAAATAAATTTTGCTAGAGAAAACGGATATGTTGAGACAATTTTAGGTAGAAGAAGATATTTAAAAGATATTAACTCAAGAAATCCAATTGTAAGAGGAGGAGCTGAAAGAAATGCTGTAAATGCGCCAGTACAAGGGAGTGCCGCAGATATTATTAAAATAGCAATGGTTAAAATTAGTGATAAAATCAAGCTAAATAACTTTAAATCCAAAATGCTAGTACAAGTTCACGATGAATTAATTTTTGAAATTTACAAACCAGAACTTCAAAAAATGAAAGAATTAATAAAAAAAGAAATGGAGTCTGTTTTTACATTAAATGTTCCTTTAACAGTTGATATTGGTATTGGAGAGAATTGGCATGAAGCCCATTAATTTTTTATTAATTCATCATTTGCAGATTTCATTTATTATTGTAAATTTGCGGGCCATATAATTATGGTTATATAATTAGAAAAAAACAAAATTTTGGATTCATTAATTTACAAAACAATATCTGCTAACAAAAACACAGTAGATAAAAAATGGGTTATCATTGATGCCAATGGTCAAACCCTAGGAAGAATGTGTTCTAAAGTTGCAAAACTTTTAAGGGGTAAATACAAACCAAATTTCACTCCCCACGTTGATTGCGGTGACAATGTAATTGTAATAAATGCTGAAAAAATTATTCTTTCAGGAAATAAATGGGAGTCAAAAGAGTACATTAGGTATACTGGCTACCCTGGTGGTCAAAGATCTTTAACTGCAAATGAGCTTTTTGCTAAAGATCCATCCAGACTTGTTGAAAAATCTGTAAAAGGTATGTTACCCAAAAATAAACTGGGTGCGAATCTTTTTAGAAATTTAAAAGTATACGTTGGTGAAAATCACAAGCAAGAAGGACAAAGTCCAGTTTTAATAAATTTAAAAGATTTAAAATAATTTATGGAAGTAATTCACAAAATAGGTAGAAGAAAAACATCAGTTGCAAGAGTTTACTTATCTAAAGGAAACCAAAAGCACACTGTTAATGGTAAAGCTCTTAACGAATACTTCCCAACTGAAGCATTACAGTCAAAAATAATCAAGCCATTAGAATTAACCGATAATCTTTCTACTTTCAATCTTAAAGTAAACGTTTATGGTGGAGGTGTTAATGGTCAAGCAGAATCAATTAGATTGGCTATTTCCAGAGCTTTATGTGAAATCAGCGAGGATAATCGTCCCATACTTAAAAAAGAAGGTCTATTGACTCGTGATCCTCGAATGGTGGAAAGAAAAAAGTTTGGTCAAAAAAAAGCAAGAAAAAAGTTCCAATTTTCGAAAAGATAATTTTTTCGATTGGAATTATGTTCATATTAATATTGAAATTAACCTGTTGTCGTATTTCGCAATGCGAAAATTAGTTTAGCATCTAAATAAATAAGATATCACAGTACTATTTATTGCTAATCATACGGAACGTAAACTAAAAAAAATGACAAAAATTAAAATCAAGCCTTTACTAGAGGCGGGTGTACATTTTGGACACCTTACACGAAAGTGGAATCCTAACATGGCTCCTTATATATTTATGGAGAAAAATGGAATCCATATTATTAACCTTTACAAAACTGCGTCTAAAATTGAAGAAAGCATCCAAGCTTTAAACAAAATTGCGCTTTCTGGTAGAAAAATTTTATTTGTTGCTACAAAAAAACAAGCTAAAGAAATAGTTTCCAAAGTAGCTTCTAATGTTAATATGCCTTACATTACCGAAAGATGGCCAGGAGGAATGCTAACTAATTTTGTAACTATTAGAAAAGCGGTAAAAAAAATGTCTGCAATTGACAGAACAAAACAAGATGGGACATTTGAAACCCTTTCTAAAAAAGAAAAATTACAAATTGATAGATTAAGGGCTAAACTTGAAAAAAACTTAGGATCAATTTCTGAAATGACCCGTCTTCCAGGAGCTTTATTCGTTGTGGACATAAGAAGAGAGCATATTGCTGTTAGAGAAGCTCAAAAATTAAATATTCCAATTTTCGCTATGGTTGACACAAATTGTGATCCAAGAGAAGTTGATTATGCGATCCCATCAAATGATGATGCTTCTAAGTCCATTGATTTGATACTGTCTCATATTTCTGAAGCAATATCTTCTGGACTAAGTGAAAGAAAAAAAGAAAAAGAAGAAGCCGAAGTAATTAAAGAAAAAGAAGAAAGCGAAGCTGATTTATCTAAAAAAACTGACAAAAAAGAAGACATCACATCTGAAGACACCAAGCCAGCGGAAAAAAAGAAAAGAGTTAGAAAAAAAATAACAAATAAAGAATAATAATTATGACTAAAATTAGCGCGTCTGAAGTTAATAAATTAAGAAAAATGTCGGGAGCCGGTATAATGGATTGTAAAAATGCTTTAGTTGAATCCAATGGAGACTTTGATCTTGCTATTGAAATTCTCAGAAAAAAAGGGCAAAAAGTTGCTGCGAAAAGAGCTGAAAGAGAATCGTCTGAAGGTGCTGTAATTGCAAAAGTTGATAGCGATTGTCAAAATGGAGTTATTATATCTTTGAATTGTGAAACTGATTTTGTAGCCAAAAATGATGGATTTATTTCTTTAGCAAATGAATTTGCTAATTTAGCATTGAGTAGTAATTCAATTGAAGAATTTCTAAATTCTACAATTGATTCAATGACTGTTAGTGAAAAATTAGTTCAACAGACTGGTGTTATTGGAGAAAAATTAGTGATTGGTAATTTTGAAAAGTTATCTGCTGCTTATGTTGGAAAGTATATTCATGCAGGAAATAAAATTGCAACTCTTTCAGGATTCTCTAGTTCCTCTAATGGAATTGAGGAGATTGCTAAAAACGTAGCTATGCAAGCTGCAGCTATGAATCCAATTGCTCTTGATGAAAACGGTGTAGATCAAAGTACAATTGATAAAGAAATTGAGATAGCTAAAGACCAGCTTAGACAAGAGGGTAAGCCTGAAGGCATGTTAGATAATATAGCCAAAGGTAAATTAAAAAGATTCTTTAAAGATAATACGCTAGTTAATCAAGATTTTATTAAAGATGGAAAACAAAGCGTTGCTACATATGTTAAAATGAATGACTCGAATCTTAACATAACAGGATTCAAAAGAGTTGCTTTAGTTTAATTCCTTATTATCTAAATTGGTTTTTATAAATTCTAAAATCATTGGTTATATTTGCCTAAATAATCATCGATGTCTTACAAAAGAATTTTATTAAAATTAAGTGGGGAAGCTTTACTTGGAGAAAGAGATTATGGAATTGATCCAGCTAGAATTTCTCAATATGCAAAAGAAATTAAGTCTATAATTGATTATGGACTTGAAGTTGCAATTGTAATAGGTGGTGGAAATATTTTCAGAGGTGTTTCGGCCGCTAGCAACGGGATGGATAGAGTTCAGGCTGATTATATGGGAATGCTAGCAACGGTCATCAATGGATTAGCTTTACAAAGTGCTCTTGAAGAAAATCATGTACAAACAAGGCTACAGACAGCTATTAAAATTGAAGCAGTAGCAGAGCCATACATTAAAAGAAAAGCAGTTCGTCATTTAGAAAAGAAGCGTGTTGTTATTTTTGGAGGCGGCACAGGAAATCCTTTTTTTACCACTGATTCTGCTGCTGTATTACGGGCGATAGAAATTAATGCAGATGTAATTTTAAAGGGGACTAGAGTAGATGGTATTTATGATTCTGACCCTGAAAAAAATAAAAACGCAATAAAATTTGATTCCATATCATTTCAAAATGTATTAGATAAAAACTTGAAAATTATGGATTCTACTGCATTTACTTTAAGTCAGGAAAATAACTTACCAATTATTGTCTTTAATATGAATGTTAAAGGAAATTTATTGAAGTTAGTTAAAGGGAATAAAGTTGGGACAACTGTAAATTAAGATATTTTGGAAGAAATTGAATTTATTATTGAAGCATGTAAAGAATCTATGGAGGATTCTATAGATCATTTAGAAAGAGAACTATTAAACATTAGGGCTGGTAAAGCAAACCCATCCATGTTAGCTAGTGTTAAGCTAGATTATTATGGTTCTCTTACACCTCTATCCCAAATTTCTAATATAAATACGCCTGATGCTCAAACAATTTCAATTCAGCCTTGGGAAAAAGATAAATTACAAGAAATAGAAAAGGCAATTATGATTGCAAATTTAGGTTTCAATCCAATGAACAATGGTGAATCAATAATTATTACAATTCCACCCTTGACAGAAGAAAGAAGAAAAGAACTAGTGAAAATTTCAAAATCTGAAATTGAAAAAGCTAAAATCAGCATACGAAATTCTAGAAAAGATGCTAATAATGAAATAAAAAAATGTGAAGTTTCTCTTGACCAAAAATCTATCTCTGAAAGTAATATTCAAGATTTAACTGATGAATATATTTCGAAAATTGATAAAATTTATTTAATTAAAGAAAAGGAAATTCTTTCAGTTTAATTTTTAATAGCATTATATTTAATTTTTAATTCTTTGTTCTAACATGAATAGTCCCACAGTAAAAAGTTTATTAAAAGAAAATGCTAATTCTCAAATGGTTTTCATTAAAGGATGGGTTAAAACTTTCAGAGCAAATAGATTTATTTCCCTTAACGACGGTTCGTGTTCAGAAAATATTCAATGTGTAGTTGATTTTGAAAATACTGATGAAAAAATTCTTTCTAAAATCAACACTGGTGCGTCCATTAAAATTGAAGGTTTACTCAAAGAAAGTTTAGGTAAAGGTCAAAAAACAGAAATTAAAGTAACCAAAATAGAAATCTTAGGTGAATGCGATGTAGATTCTTATCCTATACAGCCTAAAAAACACTCATTAGAATTTTTAAGGGATAATGCTCATTTAAGAGTAAGAACTAACACTTTTAGCTCAATTATGAGAATAAGGTCAAATTTATCATTTGCTATTCATAAGTATTTTAAAGAAAAAGGGTTCTTTTATGTAAATACTCCTATTATTACAGGTAGCGATGCCGAAGGTGCCGGGGAAATGTTTAAAGTAACTACTTTAGATATAAATAAGTCATCATTAGACAAGGATCAAAAAGTCAATTATAACGAGGATTTTTTTGGTAAAGAAACAAACCTCACTGTTTCTGGTCAACTTGAAGCAGAAAGTTTAGCAATGGGTCTTGGAAAGGTTTATACTTTTGGGCCAACTTTTAGAGCAGAAAATTCCAACACATCTAGACATTTAGCAGAATTCTGGATGATTGAACCTGAAATGGCATTTTATGATTTAAATGACAATATGAAATTAGCAGAGGAGTTTATAAAATCTGTTATTAAAGATCTTATTAATGAATGTAAAGAAGATTTAGATTTTTTAAATCAAAGGCTAATAGATGAAGATAAATCTAAGCCAATGATTGAAAGAAATGAATTAAGTTTAATTGAACGATTAAATTTTGTTGTTAATAATGATTTTAAAAAAATAACTTATTCTGAAGCTTTCGAGATATTAAAAAATTCTAAACCAAATAAGAAGAAAAGATTCAAATTTCCTATTTTAGAGTGGGGTGTAGATCTCCAAAGTGAACATGAGCGTTTTTTAGTAGAAAAACATTTCAAAAAACCAGTAATTATTTACAATTACCCTGCAAAAATTAAAGCTTTTTATATGAGAATGAATGAAGACGGTAAGACAGTAAAAGCAATGGATATTTTATTTCCAGGAATTGGTGAAATAGTTGGAGGGTCTCAGCGTGAAGAAAGACTAGATGTTTTAAAATCTAGAATTAAAGACTTAAATATTGAAGAAAAAGAACTTTGGTGGTACCTAGACTTGAGAAAATATGGAACAGTCAAACACAGCGGTTTTGGTCTTGGTCTTGAAAGATTAATTTTATTTGCTACTGGAATGTCAAATATTAGAGATGTTATACCTTTTCCTAGAACACCTAAAAGCGCAGAGTTTTAAATCTTTATTTTCTTTAATAGTGTTTTTCGTATTTTTATTTGAATAAAATTTTAAATGCTTAACCAACGTTTACAATTAAAATTATCACAAAAATTATCTCCTCAACAAATTCAGTTGATGAAATTGATCCAACTTCCTGTACAAGAACTTGAGCAACGTTTATCGAGAGAAATTGAAGAAAACCCTGCTTTGGAAGTTGGCAAAGAAAATGAAGAAAATATATTACAAGAAGATTCAGAGGATTTTAAAGATGAAAAAGAATTTGAGGAAGAGATTAATGTTGAAGATTACTTAAGCGATGACGATATTCCCGATTACAAGTTAAAATCTAATAATTATAGTGCAGATGATGAACAAAAAGACATTCCTTTTGTTTCCGGCGTGAGTTTTAATGAATTTGTTAAAACTCAACTTCAAACATTTACTTTTAATGACTCCGATCTTGAAATAGCTTATTTTTTAGTTGGAAGTATTGATCACACAGGTTATATAAGAAGGGATCTTATGGATATTGTAGATGATTTAGCATTTACGCTGGGTATTTACTCTGATAAAAAGTCCGTGGAGAGAATACTTCAAACTATTCATTTACTTGATCCCCCAGGTGTTGGTGCAAGAAATTTACAAGAATGTCTTTCTATTCAATTAAAAAGAAAAAAATCTTCTCAAAGTGTTGACACAGCAATTAGAATTATTGATAACAATTTTGATATGTTTATTAAAAAACATTACAAAAAGATTATTTTAAAACTTAATATCAATGAAGAAATTTTAAAAAAAGCAATCAAGGAAATTGAGAAATTAAATCCAAAACCAGGAGCTGCATTTTCAGAAACAACTAAAATAAATTCTAGTATAATCCCTGACTTCAAAGTCGAAATTATTGAAAATAAATTAAACCTAACTTTAAATTCAAGAAATGCCCCAGAACTTCATGTTTCAAACGAATATAAAAACATGCTTAGTGGCTATAAAGAGACTAACAAAGTATCTAAATCTCAAAAAGATGCTGTAATATTTATAAAACAAAAACTAGATGCTGCTAAATGGTTTATTGACGCTATAAATCAAAGAAATCAAACGTTATTATTGACAATGAATGCTATAATGACTTTTCAACAAGAATACTTTCTTTCAGGGGATGAGAGTAAATTAAAGCCAATGATTCTAAAAGATATTGCAGAAAAAATTCAAATGGATATTTCTACTGTTTCTAGAGTTGCTAATAGTAAATATGTCGATTGTCCATACGGAACTAAGTTGATAAAATCTTTTTTTTCTGAGGGAATAGTTAATGATGAAGGAGTTGAAGTGTCAACTATAGAAATTAAAAAAGAATTAAAAATTATTATTGAAAGTGAAAATAAGTCCAAACCACTGACCGATGAACAACTTACCAAATTAATAAACCTTAAAGGATATCCAATAGCAAGGAGAACAGTTGCAAAATACAGAGAAATGATTGGCTGTCCAGTCGCTAGACTTAGAAAAAAATTATAATAATAAATGAACTCTGTATTATTTTTACAGTTAACTCATGGAAAAGAGAGAAATTAAAAATTTGTTTAATCAATACATTAAATAGAATAGTTATAATTCCATTTCCAAGATTATCAATATCAATTTTATAAAAAAGAAATTCTAATCGTTATTAATTTCTGTATAATATAAATTCAATCTCATTCGTTTATCATAATTTTCTGCGCTAGGACTTGGGCCAATAAGTACTGTCCCTAAGGGATTAATAGCTGAGGATAGTGGTGTAAAACTCATAGTTTCAGATTCTAATACTGCAGTGTTCATTGAATTTGATATGTCTGAACTAACGACTAGGCCTAATTTTAAGTTTGTAGAATCTTTTCTAATGATATTTTTAATATGTTCACTAATTCTAATTTTATACATTAATCCATTTTTATCATCGTCTAGTTCAATTAAACCTCCATGAAAAATCTTATCATTATTTTTATTGTTTCCAGTTGAATTATCAATGAAGTAATCAATTAAAGGTGCTTGACTTTTTAAATCAAATAAATAGAGTCTAGATGGTTCAATAATCCCTCCGCTAGAAGAAAGCATTTCTTTATCAATATGTAATGTTAAATTAGCTTCATTAATTAACCATTGTTTTGACTTTATTTTGTCTAAAACGTCAATACCTTCGCTATCTTTAAAAAGTTCAATCTCTGCCATAACTCCAGCACCTCCTTTCAAATAAACTGACTTTGGGTTAGTAATTGTATCATAAATGGCGTTATATATTGCTGCAGGATATGGCTCATTCTTAACAGAATTTAATTTATACCCATTCATTTTTAATGAATAATTAGATTCTACATCATCAATTACGTCATCATCCGTATCATCATCCGTACCATTCTTATTATATTTTTTGTAATCATAAACTAGTCTAACTTCTGCTTCATTAAAATTTAGAATCATCATTAAAGGATCAGAAAAATCATAAGCTTTGATAACTAGCCCTTTTAAAAATAATTTTAAATTTTCGTTACTTTCCAAATTTGAAGAACCCTCATTGTCTATAATTTTTTTTTGAAAAAAACCTTTATCCAAAGAAACTCTTATTCTAGGAGATAGCCTTTCTTTAACAGTTTCCGATTCATCTTGGTCTGTTGTGTCTGGATCATCCTCATTGTAAAAGACAAGCTCTTTTGAATTAATTTCTATCTCATCATCAAACAATACTGTCCCAGAAAAACTAGATGGGATTTCGTTATTTGAATAATATTGTTGAAATTGTTCAAAATTTGAAGCTGGGTCGAAAACTCTTAGATAATAGTCAAGCTCACTTACCTTTAGTTTGAATTTAGCATTAGAATTTCCCATTAGAGAATCTAACTCGTAAATAGTAGTGCCAGCATCAGGGTTTACCGAATCATCATCATCAGAATCTAAAATTCCATCACCATCAGTGTCAGGATTTAAAGGATTTTGGCCCATTTGAGTCTCGTAAATATCTGATAATCCATCGCCATCACTATCACTTTCAGGGTCGTTGCTATCAATATCATATAAATTTATAACTCCATCATTATCATCATCATCAACATTTGTGAAAAAAGGGATATCCAAAAAAACATCTTTTAATGTTTCTTCTTCGGGGATTGCTGCAATATTATCATCCACTCCGTTAATTTCATCATCTTGATTAAAAATTCCAAACACAGGAGAAACGCTTTCCATAGTTAACTGTGATAGAAAAGTAACTTCAGATTTTCCAAAAATGTTGTCATTATACGTACCCAACTGAAAAGTTTGAATTTGATTTAAAGCATAAGGGGGAATTTTTTTCATTTTTACAAAAAGAGGAATTTCTTCAATATTTGTATCAAATGGTTTATTCGTAATCAAATTAGTACCTATAGTATTGTAATCTTTATTACAAGATGACATAAAAAGTATAACTATTAGTTTTATAAAGTATTTCATCAAATTATTAACTTAGAATTTTTGAAGAATAAAATTCAAGGTACTCTTTTTTGAATCCTTCTTTAAAACCACATTTTAAAACTGGTTTGTTTTGGGCATTTGCAAGTTCAACAATAGATGGATCTGTTTGATCAGACGCGATGACTACTCCGTCAGAGTTGAGAACTGCATTTTTAAATAAATCTAAATAAGTGGGCTTTTCTAGGACGCTTAAAGTATCGCTTTCTATTTCATCAAATTTTATCTTACTAACCATTTTAGGGTTTAAGCTTCCACTAATTTCATTGCCATAAACTGAAACAACTACTTTAGAATTTGTGAATATTGGGTCATCTTTGTAATACTCTTTTAAATACAGTGGCAAAATAGATGCTATCCATCCATGCACATGAATAATATCTGGTGACCAATTGAGTTTTTTTATTGTTTCTACAACACCTTTTGCAAAAAAGATAGCTCTTTCATCATTGTCTTTGTAAAGCTTTTTCTTTTCATCTACATTAACTCCTCTTTTTTTGAAATATTCATCATTATCAATAAAATAAACTTGCATTCTTTCTTTTGGGATAGAAGCTACCTTAATTATTAAAGGCATATCAATATCATCAATAATTAAATTCATTCCAGAAAGTCTAATAACTTCGTGTAGTTGATGACGTCTTTCGTTGATTATTCCATATTTTGGAATAAAAATTCTAGTTTGACCACCGTTTGCATTAACCATTTTCGGTAAATTATATGTCAAAGACGAAATATCATTATTAGGAAGGTATGGTATAACTTCAGAAGAGACGAAAAGTACTTTTTTTCCATTCATAAAATCTTTTCTTTTAAACCCAATTATTAAAGAATGCAAAATTACAAAAATAATGTTAGATTTAGTCTAAAATACATGAAACATAGCGTGTTAAAATTTTATTAAATGCCTACATATTTTAAAAAAATTAATGTTGAAAATAAAATATCTCAATCTATTTTTAAAAAACAACGTATTGGATTAGTGCCAACTATGGGAGCTTTACACAGAGGTCATCTTTCCTTAATCGAAAAAGCTTTTAATGAAAATGATGTGGTTTGGGTAAGCATCTTTATAAATCCAACTCAATTTAATAACTCTAATGATTTAATTAATTACCCTAAAAATTTAAAAAATGATGAACTCTTGATTAAAAAAATCTCTAAAAGTATTGAAATATTTAGTCCAAATGAATTTGAAATTTATGGTGAAAATCCAAAAATAAAAAAATACGATTTTAAAACCATTGAAAATGAATTAGAGGGTAGATTTAGAAAAAATCATTTTAGCGGGGTTGCGACTATTGTATCAAAATTGTTAAGTTTATTCAAGCCTAACAATGTTTATTTTGGGGAAAAAGACTATCAACAAACCCAAATAATCAAAAAACTGATTTCTTTAGAAAAAATTAATGTTAACTTGAATATTTGCCCTACTGTAAGAGAAAAAAACGGGCTGGCTCTTAGTTCGAGAAATAATTTCCTGAGCAATAGTGAAAGAAACGATTCATATATTATTTACAAAAGCTTAATCCAATTAAAAAATAATTTTAATACATCAAATTTAATTTCAACTAAAAAAGAAATTAAAAACAACATAAATAAAAAGAAAAATTTTCAGCTAGAATACTTAGAAATAGCTGATGCTAGCACTCTAAAAATTCAAAGTGAAATAAATCCTAAAAATACATATAGGGCATTTATCTGTGTTAGGGTAAATGATATAAGATTAATTGACAACATTTTATTGAATTAATTTATATTTGCTCAATGCAAATTGAAGTGTTAAAATCAAAAATCCATAAAGCTACTGTTACAAGTTGTGACTTAAATTATATTGGTAGTATTACTATAGACGAAAGTTTAATTAAAGCCTCAAATCTTATTATTGGTGAAAAGGTTCAAATAGTTAATATTAATAATGGAGAAAGATTAGAAACATATGTGATTAAAGGAAAACAAAATAGTGGAGAAGTTACACTTAATGGCCCTGCTGCAAGAAAGGTTCAAAAGGGTGATAAAATAATTATTATTAGTTACGCAAGAATGAGTATTTCAGAAGCTGAAAAATTTAATCCAACTTTAATTTTTCCAAATGAAAACAACTTTCTTAATTAAGAATGGGTAGAAATTCTTTAAAAAAAATATTACCCTTATTAATTGGCTTACTTCTTGTTTATTACTCATATGAAAACACCTCACCGGAAAATAGAATTAGTGTATTAAATTCCATTTCAAAAGCAGACTATAAATTTGTTTTACTTTCAATTTTTTTTGGAATTTTAAGTCATTTATCAAGAGCTTTTCGTTGGAAATATTTACTAATACCATTAGGCTATCATCCTGGCACATTGAATTCAATAATGTCTGTATTCGCTTGTTTTTTTTCCAACCTAGGAATCCCTAGATCTGGAGAAGTTTTAAGAGCCTCCGTCATGCGTTATTATGAAAAAATTCCGTTTGAAAAGGGGTTTGGAACTATTATTACCGAAAGAATTTTTGACGTTTTAATTTTATTGAGTTTTATTTTTACAGGGCTATTAATTTCTACAAAAATTGAAATACCAAAATTTTCACTGAATTTTTATTTTTTATTTTACATACTACTTTTTGCTTTATTTTATTTATTTATTTTTAAGACTATTGAAAAAAAAGGTCTTTTCAAAAATATTTTTAAATTTTTAAATGGACTCAAAAAAGGGGTTTTTTCCATATCTAAAATGGGAAATAAAATTTTATTTTTTAGTCATACAATTTTTATTTGGTTCTCTTATTTTTTTATGTTTTATATTGTTAAATTTAGTATTCCTGAAACATACAATTTGGGGTTTGAACCTCTTTTTGTTGCATTTGTGGCGGGTGCAATTGCAATGTCACTCACAAATGGTGGTATCGGGGCTTATCCCTTGGCTATTGCAGCTATTTTAAATCAATACGAAGTTTCTTATGAAGCTTCCATTGCATTTGGTTGGATTGTGTGGACATCACAAACATTAATGATAGTTTTTTTTGGTTCTTTATCTTTTGTTTTTTTACCTATCTTAAATAAAAAAACCCTTACAAAGATTTAATTATAGATGTCTAAACTTAAAACGGCCTTTTTTTGTCAAAACTGTGGAGCTAAATATCCTAAATGGCTTGGACAATGTAGTGCTTGTAAAGAATGGAACTCATTAGTTGAGGAAGTTGTGCAAAATCCAAAAACAGTTTCCATCGGATTAACTAAGAGCCAGTCTTCATCAAAACCTATTAAAATAAATGATATTGACACATCAAATAATCCAAGAATTGATTTAAAAGATTCAGAGCTCAATAGAGTTTTAGGTGGAGGGATAGTCCCTGGATCCTTAGTGCTAATTGGTGGAGAGCCTGGCATTGGAAAGTCCACATTATTATTACAAATATCTCTGCTATTAAATATTAAAGTTTTATATGTGACTGGAGAAGAAAGTCAACAACAAATTAAGCGAAGAGCAGATAGAATTAATTCTAACTCAGAATTATGTTTCATATTGAATGAAACAAATGTTGAAAAAATTATTACTGAAATTAACTTAATAAACCCTGAAATAGTTATTGTAGACTCTGTTCAAACTCTGCAAACTGATTCGATTGACAATAGCCCCGGAAGTGTTTCGCAAATTAAAGAATCTACATCACATTTCTTAAAATATGCTAAAAAAACTAACCTTCCTTTTGTTATTGTTGGTCACATTACTAAGGACGGTGGTATTGCTGGACCAAAAATTTTAGAACATATGGTTGATGTTGTTTTACAATTTGAAGGAGATAGAAATCATATTTATAGAATTTTAAGATCTAAGAAAAATAGATTTGGATCAACAGCAGAAATAGGAATTTATGAAATGTTAAACGATGGATTAAAACAAGTTAATAATCCTAGTGAGTTACTGATCTCAAACAATAAAGATCCTTTAAGTGGAAATGCTATTTCTGCAACAATTGAGGGAATTAGACCAATAATGATCGAAATTCAAGCCTTGGTAAGTACAGCTGTTTATGGAACCCCACAAAGAAGTACAACTGGATTTAATTCAAAAAGACTCAACATGCTTTTAGCTGTTCTGGAAAAGAAAGCTGGCTTTAATTTAGGAACAAAAGATGTATTTTTAAATATAACGGGAGGAATAAAAATTGAAGATCCTGCAATAGATTTAGCTGTAGTTGCAGCAATATTATCAAGTAATATTAATATCCCAATTCCAAAAGGAATTTGTTTTGCAGCAGAGGTTGGTTTATCAGGTGAGCTTAGAAATATTTCAAAAATCGATCAAAGGATAAATGAAGCAGAAAAACTTGGATTTAAATTTTTAATAGCAAGTTCTGCAACAAAAATTTCTAAAAATCCCAAAAACATTAAAATTCTACAATACTCTAAAATTGAAGAGGTGATTAAAAATTTATTTAAGGAGCAGGGTTAGGTATTAAAGAATGAATTTTTTCAATTTCGTCTAAAATCTCTTTACTTAAATTTACATTTATACTACCGATATTCTCTTTTAATTGTTCAAGCTTTGAAGCTCCAATAATATTACTTGTTACAAATGGACGAGAATTAACAAAAGCCAAAGAAATGTGAGTCAATGAAATGCCATATTCTTGAGAAATTTTCATGTACTTTTCAGTTGCCTTCATTGATTGCTGTCCAGCAAATCTACTTAAGTTTGGGAAAAGTTTAAGTCTGCTGTCCTCTGGAATTTTTCCATTTAAATATTTCCCGCTTAATACTCCAAAACCTAGCGGTGAATAAGCAAGAAGTCCTGTGTTTTCTCTCAAGCAAATTTCTGCGTTCCCTACTTCAAAAAGTCTGTTCAATAAAGAGTAAGGATTTTGTATTGTAATCATTTTAGGTAAATTTTTATTAGATAACTCTAAAAATTTCATTAGGCCCCATGGATTTTCATTTGATAATCCTATGTTCCTAATTTTACCTAAATCAATTAATTTTTTTAATGAATTTAAAACCTCTTCAAAATTATCTTCCCATTTTTCATCTTTATTAAATTTGTATCCTCTTTGCCCAAAGGTATTGGTTAATCTTTCTGGCCAGTGAAGTTGATATAAGTCAATGTAATCGGTTTTAAGCCTTTTTAAACTGCCATCAACAGCTTCAAATAACGATTTTTCACTGAAACCAGTAGTTCGAATATGTTTAGTATAGTCGCCGGGACCTGCAATCTTTGTAGCAAGAATGATTTTGTCTCTACTAGATTTTTTTTTCATCCAAGCACCAATAATTTTTTCAGTATCTGCATACCTTTCAGCACTAGCAGGTACGGGATAAAGTTCTGCAGTATCAAAAAAATTAACACCATTTTCTAAAGCATAATCCATTTGTTCCTCTGATTCCTTTATGCTATTTTGATTGCCATATGTCATTGTTCCCAAACAAATCTTACTAACTTTAATTTTTGTATTTGGCAAATAAGTGTATTTCATATTTTATATTTTTAATTCTACAGCGATTGGGCAATGATCTGAATGAAAAGCCTGATTAAGTATGTAAGAAGACTTAATTTTAGACTTTAAGGTACTGCTAACCATGTTGTAATCAATCCTCCAGCCCTTATTGTTTGACCTAGAATTTGCTCTGTAACTCCACCAACTATACTGATTAGGATCTGGATTTAAATATCTAAAAGAATCTACAAATCCTGATTTAATGAAATTAGTTATCCATAGTCTTTCCTCAGGTAAAAAACCTGAAACTTTAGCATTTCTAATTGGATCATGAATATCTATAGATTCATGACATATATTATAGTCCCCGCAAATTATTAAATTAGGATATGATTTTTTTAATTCCATAATATAATTATGAAATTCTTCCATATACTTAAATTTATAACCAAGTCTTTTAATGTTAGTTCCTGAAGGCAAGTACAAACTCATTACTGAAAATTTTTCAAAGTCTATTCTTAAATTTCTGCCCTCAAAGTCCATATGTTCAATTCCAGTCCCATAATTTACATTAATAGGTCTTTGTTTTGAAAGTATAGCCACGCCACTGTACCCTTTTTTTTGAGCTGAAAACCAATAATTATATTTATAACCTATTTTTTCGAATAATTTTAAATCTAACTGATCCTTATTGGCTTTAATTTCTTGAAGACATATAATGTCAGGATTATTTTCATTTAACCAATCTACAAAACCTTTTTTAACAGCGGCTCTTATTCCATTAACATTATAGGAGAAAATTTTCATTAAAATTTAACGAGTAACTTGGATTCGATTTCCTTTATTAACTCTTTCTCATTTAATCTAACTTGAGTCATAGAATCTCTATCTCTTAAAGTAAAAGTATTATCATCTTTAGATTGATGATCAATTGTTATGCACAAAGGTGTCCCTAATGCATCTTGTCTTCTGTACCTTCTTCCAATAGCATCTTTTTCATCATAACTCACAGGATACTTTAGCTTTAATTTATCTAAAAGCTCTCTTGCAACTTTAGGTAATCCATCTTTTTTAATTAATGGCAAAACTGCTACTTTGATTGGTGCTAAAATTGGTGGTAGTTTAAGTACAATTCTCGAGGAATTGTCCTCTAATTTTTCTTCACATAGAGAATTGGAAAAAACTGCTAAAAACATCCTATCCACACCAATTGAAGTTTCTAAAACATATGGAATGTAGCTCTCGTTATTCTGAGTGTCATAATATCTTAGTTTTTTTGAAGAAAATTTTTCGTGATTAGCTAAATCAAAGTCAGTTCTTGAGTGAATTCCCTCAAGCTCTTTAAATCCGAAAGGAAAATTAAACTCTATGTCACATGCCGCGTCTGCGTAATGAGCTAATTTTTCATGATCGTGAAATCTATAATTTTCTTTTTCTATACCCAAAGATAAATGCCATTTCATTCTTTTCTCTTTCCATTTTTCATACCATTCTTTTTGCGTACCAGGTTTTATGAAAAATTGCATTTCCATTTGTTCAAACTCTCTCATTCTGAAAATGAATTGTCTAGCAACAATTTCATTTCGAAAAGCTTTACCAATTTGAGCAATTCCAAATGGTATTTTTAATCTACTAGTTTTCTGAACATTTAAAAAATTTACAAAAATTCCTTGAGCTGTTTCTGGTCGCAAATAAAGATCCATAGACGAATCTGATGAAGCTCCTAACTTTGTTCCAAACATTAAGTTAAATTGTTTGATTTCCGTCCAGTTTTTAGATCCTGAAATAGGACAAGCTATTTCTAAATCATCAATTATTTTTTTTAAAGCCAACAAGTCATCTTTCTCAAGTGCATTAGAAAAAGATAAATGAATGGATTTAATTTTGTCTTGATATTGAACAACTCTATTGTTGGTAGATAAAAACTCATCTTTATCAAATTTATCACCAAATCTCTTTTTTGCTTTCAATATTTCTTTTTGAACTTTAGATTCAATTTTAGCAATATAATCTTCAATCAATACATCTGCTCTGTATCTTTTTTTTGAATCTTTATTATCAATCAAAGGATCATTAAAAGCATCTACATGTCCTGAGGCTTTCCAGACTTTAGGATGCATTAAAATTGAAGAATCTAAACCAACAATATTTTCATTTAACTGAACCATTGCTTTCCACCAATAAGACTTAATATTATTTTTAAGTTCTAAACCATTTTGACCATAATCATAAACGGCACTTAATCCATCATAAATTTCACTAGACTGAAAAACAAATCCATACTCTTTAGCGTGAGAAATAACCTTTTTAAATTTTTCTTCTTGAGACATGAGAACAAAAATAGTAGTTATATTTTAATATATTCTATTTATTGCATTTTAATAGAAATAGGTTAAAATAATTATTAATTTGCATTAGGTCAAGATGATTTATGAACTACACTAAAATTATATTTTTTTTGTGTTTCTGTGTAATTTTTACACATTGTGCAAAAAGAGGTTTCCCAGAGGGTGGCCCAAAAGATGAATCTCCACCTGTTTTAGTTAATGCCAACCCAAAAGAAAATTCAATTAATTTCGACGAAAAAAGAATTCGTTTATTTTTTGATGAATATATAAAATTGGAGGATTTCAGGAAACAATTAGTAGTTTCTCCTCCAATTGAAAAATCATTATATTCAATTTCTCCTCAGTCTGGAGCATCAAAATACATTCAAATAGATATTAATGACACTTTACCCAGACAACAAACATATGTTTTCAATTTTGGACAAAGTGTCATCGACAATAATGAAGGAAATGTATTACCTTTTTTTAAATATGTTTTTTCTACGGGGAATTATATAGATTCTTTAAAAATTTCTGGAAATATTAAAAATTCTTTTAAAAGAGAGGATGAAAAATTCATCAGTATTCTTCTTTATCCTTTTGATGAAAATTTTTCTGACTCAATTATATATAATTCAATTCCAACTTATGTTGGAAGCACTTTAGATAGCACTTATTTTGAAATTAGTAACTTAAAAAAAGGAAAGTACTTATTGATAGGTCTAAATGATTCAAATAATGACTATAAGTTTAATCCTGATTTTGAAGAGATAGGGTTTATGAAAAATTTTATCGAAATTCCCTACGACAAAGAAATTAATCTAGAGATTTTTAAGGAGGAAATTATTTTTAAAAGTTTTAAGCCTTTTATTCAAAGTAATAATAATATTGCATTTGGTTTTAAAGGAAAATACCAGGATGTTAAAATTGAACTGATTGATAGTTTCCAAAGTCCTTTTAAATCAATCTTAACTAAAAGTAAGGAAACAGATACTTTAAATTATTGGTTCAGTAATATAAAATATGATTCGCTAAGGTTTGTTGTAAAGAGTAAAACTAAAAATGAATTACATACTGTATATTTTAAAGAAAAAGAAAAAGATTCATTAATAATTACTTCATCAAATAATGGTTCTATAGACTTAAATGAAACATTTAAATTATTTAGTAACATCCCTATTCAAAAAATTGAAAATAATCAAATTTCTATTTTGAATAAAGACTCTATTTCAATTCCTTTTGAAACTAAAATTGATGAAAATAATTTTGACGTAGTTTTTAATTTTGAACTGCTTCCTAATGATGACTACAAATTATTATTACTTCCTAATGCATTAGAAGATTTCCTGGGATCTGTAAACGACACCCTTTCTTATGATCTCTCTACTAAAAGTAGGTCTGACTATGGATTACTTAAGCTCGCCATACAAAATCAAAAAAGTTACCCTATTATAGTTCAATTAACGGATTTTGAAGGAAAAGTAGTAAGAGAAAAAATATTGAAATCCAATTTAGATGCCTGTATTTTTGAAAATTTAAATCCGGCCCAATATTATTTAAAGATAATTTTTGATGAAAATAATAATGAAAAGTGGGATACGGGTAATTTTTTAAATAAAGTTTTCCCAGAGAAAATATATCATTATGATGAAAAAATTATTATTAGAGCAAATTGGATTTTGGAAGAAAAAATAATACTTGAAGATGAATAAAAGTTTTAAATCTTTATTTACCTTTTCAATATTATCACTATTATCATTTATCATTTATACATTTTGGAGTACAGGATTTTTCAAAACCATTGACAACAAATTTGACGGTCAAGTATTAAAAGAAATAAAATTAAAAGGAACTGAAGATATCACGATAAGTAAAAAAGATAGTTTTGCCATAATTTCCTCAACAGAAAGGAAAAGTTTTCCAAATTTTAAACAGGAATATGGAAATTTATATTTTTTAAATCTTAAGAATAAAAAATATGATTTGATTAATCTTACTAAAAATTTTAAAACTCCCTTTGCTCCACACGGAATATCGATTTTTAAAAAAGATAGTTTACATGTAATAGCGGCAATCAATCACACTTCAAACGGAGAATTTATAGAAATTTTTAATCTTATTGGAACAGAACTAATACATAAAAAAACATTAAAACATAAATTAATATTTAGTCCAAATGATATTGTATTAATTGATGAAAATAAATTTTATTTTACTAATGATCATAAGTATATGGACGGTTTGAATAGACTATTTGAAGATTATTTAGGCTTATGTCTTTCAAATGTAGTTTACTTTGATGGTAACAATTTTAAAAAAGTTGCCAATAACATTGCATTTGCAAATGGTATAAACTTTGACTATAAGAGAAATTTAATTTTTGTAGCCTCTGTTAGAAAATTTTTAGTAAAAGTTTTTAAGAAAAATATTGATAATTCCCTAACCTTTATTGAGGATATCTATTGTAACACTGGAGTTGATAATATTGAGTTTGATTCTGAAAACAATCTTTGGATAGGAGCACATCCTAGTTTGTTACATTTTAATTTATACTCAAGTGGCATTACAAAAATATCTCCCTCCGAGCTTATTAAAATTAATTATGAAAAAAAAGGGCAATATAATGTCGAACAAATTTATATTGAAAAAGGTGATTTAATGTCTGGATCTAGTGTGGCTGCTACATTGGGAAAACTAATCTTAACTGGAAATGTGATGGATGATAAGTTTTTGATTCTTGAAAAATAGATTGACTTAAAACTATTTTTTAAACTGAGCTTTTAACAATTCTCTATTCATCCTGGCAATATTATCTAAAGATATTCCTTTTGGACACTCTACTTCACAAGCACCTGTATTAGTACAATTTCCAAAACCCTCTTCATCCATTTGTTTGACCATGTTTAAAACTCTGTCAGTGGCTTCAACCTCACCTTGGGGCAATAATGCAAATTGAGAAACTTTTGCTGAAACAAATAGCATTGCACTTGAGTTTTTACAAGTCGCCACACATGCTCCACATCCAATACAAGTAGCCGCATCAAATGCTTTATCTGCATTGACTTTTTCAATAGGGATGGCATTAGCATCTTGAGTATTTCCTGAGGTATTTACAGAAATATATCCTCCAGAATGCTGAATCCTGTCAAAAGAGGTTCTATCAACAACCAAATCTTTAATTACTGGAAAAGTTTTTGCCCTAAAAGGTTCAATATAAATGGTATCTCCATCTTTAAATTTTCTCATGTGTAATTGGCACGTAGTTACATATCGATCTGGTCCATGAGCTTCTCCGTTGATAAACATTGAACAAGATCCACAAATTCCTTCTCTACAATCATGATCAAAGGCTACAGGGTCAACTCCCTTCGACATTAATTCTTCGTTAAGAACATCCATCATTTCTAAGAAAGACATGTCTGGAGAAATATTTTCAATTTCATAGGTAACCATTTTTCCTTTAGAATCTGAATTTTTTTGACGCCAAATTTTTAATTTCAATTTCATTGCTATTTGTATGATCTGGTTTTTAATTCAATATTATCATATGATAATTTTTCTTTATGAAGTTTAGCTTCGCTGGGTGAACCTTTGAATTCCCAAGCTGAAACAAAAGTAAAATTTTTATCGTCGCGCATGGCTTCACCTTCTGGTGTTTGAGATTCTTCTCTGAAATGTCCTCCACAAGATTCGGTTCTTTCTAAAGCATCTTTTGCAAAAAGCTCACCAAGCTCTAAAAAGTCTGCAACTCTCAATGCTTTTGCTAATGGTTCATTGAAAGATTCGTTTGTACCAGGAACATATACATTTTTGTAAAAATCCTCTCTTAATTTTTTTATTTCAACGATAGCTTCTTTTAATTCTTTTTTATTTCGTGACATTCCACATTTATTCCAAATTATTTTACCTAAAATTTTGTGGAAGTAATCGACAGTCTTTGATCCATTATTTTTTAATAGAGTGTTAATTTTTAATTTTACGGATTCCTCAGCTTCATTAAATTCTGGAAGATCAGTAGAAATCGGTCCTGTTCTAATATCATCTGCTAAATAATTTCCAATAGTATAAGGGAGAACAAAGTATCCATCAGCTAAACCTTGCATCAGCGCAGATGCTCCTAATCTATTGGCTCCATGGTCGGAAAAATTAGCTTCTCCAATAGCAAAGCAACCAGGAATGGTAGTCATTAGATTATAATCAACCCAAACTCCACCCATTGTATAGTGAACAGCAGGATATATCATCATGGGAGTAAAATATGGGTTTTGATCAACAATTTTTTCATACATCTGAAATAAATTCCCATATTTAGATTTGATAACCTCTCTACCCAAATCCTTAACTAATTCAATATCATCCTCGTTAAGTCCTTTTAAATGGGCCTTTTCTTTTCCATATCTAATTATTGCAGCCTCAAAGTCTAAATAAACTGCTTCTCCAGTTTTATTTACACCATACCCAGCGTCACATCTTTCCTTAGCAGCTCTTGACGCGACATCTCTTGGAACAAGATTTCCAAAAGCAGGATACCTTCTTTCTAAATAATAATCTCTTTTATTTTCGTCAAGTTCAGTTGGTTTAATTTTTCCATCTCGGATAGCTTTGGCATCATTTTTATCTTTTGGAACCCAAATTCGACCATCATTTCTTAAAGATTCTGACATTAGAGTCAATTTAGATTGATGATCTCCAGAAACTGGAATACAGGTAGGGTGAATTTGAGTAAAACACGGGTTTGCAAAAAAGGCTCCTTTTTTGTGTATTTTCCAAGAAGCAGTAACATTACTGCCCATAGCATTAGTTGATAGAAAAAATAAATTCCCATAGCCACCTGAGGCGATAACTACAGCATGAGCAGAATGACGTTCAATTTTTCCGTTGATAAGATTCCTAGTAATAATTCCTCTGGCTTTACCATCAACCTTTACAACATCTAACATTTCATGTCTATTAAACATTTGTATTTTACCTCTAGCAATTTGTCGATTCATTGCGGAATAAGCACCAAGCAAAAGCTGTTGGCCCGTTTGACCTTTAGCATAAAAAGTCCTTGATACTAACACACCTCCAAAAGATCTGTTATCGAGAAGACCGCCATATTCTCTAGCAAAAGGAACACCTTGAGCGACACATTGATCAATAATATTTGCTGAAACCTCTGCTAACCTGTAGACGTTAGATTCACGGGATCTGTAATCACCTCCCTTGACGGTATCGTAAAAGAGTCGAAAGGTCGAATCACCGTCCCCTTGATAATTCTTAGCAGCATTGATACCTCCTTGAGCGGCGATAGAGTGTGCTCTTCTTGGGGAGTCCTGAAAACAAAAGGACTTTACGTTATAACCTAGTTCTGCAAGAGTTGCTGAAGCGGAACCACCGGCTAACCCAGTTCCAACTACAATAACATCAATACTACGTTTATTGGCTGGACTTACTAAACGAATATTATTTTTATGGTTGGTCCACTTTTGAGCTAAGGGTCCGTCGGGCTCATTTGAACTTAATACAAATGAATCACTCACTTCAAACTGGGAATCTTTTTTTAAGAAGGACTTAAAATTAATTACTTTTTCATTCAAAAGTTTATTTTTTTTTATCGAAAATTTATCAGAAGATTTTATAGGATAACGATTTGGATTTTTATGCCAGTCCGAATCCCAATCTGATAATTTACATTTAATTCCAGTACTTTTTTTAATAATTTTTCCTTTTCCTTTAGGGTTATTCTTGTGGAAATATCTCAAACATACTGTTAATTCATCACTAGCTTTATATTGATCTTTGGGCTTTCTATAATTTAAAGAATACGTAATTCGATTCATAATAATAGTTTTACAAAGATAAAAGTTTAGTGCAAAATGAAAATAAAATAACACATAATAGTAAAATTTTCCTCTTAAAAATAAAATGAGAATGATTTAAAAAATTTTTCATTTTAATGTGTTACAAAATTTCCAATTAAGTGATAAATTGCTATAAAACAAAAGCCTAAGGGAATTCCGATAGCGTAAATTTTTGTTATCATATTAATTGAATTAGAATATTTACTGTCTGTTCCTAAAGATTTAAATGAGGAGGAAAAACCATGCAACAAATGAAGTGCTAAAAAGAAAAAAGAAATACAATATAAAACGACCTTAATTGGATCATTGAATTTATGAACTAATTCATCATAGTACCTAAAAGGATTTTCAGCTAAAATATCAACATACTTATATTTCATTTCTGGAATCCAAAAATCATAAAAATGAAGTCCTAAAAAGGCCAAAACAACAAGGCCTGAAATTATCATATTTCTAGAAATCCATGAGGAGTTTGCTCCGCCTTTAAATTTAACATATTTAACATTTCTGGCTGATCTATTTTGCAATTCCAAATAAAATCCCATTATAAAATGAAATAAAACTCCAAAAATTAAAATTGGTTGAGCGATAAATTGTACTATGAAGTTATTCCCCATGAAATGAGAAAACATATTAAAAATTTCAGAACTAAAAACAGAGGTTATGTTTATTATAAAATGTTGAGTTAAAAAAATTATTAGAAACAGTCCGGATAGAGCCATTGCTACTTTACGTAATATTGAAGAATCTAATTTAATACCCATTTTAATTTAAATAAATTGGTGTTTTTCGTGTTACAAATTTAATTCAAGAAGTGTTACTATTACACAAAAATAGAAGAAATTATTTAATTTGGAATGATTCTGAATAATCTCCAATTTTGAGCACATATTTTCCATTTCTAAAATAATATTTCCCGCTTTCTGTTAACTTTAATTTTTTATTCTTGTTTTTATTAAGGATGGATTTCAGAGTTTTTTGAGAATAATATGTGTCTAATTCAATATCTTGAAAACCAATTTCCAGGTTGATTTTTAAATCCAATATTTTTATATCATTTTCAAATAAAATAACATTCGTGCTTTGTTTATCTTTAGAAAAGACTGTAACTTTTAATTTCTTGTCAATATATTGATCCCAACTATTTCTTTTGGAACCACAACTAAAGCATTGAGTCAAATCATCTAATTTAAAAACAATTCCATTTTTACTATTATTAATATTTTCTAAATAATTGTAAATAATAGATAAATCTGTTTTATAAATAGATCTTCCATGAGTACCTAACAATAAATCGTTTTCTTCGTTCTGAATAACAATATCATGAACCGCAACTTTATTTAAACCCTCAACAAAAGGATGCCAATTAATCCCCATATCAAAACTCATATAACTTCCATTGTCTGTTCCTATATATAATAGTTCCTCATAGTTTGGGTCCTCTTTAATAACATTAACTGAAGATATAGGAAGATTTTTACTCAGAGATGTCCAACTATTTCCATTATCGTTACTTACATAAAAGTAGCTGTTAAAGTCGTCATATCTATAGCCGTTTAGGGATACGTAAATTCTTTCTCTATTATGTTTAGAAAAAATAACTCGACTAACCCATAGGTTTTGAGGCAACTGATTAGAAATTAATTTCCATGTATTCCCACCATCATTACTTAAATTAATTAAGCCATCATCAGATCCAACAACCAATTTTCCAAATTTAAATATCGATTCATCTATTGCGGTTAACGTACCATAAGGAACATTTCCTTTTTTTATGCCTTTGGTCAAATCTTTTGAACTAAAGGACCATTGATCTCCTTTATTTAAAGAAATATGTAATTTATTACTACCAAAATACAGGATGTCTTGATTGTGAGGGGATAGCAGTATGGGACTTTGCCAATTGAATCTTAATTTTTGTTCTCCCAAGTCATGTTTAGGCTTAATAAAGAATCTCTTATTGGTATTATTATCAATTCTATAGTATACTCCAAATTGAGAGCCTGTATAAATAATATTTGAATCGCGTCTATCAATTTGAATTTGCATTCCATCTCCACCCATTATAGATTTCCAATTATTTTGTCCCGTTTGATGCCATTTCAAACTTTCCTTTGAATTGTTTTTAGCCATCCAAACACCATTATCCTGAAGTCCTCCGTACACATTATATGGTTTATTATAGTCTACATTAATAGCATAAAACTGACCCACGCTTGGCTGATTTAATTTAAACCAATTGTCACCTCCATCATAACTTAAGTTAACTCCCCCATCATTTCCATTTATCAAGTGATTGGGATCATTTGGGTTTATCCACAAATCATGATGATCAACGTGAACATTTTCATAATCAATCGACTTATAACTAACTCCCCCGTCTGTCGACTTTAAAATTGGGACACCATATATGTATACGTGGTCTTTGTTGGATGGTGACACATGGATTCTTCCAAAATAGTACCCATAAGTATTGTATAGGCTTCCAAGATAATCATCGTTTTTCTTTATCCAATTAACCCCTCCATCATTGCTTCTATAAACTTCTGCTCCAATTATTGGAGTTTCAAACATAACTGTATTAGCATCCTCCAAAAAAAGTTTTAAATCGATTGGTAATATTTCTCTGGATTCAACTAATTCTTTCACTTTTTTTGCATCATATTTTTTTGGAAATCCATTAGCTTTCAAAAACTGGTTTAAATCTAAATCATTCAAATCTTCAAATTCGTTCAAGGACAGGTTTTCGAAAATCATTTTATCAAGACCTTTTTGTTTTGATTTGATTTTTTCTTTAGGCCTTCTTGATTGATTATCAATAATCGCATAAATAATATTTTCGTCAAATACAGAGACTCCAATCCTTCCAACGCCTTCATGTTTGGGAAAACCACTTCCCTCGTTGGTAATTAATGTCCAATTTTCTCCTCCATCCATAGATTTATAGATTCCTGATTTGTCACCATTTCCGTTAAAATTCCAAGGAGTTCGATCCCTTTGCCATGAGCTTGCAAATTGAATATTAAAATTATTAGGGTCAATATCTAAATCAATAATACCCGTTTCATTGTCAATAAAAAGAGTTTTATTCCAAGTTTTTCCTCCATCATTTGTTTTAAAAATTCCTCTTTGAGAATTTTTGGAGTACAAATGTCCAATTACCCCAACAACTATTTCTTTACTGTTTTGAGGGTTAATCCTTACTTTTCCAATGTGATGAGAATCTGTAAGCCCAATATTAATCCAATTTTTACCATTATCAATGGATTTTAAAATGCCAATTCCTGCATATGAAGATCTTGAGGAATTGTTTTCTCCAGTACCAACGATTAAAATTCTATTCATCCAGTCTACGTCAAAATCTCCAATATTTTGAGTATTAGCATTATCAAACACGGATTTAAATGTGTTACCATTATTTATAGTGTGCCAAAGTCCACCAGAAGCATATGCTACATAAAATTCGTTTGAATTTTTAGGGTTTACCTCAATATCGGAAACTCTTCCACTCATTATACTAGGGCCTATGTTTTCAAATTTTATCTTTTTTATAATTGATTTATCAATTAATTTATTTTGAAAATCTAGACCCTTAAGAACATCATTTGATGTTGTGATTGATTGAGATAATACAATAAAAGGAAAAATTATAATAAAAAACTTTAGTAACTTATTCATAAGGGTAATTTTGATTAATTAAATATACTATTTTTGAATTTTAATAGGATTTTAAAATGAAATATTCCAAAATCAACAAATCATTATTTATTGACAATCGAAAAAAATTTTTTGAAAAAATGAAGCCAAATAGTGTTGCTTTTTTTAATTCAAATGATTTGTATCCAGTAAGCGCAGACACCACACTGCCTTTTGAACAACACAGAGATCTTTTTTACCTTTCTGGGATTGATCAAGAAGAAAGTGTATTAATGCTTTTTAAAAGCGATGGCAATTCAAACAACCAAGAAATATTATTTTTAATAAAACCAAACGAAACATTGACTCATTGGGAGGGGGAAAAATTGAATGAAAAAAAAGCTTTCGACTTTTCTGGGATAGAAAATATAAAGTGGTTAAATGACTTAGAAAAAATAGTTAAAAAAACCTTGCCTTCAGTGGAAAATTTCTACATAAATACTAATGAACATTACAGAGCAAAAGTAGTTACCGAAACAAGAGAAGCTAGATTTAATCAATGGATTCAAAATAAATTTCCAAATAAAAATATTGAAAGAAGTAATCCCATTTTGCAGCAGATAAGAGCAGTAAAAAGCTCAATTGAAATTGATTTAATAAAAAAGGCTTGTGACATTACAGAAAAAGGGTTTAGACGAATTCTCAATTTTATCAAGCCAGGTGTTTGGGAGTATGAAATTGAAGCAGAATTTGCTCACGAATTTTTAAAAAATAGATCTCGAAAATTTGCTTATCAACCAATTATTGCTTCAGGAAAAAATTCCAATATTCTACATTATATTCAAAATAATAATCAATGTAAAGAAGGAGATGTAATTTTGTTAGACGTTGGTGCAGAATATGCAAACTATTCAAGCGATATGACTAGAACAATTCCAGTTTCTGGAAAATTTTCTAAAAGACAAAAAGAAGTTTATAAATCAGTTTTGAAAGTTAAAAAAGAGGCAACTAAATTATTGAAACCAGGAATTTTATGGAAAGAACACCACTTAGAAGTTGGTAAAATAATGACCTCAGAATTACTTAACCTTAGATTACTTGACAAACATGACATTCAAAATCAAACAAAATCAAATCCTGCATTTAAAAAATATTTTACCCATGGGACTTCACATCACTTAGGTTTGGACACTCATGATTACGGAGATATAAACCTTCCTGTTCAAGCTAATAATGTTTTTACAGTTGAACCCGGGATTTATATAAAAAAAGAAGGGTTTGGCATTAGACTAGAGGATGATGTAGTGGTACAAAAAAATGGAGATCCTATTAATTTGATGAATAATATACCGATTGAAATTGAAGAAATCGAATCACTTATGAATTCAAAATGAATTCCAGCCTTGAGAAGTGATTGGTATTTTTTGATTTGCTTTTGTCACTAAATTAACACCATTTTTAGCGTTACTAATATGCCCTATAACGGATAAATCAGAGCTGTTTTTAACCTTATCAAAATCTTTTTGGTTTATTGTGAATAATAATTCATAATCTTCTCCACCACTTAAGGCTATAGTTGTTGAATTAAGGTTAAATTCCTCACACGTAGATAATAATTCGTCGCTCATAGGGATTTTATCCTCATAAATATCACATCCAACATTGGACATCTTACAAAGATGTTTTATTTCAGAAGATAGCCCGTCACTAATATCAATCATTGAGCTAGGAGTAAGTTTTATTTCATCAAAAAAGTCAATGATGTCTTTTCTAGCTTCGGGTTTTAATTGTCTTTGAATCAAATATTTGTATTTTGATAAATCTGGCTGATTTCCTGGATTAACCTTAAAAACTTCTTTTTCTCTCTCCAAAACTTGAAGTCCCATATATGCGCTACCTAAATCTCCGCTAACTACTATTAAATCATTTAACTTAGCTCCTGACCTTTTTACAATTGAATTAGAATTAATAGACCCCAAAGCAGAAATACTAATAATCAATCCTTTATTTGAACTAGTTGTATCACCCCCTACCAAGTCAACGTTAAATTTTTTACAGGCTGCATTAATACCAAAATACAGCTCATCTAAAGATTCTAAATTAAATCTGTTGGATACAGCAATATTTACAGTTATTTGCGTGCATAACCCGTTCATTGAATAGATGTCTGAAAGATTAGAAACAACTGCTTTATATCCTAAATGTTTTAATGGAACATAACTTAAGTTAAAGTGAACCCCCTCAACTAACATATCACTAGAAATCAGAACTTGTTTTTTCCCAAAGTCCATTAATGCAGCATCATCACCAATTCCTATTATAGAAGATTGGTTTTTTAGTTTAAAGTCTTTTGTAATATGATTAATTACTTCGAACTCACCTAAATCTGAAAGCTTAGTAAATTTTATTTTATTTTTTTTTTGACTCAATTTATTTTTTTTTCAAATATAAATTAATTGTGTTACTATCCCATATAATTTAGTATGGTTATAAAATACAACTATTTAATCCCTCTATATGTTAAAGAATCACAAATGGCTTATATTTGCACAATATTTGATAGTAAATTATTATGATAAAAGTTTCTGAACAGGCAAAATCAGAGGTTGAAAAACTAATGCAAGCAGATGGATTTGATAGTATTTCTGATTATGTCAGAGTTGGTGTTAAGAGCGGAGGGTGCTCTGGACTTTCTTATGATCTTAAGTTTGACAAACTTACTAGCTCAGAAGACAAAGTATTTGAAGATAATGGTATTAAAATAATTGTTGATAATAAAAGCTTTTTGTATTTGATTGGGACTACCTTAGAATATTCAGGAGGCCTTAACGGTAAAGGATTTATTTTTAATAATCCTAATGCTAGTAGAACATGTGGTTGTGGAGAAAGTTTTTCATTATAAAAATTAAATATGGCTTACACAGAAGAAGAATTAAAAAAAGAATTAGAAACTCAAGAGTATGCTTACGGATTTGTTACCGACATTGAAGCAGATACTTTCCCTAAGGGTTTAAATGAAAATATTGTTAGAGCTATTTCTGAAAGAAAAGAGGAACCTAATTGGATGACAGAATGGAGGCTTTCTGCTTACAGAGCATGGGAAAAAATGGAAGAACCAAATTGGGCTAATGTTAAATATACGAAACCTGATTTTCAAAAAATATCATATTATTCTGCGCCAAAATCTAAAGATAAATACGAAAGTCTTGATGAAGTTGACCCAGAACTATTGAAAACTTTTGACAAACTTGGTATTTCTATTGATGAACAAAAAAAATTAGCAGGAGTCGCAGTAGATATAGTTGTTGATTCAGTTTCTGTAGCTACCACGTTTAAAAAAACTCTTTCTGAAAAAGGGATTATTTTTTGTTCTATTTCTGAAGCAATTAGGGAACATCCTGAACTAGTGAAAAAATATATAGGTACAGTTATTCCGCCTAAAGACAATTTTTATAGTGCTCTAAATTCGGCTGTATTTTCAGACGGATCTTTTTGTTACATACCCAAAGGGGTGAAATGTCCTATGGAATTATCTACTTATTTTAGAATTAATCAGGCTGGTACAGGGCAATTTGAAAGAACTCTAGTAATTGCAGATAAAGAGAGTTATGTTAGTTATTTAGAAGGGTGTACTGCTCCATCAAGGGACGAAAATCAATTACATGCTGCTGTGGTTGAATTAATAGCTTTAGATGATGCTGAGATTAAATACTCAACAGTTCAAAACTGGTTCCCTGGAAATAAAAATGGAAAAGGAGGTGTTTATAATTTTGTAACTAAAAGAGGAATTTGTCATAAAAATTCCAAAATTTCTTGGACACAAGTCGAGACTGGTTCTGCTGTTACATGGAAATATCCTTCGTGTATTTTAAAAGGTGATAATAGTATAGGTGAGTTTTATTCAATTGCCGTTACAAACAACTATCAACAAGCGGATACGGGTACCAAAATGATTCATATTGGTAAAAACACTAAGAGTACTATAATTTCTAAAGGAATTTCAGCTGGAAAATCTCAAAATAGTTACAGGGGCTTGGTTCAAGTTAATTCGAAAGCTGAAAATGCTAGAAACTTTTCTCAATGTGACTCGTTACTAATGGGTAATAAATGTGGTGCACACACATTTCCATATATTGAAGCAAAAAATAATTCCGCAATGGTTGAGCACGAAGCTTCTACCAGTAAGATTGGTGAAGATCAAATATTCTACTGCAATCAACGTGGTATCGATACTGAAAAGGCAATTGCTTTAATTGTTAATGGATTTAGTAAAGAGGTTTTAAACAAACTTCCAATGGAATTTGCCGTAGAGGCGCAGAAATTATTAGAAATATCTTTAGAAGGATCTGTAGGTTAATTATAAAATAAAAAAATGTTATCAATAGACAATTTACATGTAAGTGTTGAGGGAAAATCAATTTTAAACGGAATAAATTTAGATGTCAAAGCCGGAGAAGTACACGCGATAATGGGACCTAATGGTTCAGGCAAAAGTACACTCTCTTCAGCCATAGCTGGTAATGAATCTTATGAAATAGACAATGGGAACATCTTATTTAAGGGTGAAAATATTGTTGAACTTGCGCCTGAAGAAAGAGCTCACAGGGGAATTTTCTTATCATTTCAATACCCAATAGAAATCCCTGGAATTACAGTTACTAATTTTATAAAAACCTCGATAAACTCTAATTTGAAAGCAAGAGGTGAAAAAGAAATGTCAGCAAGCGTAATGCTTAAAAAAATTAGAGAAAAAGCTGAACTGCTTGATATAGATTCTAAATTTTTGTCAAGATCGCTTAATGAAGGTTTCTCAGGGGGAGAAAAGAAAAGAAACGAAATTTTTCAAATGGCGATGTTAGAGCCTAGCTTATCTATTTTAGATGAAACTGATTCTGGACTGGATATTGATGCCTTAAAAATTGTAGCTAATGGAGTTAATAAATTAAAAAATAAAAATAATGCAGTGATTGTTATAACTCATTACCAAAGACTTTTAGACTATATAATTCCAGATTATGTTCATGTTTTACACGACGGTAAAATTGTAAAATCTGGTGATAAACAGCTTGCGCATGAACTAGAAGAAAAAGGTTACGATTGGATAAAATAATTTAATATATGCAATTATCAGAAAAACTAATATCCTCATTTTTAGCCTTTGAATTAGATACCGACATTAATTCTCCCATTCACGGTATAAGGACTAATGCAATTAAAAAATTCGAAGAACTTGGTTTCCCATCTAGAAAATTAGAAAATTGGAAATACACTTCACTTAATAGAGTAATTAAAGAAGACTATACTGTTTTTTCAAAAAAGAAAAATGTTCTTGATTTTAAAAATGTTAAGGATTATTTTATTGATAATATAGAATCATATAAAATTGTTATTGTTGATGGGTTTTTTGATCCATTTCTTTCACAAACCAGTCATGATGGTTTGGATATATGTATAATGTCTGCTGCTTTAAATAAGCCAAAATATTCCAAAATAATTAAAAAATATTTTAATAAAACCGCAAATTCCGAAGACTCTTTAACGTCTTTAAACACTGCTTTTTCTAAAGAAGGAGCCTATATTCACGTACCTAAAAATACTGTTCTTGAAAAACCTGTTGAAATCATTCATTTCGCTACAGGAAATGAAGCGGCGCTTATGCTTCAACCTAGAAACTTAGTAGTAGTTGAAGAAAACTCTGAAGTTGAAATCATTGAAAGTCATCAAAGCCTTACTGATAATCCCGTTTTTACAAATTCAGTCACTGAAATTTTCTCTGAAAAAAATTCTAAGATTGATTACTATAAAATTCAAAATGATGTGGTCACTTCTAGCCTGATTGATAACACTTACATTTCTCAAAAGAGAGATAGTGATGTGAAAGTTCACACATTTTCGTTTGGAGGAAAGTTAATAAGAAATAATTTGAATTTTTTCCAAAATGATGAAGCAATAAACTCAACGATGAAAGGTGTGACCATAATTGACTACGATCAATTTGTGGATCACCATACTTTAGTACATCACGCAAATCCAAATTGTGAAAGTCATCAAGATTATAAGGGAATTTATTCTGGAAAATCAACTGGAGTTTTTAATGGAAAAATTATTGTAGATAAAATTGCACAAAAAACAAATGCTTTTCAACAAAACAACAATATACTTCTAGATGATAAATCTACAATTAATTCAAAGCCACAATTAGAAATTTTTGCTGATGATGTGAAATGTTCTCATGGCTGTACAATTGGTCAACTAGATCAAGATGCGTTATTTTATCTAAGAGCAAGGGGAATTCCTAAAAAAGAGGCCAAAGCATTATTAACATATGCTTTTGCAAACAACGTTCTTGAAAGTGTAAAAATCCCAGAACTAAAATATAAAGTAAAAAAAATAATTGCTAAAAAACTTGGTGTAAGTTTAGGCTTTGATTTATAAAAATGGCACTAGATATTAATAAAATAAGGGAAGATTTCCCAATACTTAAAAGAAAAGTAAATGGAAATGATTTTGTTTACTTTGATAACGCCGCTACCTCTCAAAAGCCTAATAAAGTTATTGACTCAATTGTTGACTATTATAAAAATTATAATTCTAACATACACAGAGGAGTGCATACTGTAAGTCAAGAAGCTACGGATGCTTATGAGGGTGCAAGAACAAAAATTCAAAAACATTTTAATGTAAAAAATTTACATGAAATTATTTTTACATCCGGAACAACGCATTCTATTAACATAGTTGCTAATGGTTTTAAGGATCTATTAAATAAAAATGATGAAATCATAATTTCTGGTCTCGAACACCACTCCAATATTGTCCCTTGGCAAATGATGGCAGAAACAAATGGTGCAAAAATTAAAGTTATTCCAATTGACAAACAAGGTGAACTAGATATGGAGGTTTACGACTCCATCTTAAATAAAAATACAAGACTTGTTTTTGTTAATCACGTTTCAAACGCTTTAGGGACTATTAATCCAATAAAAGAAATCATTGAAAAGGCTCATAAAGTTAAAGCAGCTGTTTTAATTGATGGTGCACAAGCGGCTTCACATTTTAAAGCTGATTTTCAAGAATTAGATGTAGACTTTTATACTACATCAGCTCACAAATTATGTGGACCCACAGGTGTAGGTATACTTTATGGGAAAGAAAAATGGTTAAATAAAATGCCTCCTTATCAAGGTGGAGGCGAAATGATTTCCGATGTTACATTTGACAAAACAACTTATGCAGATCTTCCGCACAAATTTGAAGCTGGCACCCCAAATGTTTCTGGTGCAATTGCTTTTGGTGTAGCTCTTGACTATTTAAACTCTTTAGGTTTTGATAATATCAATTTGTATGAATCTTCCCTTTTAAAATATGCCACTAAAAAGCTAAAGACGATTTCTGGATTAAAAATATACGGAGATAATGAAAATAAAACGAGTGTAATTTCCTTTAACGTTGATGGGATACATGCCTACGATATTGGAACCCTATTAGACAAATTCGGAATTGCCGTAAGAACAGGTCAACATTGTGCACAACCTATAATGGATCATTTTGAAATTCCAGGAACTGTTAGAGTTTCATTAGCATTTTATAATACAAAAAAAGAAATTGACAAGCTTTATAATTCTTTGAAGCAAGCAATTTCTATGTTGAGCTAATTTGTATATTTATTACATATAATTATTTATGAAAATTAAAGAAATTCAAGATACAATTGTAGATGAATTTTCTCTTTTTGAGGATTGGATGCAGAAATATGAGTATATGATTGATCTTGGAAAGTCCATTGAATTAATCAATCCAATTAATAAAATAGATTCAAATTTAATTGATGGGTGCCAAAGTAAACTTTGGCTATGTGCAGAACTTAAAAATGATAAAATTATATATACTGCTGATAGCGAAGCAATAATAACAAAAGGAATGGCGGCGATTCTTTTAAGAGTTTTTTCGAATCAAACTCCCGAAGATATTTTAAAAGCTGACCTTGATTATATTGATCAAATTGGTTTGAAAGAACACCTGTCCCCAACTAGAGCAAACGGACTTGTGTCAATGATTAAACAAATGAAATATTATGCATTGGCATACAGTAAAAAATAAATTAAAATGAATTCAGAAGAACTTGGCGAAAAAATAGTAAGAGTACTTAAAACAATCTATGACCCTGAAATACCGGTTGATATTTATGAACTTGGATTAATTTATGACGTTTTTGTCAATGAAGATAATGATGTGAAAGTAATAATGACGTTGACTACTCCAAATTGTCCGGTTGCTGAGTCCATGCCTTTAGAAGTTGAAGAAAAAGTCAAGTCAATAAACGAGGTAAATAACGCTAAAGTTGAATTAACATTTGAACCACCATGGACTAGGGATTTAATGAGTGAAGAAGCTAAATTAGAATTAGGTTTTTTGTAAATGAAAAAAGAAATTATAAATAAAGTTGAAAATAGTTCTCTAAAAACTATTGACTTAGACTTACTTGTTCCTAAAACCCCAAGAGTAATTTTCGACATTAAAAACTGGCTTAAAAATGATTTAATTTTAATTGAAAAAGATTTTAGAGAGCTAATTAAAAATCATAATTGGAATCAATATTTAGGCAAATACGTATCAATTCAATGCTCAAATAATGCGATTATTCCCGACTGGGCATTTTTACTCGTATCAAAATCTTTAAAAGAACTTGAAATAGAAAATTTTATAGGTTCTTTAGACGTAATGGAGCATATCATTATGAAAAAAACAATTGATAAATTAAATTTATCCAGCTTTAAAAATAAATCAATAATTATCAAAGGCTGTTCGAGAAAATCTATTCCTAAAGCATCTTATTCATTTTTAATTGACAGATTACAACCCATTGCTAAAAAAATAATGTTTGGTGAGGCATGTTCGTCTGTGCCTATATTTAAAAAATCTTTAACTTAATTTTTTTGAAATTACTATTAAATTTTGCCGCTTTACTTTTTTGCTCAATGTTGATTTCTCAAGAAAATATTGATACGCTAAAAGTAAAGACCAATTGGAAAACAAACGGTAATGCCATTTTTTTAATTAATCAGTCAAGTTTTAGTAATTGGACTTCTGGGGGACAAAGTAGCGTGTCTGGAACTTTAAAAATTAATTATAACTTAAACTATTTTGATAATGGCTGGGCTTGGGATACTAAAATTCTTAGTGCTTTTGGATTAAACAAAATAAGTGGTAGTGATTTTTTAAAAAAAACTGATGACAGAATAGAAATCAATTCTGTAGTTGGTAAAAAATTCAATAATAATTTAATTGGCAAGTGGAGTTACTCTAGTTTTTTCAATTTTCAAACCCAATTTGCTAAAGGATACCGCTTTGGAAAAGATACTAATGGAAATAGTATACGAACAGAAAAGTCAAGGTTTTTTTCGCCAGCAACAACTCAACTTGGAATAGGGTTATACTGGAAAAAAGATCAAAATTTTTGGATAAATGTTGCTCCAATGACAGGAAAGCTAATTTTAGTTAACAGACTCTTTACGAAAAACTTAAATGACAATCAATCTTATTTTGGAGTTAAACAAAATGGGAATAGTAGATTTGAACTAGGTGCATCTGTAAGATCTTTTTATAAAACAGAAATTTATGAGAACATTACATTAGAAAATAGGTTAAGCTTATATTCAGATTATTTAGATAAACCAAAAAATATTGATTTTGATTACACTCTTAATGTTACGATGAAAGTAAATAAATTTATATCAACCAATCTCGTGTTCCAGTTTGTCTATGATGACAATGAAATTAAAAGAATGCAGATAAGAGAAGTTTTGGGAGTTGGTCTTAATATTGATCTTCAATTTATATCGGGGTATAAAAAGGCATTGTAAGGAAATCTGGTAACATGAATTTCTCTAACTTTTTTATATAATTCATCTTTTAATTTATTAATATCTGTCTTATTCAAAGCAGAAATAAAATAAGCTCTATTGTTATACTCTTTAGATAAAACTAATTTTGTCCTGTCTAAACTTTTATCTTCATATTCAATATCATACTCATCTTTAATCATTTCATTATCGTTAAAAAATTTATCTGTTTTATTAAACACCATTAGTATAGGCTTCTCATGAGCCTCAATCTCACTTAAAATAAAATTTACAGAGTTAATATGATCTTGATAGTTTGGATGTGAAATGTCAATAACGTGAATAAGTAAATCTGCTTCAGTAATTTCTGTTAAAGTACTCTTGAACGAATCAATTAATTGAGTGGGAAGCTTCCTTATAAAACCTACTGTATCTGTTAATAAAAAAGGCATGTTTTTAACAACTACTTTTCTAACTGTAGTATCCAAAGTAGCAAACAACTTATCTTCTGCAAACACATCTGCTTTAGTCAAAGAATTCATTAGTGTAGATTTACCTACGTTTGTGTAACCCACTAAAGAAACTCTCACCAATGATCCTCTATTCCCTCTTTGGGTAGACATTTGTTTGTCAATGGTAACTAGTTTTTTTTTGAGTAGTGTGATTTTATTTCTAACAATTCTTCTGTCGGTTTCAATTTCAGTTTCACCTGGCCCTCTCATTCCGATTCCACCTTTTTGTCTTTCTAAATGTGTCCAAAGCCCTTTAAGCCTAGGTAAAATATATTGATACTGAGCAAGTTCAACTTGATTTCTTGCATAACTTGTTTGAGCTCGTTGAGCGAAAATATCTAAAATAAGTCCTGTTCTATCAACAATTTTACACTTTAAAAATTTTTCAATATTTAACTGCTGAGCAGGCGTTAATTCATCATCAAAAATTACTGAATTAATTTCCATTCTTTTAATGTAAGATGCTAATTCTTCCATCTTACCTTTGCCTAAGAAAAGTTTTGGATCGGGTGAATCCATTTTTTGTGTAATTTTTTTTACTACTTCTCCTCCGGCAGTAAAAGTCAAAAAGCTTAACTCATTTAAATACTCTTCTAAAACTTGCTTTGATTGATTTATAGTGATAATACCTACAAGAACTGTTTTTTCTAAAGCAGAGGACGATTTTTCAATCATAGAGTGTTAATCTTTTTCTTTAAAATACTTTAATTCGACACTAGTCCCATCAAAAACAGCATAAGAATAATAAGAAATCCAGTCCCCTAAATTTATGTACTTTGAAGAATCAGATAGCTTAATTTCTAAAGGAAGATGACGATGTCCAAAAATAAAAAATTCAATAGTTTCTGTTTCTAATATTTTTTTTGAGTACTGTACAAGCCATTCATTATCCTCCCCTTTAAACTCAATATCATCAACACCAGAAAGTAGTTTGTTTTTTGTAGAAAGGTATTGAGCAACCCTAACTCCTAAGTCGGGATGAAGCCACCTAAATGCTAATTTTGACAAAGAATTTTTAAAAACTTTTTTCATTCTTTTAAATCCTTTGTCGCCAGGACCTAGCCCATCTCCATGCCCAATTAAAAAATGTTGATTGTTAATAATGAATCTCTTAGGATTATTATAGACTTGTATGCCTAACTCTTTTTGAAAATAACCTTCCATCCACATGTCATGATTTCCAACAAAAAAATGTATCGGAATTCCCTTGTCAGAAATTTCTGCTAATTTACCTAAAACCCTAACAAAACCTTTTGGCACTACTTTTTTATATTCAAACCAAAAATCAAATAAGTCACCTAGAAGAAAAATTGCAGAGGCAGTCTCTTGAACTGAATCCAACCATTTTATAAATCGTTTTTCTCTAACTAAACTTTCTTTATGATTTGGTGCGCCTAGATGATTGTCTGAGGAAAAGTAAATTTTCTTACCTTTTTCAAGTTCAATATTAAAAAAACTATTAATTTTTTTCATTTTGATTAATTGATAGACAATTTTTAATTAGTGTCTAATCAATTTTCTTACAAAAATACATGATTTAATTATAAAATCTTTTCAAAACAATGGAAAGGCATGTCACTTTGATTTCTGTAAAAAATCTTTTCAAGTTTAGTATAACCTTGCAGGGTATAAAATTTATTGTTCTTTGGATTACCACTAAAGGTATCTAAACGAACAGAAATACAACCATTTTTAATTGTAAAATCTTCGGCATATTCCATTAATTTTAGTGCTAGCCCTTGACCTTGGAAATTTGGATGAATAGCCAATCTGTGTAAATAAACATTATTGCTATTTGGGGTTAACCATTTGACATCTTTGTATACATCATCTATTTGTAAGGAAATACAAATACAGCCCATAATCAACTCATTATCTTCAATAACAAATAAACTTTTATTTTTAACATCATCCTTAAAAATTTCGATGTTTGGATAATTTTCATCCCATTGAAATATTTTCTTTGAAATCATATGCACAGCACATGCATTAGTGATTGATACTACTCTTTTTAAATCCCTTTCTTTGGCTAATCTTATATTCATTTTGAAAATCGTAAGCTATAGTATTTCCTTTGCAATCCTTATTAAGTATGCAATGATTATTAAAATAAATGCGATTTTCAAAATTAGAAGAAATGTTTCTTTTTTCATTATAATAGACTAGAAATATAAATGATTTATTTTAAAAAATAACGAAAGGTTAATTCAATATTATTCATAAAAAAAGGGGGAATAAATTCCCCCCCCTTTTTTGTTTATATAAAAACTGATTATTACTTAGCCCACCAAAGTTTGGTTCCTTGTAAATCAGCTCCTTGAGTAGCGGCTGCAGCATTAACGTTATCACCGTTTTTGTTGTAAGCGTCTCCTCCATATCTCATTCTCTGAGGATATACTCCGTTAAGGTCTCCCATAACATATATGTCATTATCTGTAATCGTACTTGACATACCTGGAAGATTAGCAGGAACTCCTGAGTCTCTTGCAACAGCCCAAGCTTCAGCTCCGTCTGTATATAGTGCAATCCATCTTTGTGTAGCGATTTGTGCAAGCTTTTCAGCCTTTGTACCACTTAAAGTAGCGATAGATTCATTAGCCAAGAATGTAGTTGCATCTGCATCTGACACGCCCCATAATCTCATGGCATGTTTAAGTCCATTTTGATAATGTGTTTCAGCACCAGAACCTATTCCTTTAACTGCAGCTTCAGCAAGTAAGAAGTGGGATTCGGCAGCTGTCATAACAAGTTGAGGAGCAATTGGCTTCCCTTGATTTTTAGCTTGTATGATATAAGTCGCTGGCTTAGAAAACAACTTAGTCCAAAGGTATGGCTTAATTTTACTATTCAATCTCGTAGGTTGTCCAACATAATGCGTGCCCTGTGGAACAGTAATTGTTATACTCCCATCAGCAGCAGTAGTTTGAGTAACAGTCATACTGTTACCAGCACCATCCGTTCCTTTTTCAAGGTGGCTGATTAAGAAGTCCATATGTTTGTCATAAAGAGCAACACCAGTCCCTGAGGTTGGTTTTTTCATTTCAAACGTTCCTCCAATAAGTGGCTCAGCATATTTAGTAAGTCTTGGATCATTATTATCTCTTAATAAGTCTAATAAAACTGAACCAACATTCCAGTGGCCTCCACCATAAAATGGGTGCCATACATCACCATAAACAGCATTTGCCCAAGTAGATATTTCAGTATCTCTTGTAATCAATGCATCTTTATCGCCAAGAACTCCAGTAATAGCCTGCGTCGCAGCAGCTACAGAAAAGTCCTCACCAACAGCTTCATGAGCTCTCATTGCAACCTTAAGCTTTAGACTATTAGCTAATGCTTTCCAGTCTTGCATGTTACCGTTAAAGAACAAGTCATTATCAGTTAATAACTGAGGACCTACACCAGTAGTTGTATTGGATCCAATTAAAGTAATTGCTGTATCCAAGTCTGCGATAATTCCTTTATAAATAGTTTTTTGATCATCGTAAACTGGAGTTATTATATCTGGATTAGATGCTTCTGAATAAGGAACCATTCCAAAAGTATCTGTAAACCTTTGGTAATAAAGACCCTTCATAATTAAAGCAATAGCATAAAACTGATCGTTTTCTAAAGTACCGCCTTCTTTTACAAAATTTGTAAAAGCGTTTAATGTACCATTAGTTCCAGCTTGCCATCCCCATACTGCACCAGTGTAACCAGCTGTGTATGTATAACCTAATGCATCACTCCACCAACACTCCTTAAAACCAAATGTTGTGTGACCAGCATAACGGTCCGTGTGGATAATTGGTCCCCTCCAATAAGGGTATCTGTTAGGTGAATAAACTCCCGTTTGAACGTTGGTAACGAAATATTTAGCACTAACATCCGCAGCTGTCAAAGCTGTTGGATTTTCGTTAATCTCATCAAAATCAGACGTACATGAGATTACAAAAAATACGGAAAAGATTAAAATTAGTATTTTGTTTTTCATAATTAATTATATTAAAATTTTAAAGTTAAGTTCAATCCTAGACTTCTTGTCGTAGGTAGAGATCCTGCGGATATACCTTGACCTCCTATATTATTCCCTAACATGCTTTCTGGATCAATATCCTCAGCACTTCTGTCGAAGAAGAATAAGTTTCTACCAATAAGTTGTAAGCTTGCGCTTTCAATACCCATAGAGCTAACGTTAGGAATTCTATAACCAATTGCAAGTTCTCTAAGTCTAATGTTTGTCTGGTCATAGACATAGTTTTCAGCAATTCCGGAATATGTTTCCCAGTACTCTTGTCCAGTAATTGGAGCAGCATTTGCAGCACCAGCTGGATCTAAACCAGTTAGAGTAATACCAGATTCTCTGTACTGTAAAGATCTCATTGAAGTACCTCTGCTATCAAGCCCAGCTGATTCGCTAGCATAAACCTGACCACCAAATCTTCCGTCTATAAGAACATTTAAAGACCAGTTTCCATAAGTCATGGTATTACTAAATCCACCCATCCAGTCTGGTTGAGCATTACCTAGTAATTGGTCTGGATTGGAGGCAATTGGACGACCATTAGCATTAACTAAATGATTTCCAGCATCATCCTTTTTCCATACCGTTCCGTAAATATCACCAATTCCACCACCAACTTTTGCTTGAGTACTCAAGTTACCCGAGTTAGTAGTAGTGTAAACAAGTGTGTCAATTCCATCAATTAAACTAACAAGTTTATTGTCGTTAGCTGAATAAAAAAGTGAACTGGTCCATGAAAAATTAGATGTTTCCCAAACTGGGAATCCAACACTTACCTCAACTCCTTTGTTAGTTACTTCACCAACATTTTCAAGGTAGAATGAATAACCCGTTGCTGCAGGAACAGGAACTCTAAATATCAAATCAGTCGTTTTGATATTGTAAACAGAAAGGTCTAAACTAAGTTTGTTATTGAACATTGCTAATTCAATACCAAATTCTGTTGACTCCACATTTTCCGGCTTTAAGTTAGGATTCAGTCGCGTCGATGGAGCATTTAGAGTTGTCAATCCTAGATATCCTGAACCAGGAACGCTAAATGTCTGTACTAATTGATAAGGATCTGTGTCGTTACCAACATTTGCTATACTTCCTCTAATTTTAAATAAATCGAAGAAATCTGGGTTAATAAAATCTTGAACTAACAAAGAAACGTTTGCAGAACCATAAAATATTGATCGGTTATCCGCACCTAATGTAGATGACCAGTCGTTTCTCGCAGTCAAGTCAAAATATAAGAAACCATCATATGCAAAATTAGCAGCAGCATACAATGAGTTTACTTTTTTAGTTTGCATAGGTGTTTCAGAAATCTGTTGTTGATTCGTGTTATTTAAAAAAGCTTTACTTGGAATTTTAAATGACTCTCCAAAAACATTAAGTCTTTCATATGTTCTTTTAGAAAGATTTCCTCCTAAATTAAATACTAAATTTAAGTCAGAGGTAATATCTTTAGTGGCAGTTAATAAAAAGTCTGTATTTAATTCACCACTTCTAGATGTTCCGTTGTTTAATCTACCAGTTGGGTAGTAATGATGACCTGGTTGTCTAACGTTATAAGTGTGAACGCTAGTAACATCCGCACCGACTCTAACAAGACCACTTAACCAGTCATTAAACTTATAATTAATGTTAGCAAACCCAAAGAATCTTCCTCTTTTTTCTCTGTCAACATCATTCTCTAACATCCAATAAGGGTTTCCTGTGTTGGAACCTAAACGTTCGTAGTTAATTACTCTGTAGTCCGCAGGACTTGCTGGACTTGGTTTTTGCCATGTTTTAAGATCATTAATATCAACATTTCTTGGCATTCCATATACAATAGGAACGACTCCCTCCCCACCAGTTCTAGCTCTCATATCAACCTGTTGAGTGAAATAAGTGGCTTTGAAATCTATAGAAAGTTTGTCACTAACTTCAGTAGAAGCTCTGACATTAAAGTTGTGAGATTCTAATTCTGAATTTGGTAAAATACCAGTAGTTGTATTGTTGGTATAAGAAAACCTAGCAGTTGAACCTTCGCCACCTTTTTCAATAGCAAGTGAGTTAATCGATTTTATTCCTGTTCTAAAAAAGTCTTTTACGTTATTTGGTTGAGCAGTGTAAGATCTATCGACACCTGTATAATAAGGTTGTGCTGAACCATCCATTTTAGGTCCCCAAGAACTAGTAGTGTTAAGACCAATATTAACACCATTTTCTTGAATGTAAGTTGGTGCAGCTCCTAAGCTTCCTTGTCCATATACGTTTTGGAAATCAGGTAAAAACATCACGTCATCCATTGTAGTGTTTGTGTTGATAGTTACACCCAATTTTGAATCACTGGATCCTTTTTTTGTTGTAATAAGAATTACTCCATTACCAGCTCTTGAACCATACAAGGCTGCAGAGTTAGGTCCTTTAAGTACAGATATTGATTCAATATCGTTAGGATTGATATCAGAAATACCACCCCCAGTTACACTGTTGTTGTAGACGCTTCCTCCACTGTTAATACCGTCAGCGTTAATAGGAACACCATCAACCACAATTAGTGCTTGCGTGTTTCCAGAAAGAGAATTGTTACCTCTAATTAAAATTCTAGAACCAGAACCCATAGATCCCGAGCTAGTAATGTTTAATCCAGCAACTTTCCCCATTAAGGAGCTAGCAATGTTATGATCTTTTACAGTATTTACTTCATCACCTTGAAGCTCAGTGACGGCATACCCTAAAGATTTTTTTGCTCTACTAATACCTAATGAAGTAACAACTACTTCATCTAAAGCACTATCAGTTGCAAGCATAACATTAATTGTAGTAGATGAATCTACAGAAACTGATTGAGAGGCGTACCCAACAAAGCTAAAAATAAGCGTATCGCCACTTGAAGCATTGATAGAATACTCACCATCAAAATCAGTAGAAACCCCATTTGTAGTTCCTTCAACTAAAACGGTAGCTCCGGGTAACGGAACTCCATTTTCATCTGTTACTGTACCACTAATCGATTGTGCTTGTATGGAAAATCCAAAAGCAAACAACATTAGAAAAGTAGACAAAATGGTTAGTAATTTTGTTTTCATATGTTTTATTTTTGTTTAAATCAAATACTAATTTACTAAATAAATTAACACTTTATTAACAGAATGATAATTTTGTCTCGATATTTCGACCAAGCTGACGATTTTTTCGATTAACAATATTAATTTAATGAGTGATTGTTCAGAAAAAAAACTATAAAATTAATTAACTTGTTGTTTAACAGATTATTAGGTGAATTATTTAAAAAAAAATGAAAAAATTTGATGTAATTTGTTATAACAAGATGTCCTGCAATTAGTTTTTTTATTTCAGTCCAATAATTTCACTTACAAATAACCAAGCATATTCCCCCTCAGCCACATGACTTTTAGGTAATTTTTTATTGCTTGTAACAACTAATCTTACTTTTTTAACATCTTTTTTGTTTAATTGTACATTATAAATCTTCATAGCAGGAACTTCTCCAATTTTAGATTTTGGTATTTTTTTTGAAGACAACAAAGACTCTTTATCACTTGATATATCATACAATTCTATGTTCTCTGGATAAGTAATGTAAGCATTCATGGATGTTAAAACATTTACCCCTATAGATTTAATTTTATTTTTACTCGGCAAATCTAGCTCAACTATCATATCTCCAGAGTTGGTAATGCCAGATTCAGAATCACTCACTTTTAAAAAACCATTCCAAGTACCATCTCTAAAGTTTGTTGAACCTAAAACTCCGTCAAATAATTTACTGGGATTGTAATAGGTTTTTGAAGGAGACTCTCTAAGTTTATACTTTTCAAAAGTACCTCCAGTTTCAAAGTAGTTAACCTCAATAGTCTTACTACTTTTCCATCCTTTTTTAAATGATTTTGCTTTAAATGTCAAGCTTTCATTAATAGAAAAAGGACCTGTGTATAGTTTTGATAATGAATCAGGGGCTTTTCCGTTAGTAGTATATCTTATTTCCGGATTTCCTGGCGGTTTATAAAATTCTATTATTAAAGAGTCAGAAAAAAGTGTTTTATTGTCCAAAAGTACTGGGGCAAGTAAAGGCATATTTTTAGAAAAATCTTTGATTCCAAAATTTAAATCTGCTGAGCTTAAATTCTTTAATTCCTTTTGATCATCCGAACTAATATTTGTGTTCCACAAATAAACATTTTTAACATTTGATTTTTGAAGAAAAGAAGATAAACTTTCAAAATCAATATTGGTATTATTGAGATTTAAGCTTACAACTGATTTACTAATATTAGCAAGTCCTCTTTCTGAAATTTTGGTATAATTAATTTTTAAATAAAGAAGCTTTTCTAAACTTCCAAGTTTTGCAATCATCCTGTCGTTTAAATTAGAATTACTTAAGTCTAATTTTATAAGCTGATTTTTTACATTTAGAAGAGCTTTGATGTGTTTGTTTTCCAAAACTTCCCCCAGAAATTTTATTTCAATAAGATTATTTTCATTGCTATTTCTTTCAATTCTGAAATTTAATTTTTGTAACGTTTGTAAATGACTGATTTTCGGTGGGGGTGCTGTAGCAATTGGTTTTGGAAAAAATGATGCTAAATTTCTAATTAATTCATTATTTGAGTCTTGTATTTTTTCAAATTTTTCAGAGTAAGCACCACTGTCTATCCAATATTTAATGAGTTCTATTTCATGTGTTTTTAGTTGTCTATTGTCCTCTGGTGGCATATGAAGATCATCATCCATTGGTAAAACCAAATAATTGTACATATGGCTTTCTAAAGAATTATTTGCTACAAATATATTTCCCGACTTCCCTCCTCTAATCATATTGTCCATACTGTCCATTAATAGACCACCTTTTGATTTGGATTGGTTATGACATTTCACACATTTATTGTTTAAAATAGGTCGGATAACCTGACTATATAGATTGATACTATCTTTTAACTCAACCACCACTTCATTTTCAAAGGAGGGGGGAGTTAAAAAATCTTCTCCATGAGTCATGCTCGCTCCAAAATGACCTGTTACTGTTAAAATAATTATGGTTAATCCAAAAAAAGAAAGAAAACGGTTTTTAAATAGGGATTTGTAATGAATCCACAAAAGAAAACCGTTTAAAACAGCTGTTGATATTCCTAGCCACATGTGAAGATTCAATAGTTTTTCTCCATATTCCCCTGAAAGAGAAAGAAAGTAACCCAATAAGCAAGAGATCACAGCAGAAACAAAGGAAAAAAATAAGCCAATTCTAATTGGTACAGAAAAATTATCTTTAAAATATTTGTCAGCTAAAGCCAAGCAAAATGTAAAGTATAAAGCTCCAATAGGCAGGTGCAGAATTACCGGATGGAATTTTCCTAAATACTGTAATAACTCAAGCATAATTTATTTAAATAAAATAGTCAGCATCCATTAAAAGATTCTTATTTTGCTTGTCACAAACAGCATAATTAAAGCCTTTTTTTAAACTATATCCAGCATATTCTCCTTTTTTATTAATAGCTATAAACCCTACTTGAAGATATTCCCAATCTGGCCCAGATTTGTGAATTTTTGAAATTCGATCAACTATTGTTTTACATGCATGCAAGGGTGAATAACCTTGTCTCATAAGTTCAACAACCATTGCACTTCCCGAGGTTCTAATTACCGCTTCTCCAAGCCCAGTTGCTGCAGCAGCTCCAACCTCATTATCCAAGAACAATCCCGCTCCAATAATTGGAGAATCTCCCACTCTTCCGTGCATTTTCCATGCTGCTCCGCTAGTTGTACAAGCGCCAAAAAGATCTTTATTTTGATCAATTAATAGCATACTTATAGTGTCATGGTTTTCGATATTTATAACAGGACTATAGTTTGATTTTTTTTTCCAGTTAAGCCAATCTTTTTTTGATTGATCAGTTAATAGACTTTCTTGTTTAAAGCCCTTAGAAAGGGCAAAATCTAAAGCACCCTTTCCTGAAAGCATTACATGAGGGGTGTCTTCCATTACTAATCTGGCTACTGAAATGGGATGTTTAATATTTTGCAAATAACTAACAGACCCACAATTGCTGTATTTATCCATTATACAAGCATCTAATGTTACAATACCTTCCCTGTCTGGTAATCCTCCGTAACCAACTGACCTTACACTGGGATCAGCTTCTGAAATTTTAACTCCTGACTCAATAGATGAGATCCCATTTGAGCCACTCGTTAATTTTTTCCAAGCTTCTTGGTTTGCGGCTAAACCATGTTCCCAAGTTGAAATAATTCTGGGATATGTTGCTTTATCATTAGAATTATCACAACCAACTAATGCCGTTGCACCTAATCCTCCAATCAAAGATTTTTTAATGAAATTTCTTCTTACCATTTTATTGATTTTTATCTGCTGTACCAATCGGTCTATTCTCTAGTCCTGTGATGCCTTTTAAATCATCCCCGATTTCCTTTCTTTTTTTATCTGCTAATAATTTTATTTTCTTTACTATTTCTGGATGATTAGCGTAGAGGTTGGTAGTTTCCCCAGGGTCATCATTTAAATTATACAATTCCATTTCTTTTAAATCAATGTACTCATATTTAATTGGCTGACCATCATCTTTTCCAATCCTTCCGTTTAACGTTCTGTATCTATGAGGAAAATACATTTTCCAATCTCCATACCTTACGCCATGTAAGCTATTGGTATGGTAGTAGAAAAAAAGAGCTTCGTGAGGCGACTCGTCACTTTGTTTGGTTAGTGTTTTCCAAATATTTTTACCATCAATTTTGTTTTCAGAAAGGGTCCCATCTGTTAAACTTGCAAATGTCGGAAGCCAATCTGTTCCCATAAGTGGATCAGAGATAATAGAGTTAGGATTTATCTCATTTGGATACCAAACAATACAAGGAACTCGTTGTCCTCCCTCCCAAGTTGTTCCTTTACCTTCTCTAAATATCCCTGTTAACCCTGCATGTTCACCGTAGGAAAGCCAGGGCCCATTGTCAGAAGTAAATACTATTATAGTGTTTTCATGTAAATCATTCTCTTTTAAGGTTTTCATTAATTCTCCAACAGAATGATCAATTTCTTCAATAACATCACTATATAAGCCATTTTCTGACCTTCCGTTAAAAGCTGAAGAAGCAAACAGAGGAACATGGGGTTGTGGGTGAGCTAAATATAGAAAGAAAGGATTGTCTTTATTATTAATAATAAAATCAATACTTTTTTCAGTTAACCTTTTAGTTAAGTCAGATTGATCAGTTAACACCTCAATTGGTGTTTCATAATCATACAACATCAAATCAGGGTAACTATTAGGACGTTCTGGATGGTAGGGCCACATATCGTTAGAATATAAAATTCCAAAAAAATCATCAAATCCATGTCTTGTAGGTAAAAATTCTTCCCTATCTCCTAAATGCCATTTTCCGTATATCGCTGTACTATATCCCCTGTCTTTTAGCATTTCTGATATTAATAATTCTTCAGAATTTATACCAACCTGAGCATTAGGTCCCAAAGCCCCACTAAAACCTATTCTATTGGGATAACTTCCTGTTAAAATAGCCGCCCTAGATGCTGAACAAACTGCTTGGGCAGAATAATACGAATTTAATAAAGCTCCCTGGCTAGCTAATTTATCTAAATTTGGAGTATTTGTAATTATTGATCCGTAAGAGCTTAAATCTTGAAAGCCTAAATCGTCTGTCAAAATAAAAATAATATTAGGAGGGGGTAATTGCTTATCTTTAGAACAAGAAATTGTAATCATTAAAATTATGATTCCAATAATCCATTTGCTTGCTTTCATGATGTGATGAATAAAAGTGATTTTATTAAATTAGTAATAATTAAAACAAAATCACAAACATTTTATTAGAAGAGTAATTTTTTTTGATTTAAATGTTTAATAATAAACTTAGTTTTTATGAGTGTTTTTAAAAAGGGTCTTTTTATGAACCCCGTTTATAACAAAATATCTTCAGTTCCCTTAAGGATTCAATTATATTTTTGGATTACCTATTTCTCATTTAATGTTCTTAGGTGGGGTAACTTTTATCAAGATTACATCTATTCTTTTAAATCAAATTTGATAGGATTTCCTATACACATAATACTTTGTTACCTTTTTATATTTATTTTTCTCCCTAAATTATTTCAAGGAAAAATTATCGAGTTTTTTAGTTACCTAGCATTAAGTCTAGGTATTACATTAATATTAAAATTTGAGTTAACCTATTATTTTATCAACACCGATGTATTGCCAGAATTTGCTGGCATTACATCAAAAATCACTTTTGATTATGCTATCCAAACTATTTTAGGTGAGGTTTACGTTATAACATTTGTTACAGCTATAAAATTAATTATTGATTGGATGAAACAAAGAGATTTATTAGCTAAGAACAATAAAATACTTTTAGAAAACGAATTAAAATATCTAAGATCTCAAATTCAACCTCATTTCTTTTTCAATACTCTCAATAATTTGTATTCACTAGCTATTGATAAATCTGAAAAAACACCCGATATTATTTTAAAACTTTCAGACTTGATGAAGTATTTCCTTTATGAAACTGGAAAAAAATTTCAAGAACTAGACAAAGAAGTAATGCACATAAAAAATTACATTGAAATTGAAAAGTTGCGGTACAATGAGAATTTGAAAATCAATTTTAAGATTGAAGGAGAAATCAAAAAAGTAAGAATAATACCCTTGTTATTAATTCCTTTGGTTGAAAATGCATTTAAACACGGAGTAAGAAACTGTATTGGGCATAGTTATATTCATATTGATCTAATTGTTAATAAAAACTCAATTTATTTTGCTGTTGAAAATTCTATGTCTAAACCAAATACAAAACTAAAAGAACAAATTGGAGGGATAGGTCTTTCAAATATTAAAAAGCGATTAGATCTTAATTATGGAAAAGACAATTACCAGCTCAAAACTTTTGAGGAAAAAAATAAACATATTGCACAACTTAATATTAACTTAGCTAAATGATCAGTTGTATTATTATTGATGATGAACCATTGGCAATTAAAGTAATAGAAAACTTTATTGAAAAAGTTGATTTTTTAACTTGTGTTGCCTCTTTTTCTAGTGCTCCTGAATCGATTAACTTTTTAAAAAAGAATAAGGTTGATTTAATGTTTTTAGATATTAATATGCCGTTTATTGATGGTATTAGTTTTTTGAAAAAACTAACTGATCCACCCAAAACAATTATCACAAGCGCTCATTCGGAATATGCTTTAGAGAGCTATGACCTGAACGTAACTGATTATTTGTTGAAACCTATCTCTTTCGAAAGATTTGAAACAGCAGTTACTAAAGTTTTCAATGTTTTAAATGACCTTGAATCAAACTCAAAAAAAATATCTCATGACTTTATTTTTGTCAGAGTAAATAAAGTAAGCGTAAAAATAAATTATGATGATATTTTTGTAATTGAAAGTTTAAAAGATTATATAAAAATAATAACTAAAACTTCTTCATTTATCGTGCACACAACTCTTACATCGTTTACCGAGTCTTTGCCTCAATCGAAATTTATAAGAATTCACCGATCTACCACAGTTTCAATAGATAAAATTGATATTGTAGACGGGTTTTGTGCTTATATAAATAAAAAACCATACAAGATTGGAGGAAGTTACCGTGAACATTTTAAGAACTTATTATTGAACTCGGGCTCTAATTCATCTTTTTAAAAATCTAATTTTTTTAAGACCTAGATTCTCATACTTTTATGATTAATTTGTTAAATTAAATACAAAAAAATTGTATCAAAAATTAATAAAATATCAGCTAGTATTACTCTGTTTTATTATATACACCCAATCTTTTGGGCAAATTGAAACAAATAAGAAAATAGACAGTTTAATTAATACTAGCATAAAAAATAAAAATTTTCCAGGAGCGCAGGTTTTTATAAAAATTAAAGATTCAATTCTAATAAATAAATCTTATGGTTTTCATACTTATGACTCTATAATTCCAGTGAAAAATACGCATCTTTACGACCTGGCTTCTCTAACAAAAGTTTTAGCGTCAACATTTTCAATCATGAAATTATATGACGAAAACAAATTAGACCTAGACACTAAATTGTCCTTCTATTTTAAGGATTTGAAAAATTCTAATAAAAAACACACTACACTATTTCAAAGTCTTAGTCATACCAGTGGATGGATTCCATACATAAGTCATCAAAATTTTATTAAAAAAAGAAACGGAGAATTAAAAAAATCCATTGTAAGAAATCAAAGTAGTAACAGGTTTTCATTAAAAATTAGTGAAAACTTATTTTTGAGGAATTCTTATTCAAAGAAATTGTTTAGAAAAATAAAAACATCTAAACTTAACTCGATTAATAAGTATGATTACTCAGGCCTTTTCTTTTTCTATGTTCCCTCTTTAGTGCATAAAATATCAGGTTTAAACTTTGAAAAATATTTTAGAGAAAAATTGTTAGTCGATAAAAATGTTACCCTGCTCTTTAACCCAACAAATAGTTTTGATAAGAAATTTATTGTTCCAACAGAATATGATTATGTTTTTAGAAAGACATTAGTGCATGGATTCGTTCACGATGAAGCTGCGAGTTTAATGGGAGGCATTTCTGGAAATGCAGGGCTTTTTGGAAATGCTGAAAGTATAGGGACTCTATTGGCTGATTTAGAACAAAATAGTTTAATGTTTAAAAAAAGTACAATCGAAAAGTTTACTTCCTATGCTTTTAATAATTCTCCTGTTAGAAGGGGACTTGGTTTTGATAAGCCCTACTCTAAAAAAGAATTTGGCGATTATCCCAATCCTAATTTATCAAAAAAATCTTATGGACATACTGGGTTTACTGGTACAATGTTTTGGGTAGATCCAATAACAAAATTAACAATCGTTTTTTTAACCAATAGAATTTATCCAACAAGGGAAAACGAATCGTTTTATGATGATGATGTTAGAAGTAAATTAATTGATATTATCACAAAAAAGATAAATTAAGATGAAACAGTTATTTCTATATATTTTACTTTTTACAACTTTCATCTCGAATTCTCAAAACTTTGAGTACAAAGACTTATTCGATATTTCAACAAATCCTAGTGTATCATGCTATAGAATTCCTTCGTTAATAACAACTACTAACGGAACTTTAATTGCTGCAATTGATGAGCGTAATAACTCATGTGGGGATTTAAAATGGAATCGTGACATAAACATTGTTATTAGGAAAAGTTTTGATAGTGGAAAAACGTGGACAAAAATTGAAAAGATCGTGGATTATCCTATGGGTGAATCTGCTTCAGATCCTTCTATGATTGTAGATCAACAAACTAAAGAAATATTTCTTTTTTATAATTATATGAATTTAGATAAAGCAAAAGATGTGTATCGGTTCATGGTAATGAAAAGTTCTAATAACGGTGAAAACTGGTCTTCTCCAATTGAGATTACAAGCGAAATAATTAAAGACGGTTGGGAAAAAGATTTTATGTTTATAACATCTGGAAGAGGAACTCAAACAAAAGACGGAATATTATTACACTGTCTAGTAAATTTAAATAAAGGAACCCATGTATTTGGAAGCAAAGACCATGGTAAAACTTGGTTTTTAAATGAATCTCCGATAAATCCTGGTGATGAATCTAAAATATTAGAGTTGTCAAACGGAGATTGGTTGATTAACTCTAGGGTTAATTCCAACAATTCTAGATATTCTCATATTTCAAAAGATAAGGGGATAAGTTGGACTACATTTAAAAATTACGACCTTCCTGATCCAGGATGTAATGCAAGTCTTATAAATTATAATAAAAACTACCTGTTATTTTCTAATGCCTTTGATAGTAAAAGTAGAATAAACCTTGCTTTAAGCGTGAGTAAGGATGAAGGTAAAACTTGGAAAGAAAATCTGATTATTTACAAGGGAAAATCTGCTTATTCCTCAATGACCAAATTAAAAAATGGAGACATAGGTCTATTATTCGAGAAAGATGATTATAGTAAAAATGTCTTTGTTCGAATTCCCAAAGATCGGTTTATTAAAAATTAAACACTTCTAAATCTTCTATTTCCAGACCATGCAATTCTTTTTGCTTGCCCTAAATAAAATTTCATTTCGATTCTGCCGTTAAATTCGTTTCTTATCGAGTTCACCTGTTCATTTCCGTTGTCATGTCTTTTCATTCTAATTTTTTTTAAAAATTTCGGCAAATTTATAATAAAGTTTTAATTTTTTTTATAAATTTTAAGAAAAATTAAAAAACTACATTTTGTCAAAAATTTCATTAAAAAAATTTCCACTAACAATAATACTTTTATTGTTTGGATTGTTGTTAAATGCTCAATCAACTTTTAAATTTTCATCACCAGAATCACAAGGAATTTCAACAGAAAAACTATCAAAATTAAAAAGTGAAATGCACCAATTTGTTGATAATAATGAGTTTTCAGCAATACAAACTGCAATTGTCAAAAATGGTAAATTAATTTATTTTGAAAATTACGGATTTTCAGAAATTTCATCTAAAAAAGGGCTTGATGATAATGACATTTTTAGAATAGCATCTATGACTAAGCCAATTGTTTCAGTTGGATTAATGATACTTTATGAACAAGGTAAGTTTAATTTAAATGACCCGGTTCATAAATTTATTCCAGAATTTAAAAATTTGAAAATAAAAAAAGGTAAAAAGATAAATTCTAGTAAAAATGATATAAAAATTATCGATATTTTGAGGCACTCTGCTGGGTTAGAATTTAAGGGGCCTGAAAGTTATTTAGAATCAATCAGTTTAAATCTGGAGGAGTTTATTAAAAAATCAATAAAGGATCCCTTAATATATGAGCCAGGGACTCAATGGAGGTATAGCTACTCTACTGATATTTGTGGTTATCTAATAGAAGTTATTTCAGGAATGAGCTTAGACATGTTTTTAAAAGAAAACATTTTCGACCCATTAAATATGAAGGATACTTTTTTTGAATTACCAAAAGAAAAAATAGAAAGATTAACAACATTGTATGAAAAAGATAAAAATGGGGGATTAAATGTTTTTGATAGTCCATCGAAATCTCCGTTTACTAATAACGTAAAACTTTTTAGTGGATCTGGTGGTCTTCTATCTACTACAAACGATTATCTAATCTTTTGCCAAATGCTTCTAAATGGAGGCACGTTTAATAATCAAAGAATTATAAAAAACTCCACTTTAAATTTAATGCTTGAAGATCACAGTAATGAGTTAAAATACTCTGGACTAGTTTTTGGCAAAAACAAAGGATTTGGGCTAGGATTTGAAGTTGTAAAAAATTCTGGAACTAAATTTGGATCAAAAGGCACCTTTGGATGGGGGGGCATGTTTGGGACTTATTTTAGAATTGATCCAGAAGAAAAAATGATTTTTATTTACATGACACAATCATTTGAAACATATAAGCTTAAACTAGCTAGAAAATTTAGAAAGCTGGTTTATGATTCGATTATAAAGTGATTTTTCAAAGTCATTTAGTTTGTTTTTTTAATAATCGATTTTGTTCTTCCAACAAAACATTCATTTTTGTAAGCAACTCAATATTTTTAGGCGTAGATACTGTTTTATCTTTAGGATCTTCTGCTTGTCTGTTTAACTTGTTAATAAACTTTACAACTATAAAAATTGTGAAGCCTACAATCAAAAAATCCAATAACGTTTCAACAAACGATCCGTAATTAATAGTAACTTCCTCGACTACTTGATTCCCTAAATCGTCTATTTGCTTAGGCCTTAAAACTAATTTTAAACTTTCTAAATTAACTCCACTTGAAAGTAGCGATAGTGGAGGGAGTAAGATTTTTTTTACTAAAACATCAATAACCGAATTAAAAGAAGCTCCAATTATTATTCCAATTGCCATGTCAATCATATTACCCTTTACAGCAAAATCTTTAAATTCTTGTAATAATTTCATAGTAATTTATTTAGATTTATAATAAATGTTTTGATGTGATTTGAAACCAATCACAGAATCTTTTTCATTTTTTAAAATTTCTAATGTCTCTCCCAATTCCATATTTTTTAAAACTCTTTTAAAAATATCTTTACCTGTCTTTTTATATATGGTCAAGTCAGGAGAATTTGTTGGAATACTCAACATAGCCAAGTGATTCCCCCATGATTGAATATACGTTTCACTTCCCCAAGGTTGAGCAATATATTCCCCTTCTATTTCTTTAAATTTATTTATTGTATTGGATTTATTTTCAGTAGCTTTTTTTAATATTTTATGAATTCCTTGAATATACTTTCCTGGGTTTGTTCCACTAGAATTAATCATAACAGAGTAAGAAATTTCCATTTCAGTATTTAAATATAATTGAGATCTATATCCAGGACATGAGCCACCATGACCGACAAAAGTTTCACCGTTAAAATTATAAACACCAAAACCTAATCCGCGAGTTATTGATGTTAATTCATCGTCCCAATTTACTTTATGCATTTCTTTTAGAGAATTAGATGTAATAATGTTTTTTTCTAAAGATTTTAACAATTGGATTTGCCACGCAGCAAATTTTGCCAAATCTTCCACATTTGAAGTGAAACCTGCTGCTGCTGCAATTCCATCTGCATTGAAAAATTTTACTTTCTCCCGATTCCTTTTTCTGTTTATTGATGAGTAGCCTACTGAAAGAATCCCACCATATTCTTGTCTTGACATAAACGGTTTAGTTTTGTTCATATTTAAAGGAGATAATATATTTTTATTAATATATTCTTCAAAGGATTCACCAGATACTTCTTCCACAACAAAACCCAAAAGAGATAGCCCCAGGTTACTATATTGATAATATTTTGAACTTGGATAAAGTGTTTCTTGATTATTTAACTCCTGAACTACTTCCTCTTTAGTGGGAAATGGAAAATCTGGCCATGACCAATAAGGATGGTTAGATTCCCTTGGCAAACCAGAGGAATGAGTTAGAATTGATTTAATTGTAATGGGAGGCGAATCTTTAAACTGTTGTTTTAAATCAAACCAGGGTAACAACTTTTCGATTGGATCCTCTAAACTAATTTTTTTTTCTTCAACTAACTTCATAATCGCAACTGATGTAAATAGTTTAGAAATTGAACAAATACTAAAAGTATTTTCAATTTTCATTTCATCATTTTCATTAGCCATTCCAAATGCTTGTGACCACACCACTCCTTTTTCATCTCCTACCATCGCAGTTAAACCTGGAATATTTTCATAATCTTTTTGAGCATTTAACCAGTATTCGATCAATTGAAATGCCTCATCATATTTTTTTTCAGAAAATGAAATTGGTGTAATTTCTTCCTTGTCATTATTACATGAGATAATAAAAATTAAAACAATAAAAAATCTAATTGCCTTCATAGAATTGTTTTTATAAGTTATATTTATTCAAGATACGTATTTAAATAAAATTGGGGATGTAGAGAGAAGCGTACAGACAGATGAAGAAATAGAAGAAGAAACTGGAGTTAAAATGTAAGTTTAACCTATTTAAGACGATTAGAAGTTGCTGAATTAAAAGAAGAAGATATGCCTATGGTTTAGTTATTCCATATAACCCGGAAATATTCCTTGATTAGTAATATAAGTTCCAACTGAACCGACTAAAGCATTTTTAGATGAAAGATTCATAAAATTTCTTATTGAATATGTGGAGTTAATTCCCGTACAATGTGCTCCTACAAAGAATTTTACACCAGATTCTTCCATCATTTTTGCAGTCCATTCTAACTTATTTTCACTAAGATTTAATAAATGAAATCCTCCTATTATTTTATAAATGGGTCTATTTGGAATAATCTTTTGTACATAATCAAGTGTATTAACAAGTCCTGCGTGCCCACAACCACTTATCAAAACTATTCCATTATCTGTGTCAAAAAACAATGACTGGTCTTCTGGTATAGTATCTTCTACTTTATTTCCATTTGAATCAACCATTTTACCTAATTCACTCCAATTTTTTTCATCGTATTTTCTTGGAATTTGACCTGTTGTCCATAAGCCAGGCATTAGTTGTGAAGGAGTTTGATGAGTTTTAAAATTAATTCCTAATTCCTTAAGTGTGTTTTTATTTTTCAATATATAATGTTCATTTCCAGTAGAATTAGGTCTTGAGTAAAAAATCCCTTCTCCAATATGGGCATTTGAAAAAGAAGTTGGATGATTTAATTTTAAATTTATTAAACCACCTGTATGGTCTTTGTGATTATGACTTAAAAAAACATTTTCAATATTATCTAAGTTTATATTAAGTTCTTTTGCATTCCTAAAAACTGTATTTCCTCTTGAACCAGTATCAAATAAAATTCTTTGTCCATCAGCTTCAATAATTGCGGAAAAACCCCATTCACCAATGTAAGTATCAGAAAACATCGTAGAAAGTATTGTGATTTTAAAATCTTTTATTTTAGTGTTTTGCCCTAAAGAAACTAGTGGAATAAACAGTAATAG
>CALKEO010000036.1 GCA_938088195.1 uncultured Flavobacteriaceae bacterium | reverse complement strand
TAAAAATTTAACTTTTCAATTATGTCTAAATGACTGATTTATATACTATTAAATAAACTTCCAGCTGGCTAGAGCGCTTGACTGGCAGTCAAGAGGTCGTGGGTTCGAGTCCCATCTTCTCCACAAAGTAACCTGTCTAGCACATTCTAAACCTCCGAGAAATCGAAGGTTTTTTCATGCTCTAAATACTGGATGTCCTCAGACATAATTAACTATAATATACGAAATTTTAACCTGTTCTCGGCACTATTTCGGCACTTTTTGATGTTTAGTCTTCGGACTCCATGTGCCATCTGAGCTGTTCATCGAAACTAAAGTTTCTCTTCACATATTTTTGACTTTTTGGGTTTTATAAACCATTTAAAAAGCCAAAAATCTTTACACGTAAAATGAATTATATCAATACCTAGTTATCAGGTTCTTTGAAATTAAACTTATTAGGTAAATAACTGAAAAATAGTATCATTAGTTTTTAATTTTACTAATAATGATTCCAAATTTAATGTTAACTAAACGTACTATTTGTTAATTGAATTACATTGATTTAATAATTTAAAGTAAGTAACTTTGGTGGGTAAGTGGTTATTTAACTCTGTAACGCTTTATAATAAATGTTTTTATAGAGTGTTTTCGTTTTAAAGCGCCCCAAAGGCGCATTTGTAATTAAGTAGTTAAGAAAACACAAAAGTTACATTAAGTATTAAGCCCATACTATATTCTAAACTCATCTATCTTTTATAAAATAATTACTACACACTGTTTATTATTTCCCTTTGGGAAAGATGTTTAAGAGAAGAATGTTACTGAAAATAAAACACTTAGAACGTCCTTAAGTTATCATATTATATAATCATTAAACTTAGTACATAAAATGATTTTAAGACATCTAGAAAACTAAGATATTTTCTACATAAGACCTTAAGTTTCCCAATAGGGTTTGATGTTGTAAACTCGGATAGAGTGTGTGAGTGGGTAAGCACAGCAGTTTTTCCTGTGTCAGTAGTAATAGACACCGATTGAATAGGTTTTCTGCCTTGATACTGACGGAGGGTCCTTCATAAGAAAAGAGTTATATCTTTTTTAAGTGAGGTACGCAGCATATTATATATCAAAAGTGACCTTCGTTCAGTTGTTTAATAAAAGTCTAATATTATTTACAATTTGATTCAATAATATTACTAACATAAGCTTTTCTGAACCAATGACTTAATGAAGTGACAATAGAGCTTTCTAATTTTTTGTTAGCACCCCCCTTACTATCCTTGATTTTTAAATAATAAAAAGAATTATCATCCATAAAATAACTACTTCTAAAGTCTTTTGCTCTCAATAAGTCTGAGTATTTCATCCACTTCTTTTTAATAAAATCTAAATCTTCTAATGGCATCCTCCAGAAAAAAACCTTATCCAAGACAGTTTTATCATCAATAATTTTATATACAACCCATAAAAACTTACTGCTCATTTCTTCATAAAGACTCGACTCTTCCCATTCTTTATTTTCTAGATTTTCATAATTTATAGTTCTAAAAGAAATTTCTTCAACAGGCTTATTTCTTTTATCAACCCTAATTGTCTTTACCGTAAGCCCAGATTTAGAAAACTCTTCAATTTCTCTTGACAAAAACTTCTTTCTTTTACCAATCAAGATATAACTTGTTAGCCAGTGCCACCTTGACTTGTCTGTTTTGTCAAGGAATGATTGTTGAAAATCAAATTTTGTCGATATTGTAAAATCGGATGACCCTAAATATTTGCTAAATTTTTCTAATGTAGCCTCTTTAATACTTCCGTTGTGTCTTTCTTCAAGAATAACATAGGAACCTTGTGTTTTCTTTTTTTTGATTAGGACACTAAATCCTGATTTATTAACCACTTCATAATTTGTCAATAAACTTCTAATAAAAGCAGGCCTAAATGAATATGCCCTTCTTTTTGCTGATGCCTTCCCATTACAATAGGGCATTAGCTTTTGGTTTTTACTTCCTTTTGTACACGCACCAAGGTAGTCCGTATCTCCTTCATGTATGTCGTTAGCCTTTAGTGAAGATGCCATTTTTTTTATATAATGCCAATCTTTTTTTATGACTTTTAGGTCATTACCCTTTAATTTAAATAAATCTATTAGTAGAAATTTTCTTTCATGCTCTAATTGGTTTTTTTTCCTTAAAAACATATTGAAAAGGATTTTTTTGTTTTTTCTAAGAAAAGAACTAGACTCAAAGTTTTCTAATAGAATTTCATCAAAATTTATCATTGACAACGATATTCTCTCAGCTGGCACTATCCCATTTCTATTTATTTCTAGAGGGTTAGTTTTTATTTCTACCCCTAAGTTTTCAACGTCTGGACCGGGCCTGTTATTATTTTCAATTCCATAGTGAACTTTTTCTACTTTATTGCCAAACCCCCCCTTACCTTTAAATTTTTCTTTACTTATAGCTCCATGGATTTCATATAATGATTTTCCATGTAATTTTAAAGCATGATTGATGAGTTCTTGGTCGCTATTATAGACTCTGTCTGCCACTAAATATTAAAATTAAGGCTGTTTCCTATCTTTTCTACAACACCTATTACAAGAGCATTACCCATAAAAAAAGCTCTTTTGGTGTCTGTTACTTTTTCATGTTTGGTATGGTCGTCAGGGAACATATTTAACCTCTCAAGCTCTTTTGGCGTTAGTCTTCTGTAAACACCTTTTTTCTCTTCAATTACATGTTTAAATCTAGATGGACTTGAACCACCTTCACCAGTAATTATGGTTCTTGAGGGCTCTTCTTTTGAGTCTGGAAAAACCATTCTTCCTTCTCCATATTTATATTTATGGCCAGATGATTTATTTATTTTCCATTGATTTTTTCTTCCCTTTAAATAATTCCACTTATCCCACTCAGTTTTAATTTCTATATTATCCCTATCTATTTGTTCTATGGACTGATATTTTACTTTTTTATTTTTATTAATATAAAAAGAACTATCCACTTTTTTTGATTCTAAAACTCTGGAAAGTGGATATTTTTCTGTTTTTACAGCTTCTGTTTTTACAGAATAGTAATCTCCATTAATCATGACACCAGAATTTTTAAAAGGACTTAGCTTTTCTCCTAGATTAAATTCTTCTGAGACTTTATTCATTTCTTTTAAAATCTTTCCTTTTTTTATTACTTGAGGAATAGAAAAATTCACATTAAATGCACTTGAAATAATTCCTTTATCAATAATAATATCTTCTTTTTTTATCTTCACCATTTTTTTATAAAGGTCAGTGGATTTATGATACGCTACGATATAAACTCTTCTTCTTCTTTGAGGCATAGAATAGTCTGCTGCATTAATAACTTTCCATTCGACCGCATAACCTTGCTCATACAAGCAACTTAGCATTACAGCAAAATCTCGACCTCGTTGTTTTGCGGGAGAAGCTAATAACCTGTCAACATTTTCTAGAAAAAGATACTTTGGCTTATTATTTTTTTTCTTTGAGATAATATTATAAATACTCCACCACAACACTCCTTTTTTACCCACTAGTCCTTTTGAGTTTTTTAATGTTGTTGCAACTGAATAATCTTGACATGGAAATCCACCAACAAGTAAATCAAAGTTGATTTCACGAATTGTATCAAAATCTTTCTCTATCACTTCTTCTATATTATTTCCAGAATGATTAGCTTTTGGCCATCTTTTTTTATAAACAGTATTTGCATGCTGATTGTTTGGGGTTAGAGGCTCCCACTGGTTGCTCCAAACTACCTCGTAATTAGATTTAATAGATTTTTTGTATCCGCTTAGCGGGGATTTTCCTTTATAACCCTCAAGCCCTAATCTAAATCCGCCAACTCCTGCAAAAAGCTCAATAACTCTTATTTTATTCACGATTATAAATCTAATTAAAGAATTTTTAAAACACTATAATTTACTACTAAATTTCATGTGTTTAATTTGATAATTTTAAAGAAAATTAGTTACAAACACATAGCGTTTTTTAAAAGAAATGGATTGATTAGAGGTTAGATAATTTCTATATTTATCTAATGGGTCAAATTGTAGGTTTTATATGTTCTAAATGTAGTTATGAAAAGAGTTATTTTTTAGGAACAGGGTTTAGAAATACTAAAGAAAAAAAACTTTATGAGTGTGCTAATTGTAAAGTATTAAAAGCATCTGTTTTGCCAATCCCTAAATGTTCAAAATGCAATAACAGTTCACTAATTAAATTACTCGATTACGAAAAGAATTTTAACTGCCCAAAATGTAATTCTAAGGATTATCATTTAGGTATAACGGGAAACTGGGATTAATTAACAATATTTAAATAATAATTATATTAGAGTATGAACAGAGTTGTCTTTTTTATTATTGAAGTTATATTAGGCTATTCCCTTTACTTTTTTCTTACTAATGATGAGTATGTATATGCTTTCATTGTTGGTATACTTGGAGTTTTATTAATCCTGTACGAAAAGAAATTCAAAAAATGAAAAAACTAATTCTACTATTACTGTTTATTCCACTTGTTTCTTTTGGGCAGGAGGAAGTTAAAAACTAATTTTAATATTATTAATAAAATAAATTAAAAAATGAAGAATATATTTTTATCAATTGCTATTTCTACAGTTTTTTTGACTGTTT
>CALKEO010000035.1 GCA_938088195.1 uncultured Flavobacteriaceae bacterium | reverse complement strand
TCCAATCATACCGTTGACTGTCCATCTAACATCTGTCGCAGCGTCAGCTTCAAAAACATCTTGCAAGTCTGGATTAGTCATAGGCTTATCTCTGTCTCTTAATAATGGTCTTACATCTCCGTAAGAAGTTCCTCTTAAAATGTAAGCAATCCCATTAATTCCTGGGTTATCAGTTCCTGACATAGCAAGTTCTAATAATGAATTACTTGCGTTATCAGTTACATAAGATGCCTTAAATCCAGCTGCACTCACAGGCGATCTTCCTGAGTTATCAATAACCCATTTAGCCATAGTTCCAGCTGTAGCATAAAGACTTGGATCAACGGAACCAGCATATAATGTCGCTCTTGCTCCAATTGCATAAGCACCAGCTACAGTCATGTAACTAGAACTATCATCTAATGATTGACTCATAAGTCCAATTCCTGTTTGAATATCTGCGATAATATCACTAACATTTGAACCAACAGTTCCTCTTGCTGGACTTAGGTTTTCAGGGACTTTATATGTTTTAACATAAGGAATACCTAAAGATGCAGGGCCACCTTGACCAGTGATAAAATGCTGACCATACTCTTTTAGTAAATCAAAATGAACTAATGCTCTTATCGCATAAGCTTGACCTACTGTATGGTTAATAGCGGTTGCATCACCTGTTAAAGAAGCAGTATCAGCTCCAATTACAATGTTACAAATAGCAATTACACTGTATTTAGAAACCCATCCTCCAGAACCTTGAGAGGTGTAGTCCATGCTAGAATTTGCAAATCTTCCGGAATTCATGTTAGAATACATATTATCTGTTCTAACATCACCATCAATAATTTGATTTCTTCCGTAATATCCAGAAACTGTCATTCTATCGTAGGCACTATTAAGTACACTTGCTAAATCGCCAGCTGATTGAATTCCTGTAGCTAAATCTTTATCAAGAGATAATACTGGTTCTAGGTCCTCATCTCCACAGGAAACAATAATTGTCGCTGCAAAGAATAATAGTAAATATTTTTTTAAATTTTTCATATTATTAAAATTTTAAGTTTAATCCAACAGAGATTGACTTCAATGGTGGGGTGTATATTTCCCAAGAACCTGCAGATCTAATTTCAGGATCTACAAGTAGGTCTGGGTCTTTAGTCCAAGTAAATAAATTTACTCCTCTAACACTGAATCCAACATTGTCAAATCCAAGTCTATCAGCTATACTTTTTGGTAAACTGTAACCAACTGCTAAATCTCTCAATCTTACAAAATCACCGTCATTCAAAAATCTAGTTGTAGTTCCAGAACCAGTTCCTGAGGTACTAGTACTATATCTCATTCTTGGTACATCAGTGATGTCTCCAGGTTTTTGCCATCTATTCATTAATTTCTGAGATCCTTGATAATATCGTACAGATAGTAAACTTGATGATTCTGAATACCAATTCCATCTCTCAAACACTTTATGTCCTCCAGCAAAATACAGGTTTCCATCAATATAGAAATTTTTATAAGTTAATCTTGTACCAAGTCCACCAGAATAAGTTGGTATTCTATTTCCTTGAAAAGCTTGTGATGCAGCAGAGTAGCTATTAACTACTTCCATACTACCAGCATATGGTGGTGCTTCATTACCTAATCCACCTTTGTAATACAGAGGGTCTCCGGTGGCAGGATCAACTCCAGCCCATCCTCTAATGTACCAGCTATCCAAAGGCATTCCAACTCTTGTTGAATTGTAAGATCCATCTAGATTAATGTCTGTTCCATCAGCTCTTTGGGCTAATTTTAACACCTTATTGTCATTAGTGGCATAATTAGAATAAATATTCCAAGTAAAATCTCCTAACTTAAGTACATCAGCAGATAGTTCTATTTCGAATCCTTTATTTTCAACCTCACCAACATTTTGTGTTTGAGAACTGTGACCAGTAGTGGTAGATAAAGGAACACTTTGAAGTAAATCATTAGTGTTTTTATTGTAATATCCAATACTTCCCGACACTCTATTTCCTAAAACTGAGAAATCAATCCCTACATCATATAGTGTTTGTTTTTCCCAAGAGAACAATAAGTTTCCAAAGGTAGAAGGGTACACAGCTCCTAAGTCATTGTAGGATGCGCTGTATCCAAATAATGATTGGTACCTATTTAATCCAACACCATTGTTTCCGGTTTCTCCAATTGAAGCTCTTAATTTCAAGTTGTTAATCCAGTCATTCCCTTCCAGAAAGCTTTCTTGGGTTATGTTCCAAGCAAGACCAGCTGACCAGAAATTACCAAATCTATTTCCACTTGCAAATCTTGAAGAACCGTCTCTCTTGAATGAGAAATCCGCAACATATTTATCTTTATAAGTATAATTTAAAAGAGCTAGATAAGAAAGTTCTCTCCAGTCTGAAAATCCACCTGAAGCACTTTGATTAGTTCCGAAACTACTAACATAGTATAAGCCTTCAGCAGGAACACCTTCACCATCAGATGAATTGTAAGTGTTTTTACTTCTTCCATAAGCCATTTGAAGTGTTGCAGCAATGTTGTGATTGTCTGCAATGGTTTTGGTATAGTCAAGTGTGTTAGTATTAAACCATGTAAAGTTTCTAGATGTGTTTTGATAAGAATATCCATTGCTAGTTCTTGCATCACCATGATCAGGATTTCTGTATTCGTGAGAAACACTTAAAACAAAGTCTATAGCATAACGTGTTCTGAACTTTAAATCATCGTTAATTTTATAGGTAACACTTGTATTTGATATGGCTCTAGTACCATCATTTTGCTGAATATTATTTTCAGCAAGGTAAAGTGTATTAAATACACTTGTTGGTAAATTGATGTTCCATGAACCATCAGCGTTTTTTGGTTGCGCCCAAGGCGTCATAAATACTCTGTTGGCTTGAGGAGAACCAAAATAAGAACCTCCCTCATGAATACCATTTTGAATAGAATTTGTAACTCTATTAGATGTGTTGATATCTACTTTTCCAGCTTTTCTTCTATAGGTGAACGATCCACTAACACTTTCAAAATCAGTAGCAACCGATGTTCCTACTGTGTTTTTGTATCCAACAGACATTCTGAAGTTTTCTTGTGCTGATCCACCAGAAGCTGAAAGGTCGTATGATTGGTACGGTGCGTCTTTAACCTTAATTAATTCCTCCCAGTTTCCATCGACTCTACCGCCATCAACCCACGCTTGAGCACCAGCGAAAAATCTTAACACACCTGCTTCTGCTTGTGCTGCTGTTTCACCTCGATCGTTCATTCTAGATTCAATACCCAGTTCGTATCTTTGTTGTCCCGTTAGCATTGGTCTTTCATCAATAGCATAATTTTGGAATCCATATTGAGACGAAATATTGTATTTAACCTCTCCAGCTGAACCAGATTTTGTAGTAATTACAATTACACCATTAGATCCTCTAGCACCATAAGGAGCTGTTGCAGAGGCATCTTTTAGTACCGTAATACTTTCAATATCAGAGGCATTTATCATTGATAAAATACCCATATCAGTAAGTAGTGGACTAATTGTTCCGTTATTCACAGGAACACCATCAATTACAAATAAAGGAGAATTAGATCCTGAAATTGATCCCTCACCTCTAATTCTGATCTCTTGTGGAGCTCCAGGAGTTCCAGATTGAGTTGTAACCCTAAGTCCAGCTACACGACCTTGAAGTGCTTGATCAGGGGAACTTAAAGCAACTCCCTCAATTAGCTCAGAGTTAATTACTACGGCACTACTAGTTAGTCTTTTACGATCTCTTGTAGTAATACCTGTAACAACTACCTCATCAAGTTCATTACTTGTGTTAAGCATTACGTTAATTTTGTTTGAATTTCCAACAGTGACGGATTTTGAATCAAATCCTACAAAACTGAAGACTAAAACGTCACCAGAAGATGCAGTAATTGAATAATTACCATCAAAATCAGTTGTAACACCATTACTAGTGCCTTCTACAACTACTGTTGCTCCAGGAAGTGCTAAACTATTATCATCGGCAACATTACCGGTAATTTCGTTTTGAGCAAAACCTAAATACCCCACTAACATAAGAGTTAGTGTAATAATTGATTTGAATCTTTTCATATTTTTATTTTTGATTATAACAACAAATATGTTAAAATAAAGTTAAATAACAAACTTTTTTTACTTGAAATTTTATCAATTCGATAATCATTATACTCTAAAATTATCAATTCGATAAAAAAATACCACACAGTATGTTAATAATGTATTGTTGTTAATTTTTAAAATTTCATAGATTTATAAAAAAAAAGTATCAAAACAGCTAGTTTTAAAATATTAAATAAAAATGAAATTCCTGGAGCAGTTTCCATAGCATTGTATCCCTCCAATAATAGTGAAGTAAAATTTGAATACAAGGCGCTCGCACCAAATTTTAAATTGATTAATTCGTTAAAGAAAAAACTAATAAGTGAAGAAAGTTTTTTAAAGTCATATATGGAACAGCTTAGTGAATTAAATCCTAAAACTGTTTTCGAGCACCTAAACCTTGTAACAGGAGATTTTGAACCAGTGATGATGTGTCACTGTGGAAAAACCAAATTTTGTCACCGTCACATCGCTGCGCAATGGCTACAAGATAATTTGGGAGTAAGAATTATAGAACACGAAGTTCCTTATTTTGAAAGAAAAAAGGGGTATTTAATTAAAAAAAAAGCCCCATCATTATTTAATGATAAAGACTAAATTATAAATAGAAATAAACGATTACTCCTCCAATAATTATACCTTTTAAAAAAGAAATCCAATATCCTTGATAAGTTGATAAACCCCAACTTTTTAAAGTTATTTCAATATATTTTTTGTGCCATTCAATCACCTGATATCTTTTAAATCATTTTTAAAATTATCAAATAATAATTTTAAATCTGCATCTTTTCTTATAGATATTTTATTTGATTTCATAAATTTCTTTACATGAGATGCTTTGGAATTATCAAATAGTAAAATGATAGATTTTTTACTAATCTTAATCATTCTTTTCTTCTCACCTTGTTGTATGTAGATTTCGTCGTCTCTTTTAAATCTAAGATTAGGTTTTTCAACAATTCCTACTTTATACTCTGGTTCGATCGTCTTTAATATGACTGCTCTAATTAGAGAAAAATTACTATTTTTTGTTATTTCTTTGTAAAAGTTTCCTTGAAATACAATAAAATTAGCATCCTTAAAGGCAATGAAATTTACCTTTCCGGGCTTAATGTTTAGTATTTTTTTATCAGATTCAACCTCTATTGTTTCATCAATTATATTATAATTGGCTTTCATTCTTATTGGTTGGTAACCATCAATTAAATTAATTACAGCCTCTTGAGGTTTTTTATAATAATATCGACTACCATCAATTTCGGTACTTTGATCCACCTTAAAATAAGTGACATCTTTAATTATTTTTTGAAATTGCGAATTTTGATTATTAAATGTCGTATTAAAAGTTTGAGAAAAAATTGTAAAACTCAAAAAGAGTGATAAATTAATTAAAAGGATGTTTTTCATATTATTATAATTCTTTTTAAAAAAGTTAATATATAAATTAATTTTCTTTTAAAATTTTATTGTAAAGTATATCTTCAAATTCTGCAGAATTTTCCATATTGGGCAGATGACCGGAATTTGAAATAAAGTATTCAATTCTTCTAGGCATTAATTTATTTAACTTGTTTTTGAAATTATTATAAACAACAGCAGAGTCACTATCTCCCCATACAGTATATAGTGGAATGTTAGAATCGTTTATGAATTTATTCTCTAAATCTAAATTAACGTGGTTCTTTCTTGTTGATATGAGCGCTCTTGCAAAGCCTTCATATTGTAATAATTGTTCATACTTATCATCCCAACCTTTAAAATTTTGTGGATATTTAAAATCTAGCATTTGACCCTTTGAAATTGATGGATAATTATTTTTAATGAAATCATTAATTTCCTTTCCACTAACCGATGTATCATTCATGGGTTTATGCTCTTGAAAACTAGAGGATGAAACATATACCAATTTTTGGATAAGTTCAGGTTTTAAATAAGCAATTTTTGAAATTACTCTGCCTCCGTTTGATAACCCTAAGAAAGTAGCTCTTTCAATTTTTAGTTCGTTCATTAGCTCGATTACTTGGTTAGCAAAAAGTTCATCTGTATAATCTGAATCCAAGTTGGAAGAATAACCTCTGCCATATAAATCTAATCTTACTGTTTTATATCCTCTTTTGCTTGCGGATTTGAAAGTGTCGTCCCAAATATATGAGGGGACTGAAAAACCATGGATAAAAATTAGAGTGTTTTTAGCTTCCTTGTTTTTTATTTCATAGTAAGTATATCCTTTTGATAGTTTTAAAAATTCTCCAGTCTTTATCTGTTGACGAAAACGAATGTTCTTATCAATAGTTTCATAATTATTAAACTGACAGGAAGTGAAAAAAAGAAAGAAAAAAAGACAATAATTAATAAAATTATTTTTCATTTATATTATAATTAATAGGCTTAAGTTTGCGATAATTTAATTGTAAATATATGTTAAATGAATAAAAGAACTTTAGGATTATTGGCTGCACTTGTAGCAACATTAATCTATGGTTTTAATCATACAATTGCCAAAAATGTAATGCCAACTTACATTCAACCTTTTGGGTTCATATTTTTAAGGGTTTTAGGGGCTGCTATATTGTTTTGGATTTTAAGTCTTTTTTTTAAAAATCAAAAAATAGACAGAAAGGATTGGCCAAGAATTCTTTTATGTTCGTTTTTAGGGATGGTTATTAATATGCTTGCTTTTTTTAAAGGATTAGAATTGTCAACTCCAATTAATAGTTCTGTTTTGATTACCGTTGTTCCCATTCTTGTTTTTTCTTTTTCAGTAATTATTTTAAAAGAAAAAGTCAGCTTAATTAAAATGCTTGGAATTTCTGCAGGTTTTTTTGGAGCTCTAATTTTAATACTCTATAGTCCTGTCTCTGGATATAATGCACCCAACATTCCGCTTGGAAATTTACTGTTTGTTTTAAATTCTTCAACTTATGGGCTGTATTTAATTTTTGTTAAACCGCTTGTTGAAAAATATAATATTATTACACTTTTTAGATGGTTGTTTTTATTTGGATTTATAATGAATTTTCCAATTACTGTACAGGAATTCTCATCTGTAGATTGGGTAAATTTACCTCTTAAACAAGCCGTACTTCCAATGATATATGTGGTGGTAGGTACTACTTTTTTCACCTATTTACTGAACGCCTATGCTTTATCAACATTGAAAGCTTCAACTGTAAGTTCGTTTGTTTACTTTCAGCCTATTGTAGGTATAGTTTATGCACTAACAACAGAAAATGATTCACTAACAATCATTAATGTCATAGGAATGCTTCTAATTTTTACTGGAGTTTATTTGGTTACAAAAAAAATTGAATCAAATATTTAAATATTTTATATTTTTATTATTATGAAAAACTACTTAACAGAACTTTTTGGAACTTTTTTCTTGGTTTTAATAATCGGAATTAACGGCAATCCTTTAGCTATTGGATTTGGATTAATGGTCTTAATTTATCTAGGCTTTCATTCCTCTGGAGCTCACTATAATCCTATTGTTACTCTGGCTATGCTTTTTAGAAAAGAAATTTCTCTTTTTGATTCAATAAATTATATAATTTTTCAAATACTAGGCGCTACGTTAGCAGGTTCAGCTGTTTTTTTTCTTAGCTCAGTAACAATGGAAGTTCAACCAAATCTATCGGCAACTGTTTATCAAATTCTTGGATATGAGGTCTTATTTACCTACTTGTATGTTTACGCTTTTTTAAACGTTACTTCT
>CALKEO010000034.1 GCA_938088195.1 uncultured Flavobacteriaceae bacterium | reverse complement strand
AGAGAATGTCTGCTCTTTTTTGTCAATTCCGTTATGAAAAAGTATTTGAACGGGAATTCCAATTACAAACCATGCAATATAATTTTGGACTGGAGCTTTAAGTGAATTAAAAACCCAAAAACCCATATCAGGAGCAACAGGCTCTATTAGTATATCAAGTAAAACCATTAAAATTGCTCCAAAAAAAACAGCTTTAATTTTACTTTTTTTAAATATATAAGCTGAAAATGATCCCGTAATAAAAGTTAAAAGAATCCATTGAACTCCAATTATTATTGGCACACCAAAGATTTTAATTCCAAGGTTATCTAAATATTCATACTCTCCGAAAATTATGCCAAAATTCACTCCAAGAATTTCAGCAATCATACCAATGAGAAATATTGATAAGGCGCTAATTATATTTTTATTGTTTAATTCGTTTTGTGTGACAAACAATAAAAAAAAAGATAAAAATAAATTGACTGGCGTGAAAGCTATAAACCAGTCCTTATTTCCATATGTAATACCAATAAGTCCACACGCATGAAAAATCCAAACAATGAATATTGATATTTTAACAGTGATATTTTTACCTAACAAGACATTCATTTGTTATTCAATTAAATTAGAAACAATTTTAGCTGAAAGTAAACAAAGTGGTATTCCTCCGCCTGGATGAACACTTCCACCACAAAAATATAGATTTAAAATATTATTAGAAAAATTTGGATGCCTTAAAAAAGCTGATATTTTACTATTACTCGAAGCACCATATAATGATCCTAGATAAGACTGGGAGGTAGATTCAATATCCTTTGGCGTGTAAACTCTTTCTTTTTCAATCAAGGATTCTATGTCTGTCTTTAATATTTTATTTATTTTTTTAATAACATTTTTTCTAACGATTTGAACTATTTTTTTCCAGTCCTGACTTTCATTGTTTGGAGAATTAATCATAACAAACCAATTTTCACAATTTTTTGGTGCATCAGAGGGTATATCTTTGGACGTAATATTAATATAAATTGTAGGATCGTTGAAAATTTCTTTTTTATTAAAAATTGAGTCAAATTCTTTTTTATAATTATTCGAAAAAAAGATATTATGTAAATCAAGAGATGGGAATTCTTTTTTTAATCCCCAATAAAAAATAACAGCAGAGCTAGATCTTTCTTGATTCAAAACAATATTTGGTTTTTTTTGTCCTTTTAAAAGTTTATTAAAAGTAGGAACAACGTCCATATTAGAAATAACATAATTTGCATAATATTTTTTGCTATCTACCTGAACGCCAATGGCTTTTTTATTTTCAACTAAAATTTGTGATACATTTTTATTGAATTTAAAAACAACTCCTTTTCTTGTTGCTAAATTAAAAAGAGAATTGGCGATATCAACCATTCCTTTTTCAACTAAAAATGTCCCATGTTCTTGTTCTAAATGTTGAATAAGGGTCATCATACCTGGAGTTTTATAAGGGGATGAACCGTTATAAGTAGCAAATCTATTGTAAAGCTGAACTAAGTGAGGCTCGATCAACTCTTTTTCATTAACGTCGTTCAAGCTTTTACCTATTTGAAAAAGATTTAAATTCACAATCGCTTTAAGTGTATCTATATTTAAAAATGTACTTAATTTGTGTAACGATTTTTCTAAAAATATTGTTTTAGTCAAATTATATTTCTTTTCGGCCTTTTTTAAATATTTTAATAATCTATGTGTAGGAACTCCTAATTTTTTTTTTACCTCATTTGCAAACTTTTGTTTATCTGAGAAAGCAGAAAGCCTTGTCCCATCTTCCCAAAAATAATTGCATGAAATATCTTTTTTTTTATAAGCAAAATGTTCTTTTGGGTTTTCTCCAAACAAATCAAATAATTCGTCTACATAATTGGGCATTGTAAACAATGAAGGACCTGCATCGAATCTATAATTTCCTAAATTAAAACTAGCTAACTTACCTCCAGGATATGAATTAGATTCAAAAACTTGCACATCATAACCTTTAGATCTTAATCTAATACTTGATGCAATACCTGCAATACCAGCCCCAATAATTATAGCTTTTTTCAATCTTTAAAACTTGTTAATTTTGAATGTAAGACTTCAAATCTGGCAAAAAGATCTTCTTTATACCATTTTCTTTTTTTGGTTTTTGTTACGATTTTTGAATGCGGTCCTTCTCCATAGGCAAATTCTTTAACGGAGTCTAAATTATCCCACACACTGAATGTCGCTTGTTGAATAAATGGCCACTCGCCAATTCCCTTGAACCACTCGACACCTTTTGCATTTTGCATTGCTAAAGAGGCCTTGGGAACAGATTTCCAAAACTCAAACAATCTATTTTTGTTTAAGGTGGCTCTAGTGATTATACCGATTTTATTTTTTTTATTAATTTCATCTTTACTACTCTGAAAAGGGTTTACTCCCCCCCACAGACCATGACTTTTAATAGTTTTTAAGAAAAAATCTTCTCGAGAAAATGCTTTTTCAGAAATTAATTTAGAGTGACCACTCTTTTCAATGAATGCGGTAGCATATGATTCTTTTTCCCAAACACAAAGTATTGCATATGTACTAAAATCTGGGTATAAACTAAAACCTTCTCCAGATCCGGTACCTAAAAGTTTGAAAAAGGATAGCCCAGCAGTTTTATTTATAACATCAAAGGCAAGGTTCATTTGGGTAAAAGCCCAAAATTTGTTTTTTTTATATTTAAAAAATGAAATTGTAGTCAAAACTTATAAGTTACAAATCTATACAATAATTAAAAAGATTTTTATCATAAATTCTTATGGTTAATAGTCAAATACTTTAATTAAGAGTTTAAAATATTCAATAATTTACTTTTCAATTTTTCAGATGCAAAAGATGCATTAATTGCATTTATATTACAATTTAAAAAATCATTATCATCCCACATAAAGTGCTTAGAAATCATTGAATATTCTTTACTTAGATTCGTATCTGAAATTGTTCTTCCATCCGAATTTATACTAATTGAAAGATTTTTTTTATAAAGCTTGTCGATAGGATGATTAAAAAAATCTTTATAGACTTTAGTTACCATATTACTAGTTAAACATATCTCAAGATGAATGTTTTCTTTTTTTAATCTTTCTATCAAATTAGGGTCTTCAAAACTTCTAACACCATGTCCTATTCTTTTGGGCTTTAGTAGATCTAAAGTTTCAATAATACTTTCAGGCCCCATAGCCTCACCTGCGTGTGCAGTACAATGTATTTTGTTGTCATTTGCAAACTTAAAGGCTTTAATATGATTTTTAATTGGATAACCCGCCTCATCTGCTGCAAGATCAAAACCAATTACATTAGACCCTTTAAAATCATTCACTAAATTGACTGTTTCCATAGACTGTTCAGCGGAGTAATGTCTTAGCGTACAAAGAATCAAACCAGCTTCAATTCCTGTTTTACTAGATTCATTTTTAGTTATTTGACTTATAATTTTAACCACTTCGGTTGAAGATAGCCCTCCTTTGAGGTGCAGCAAAGGGGCAAATCTAATTTCAGCATATATTACATTATCTTCTTTTAGTTGCTTAAAAAGATCCGAAGTTACTAGTTCCAATTGTTCTTTGGTTTGCATAATCTCAACTGCTCTATCAGCGCATTTAATATAATCTTTTAAACAACTACATGTACTTCCAATAAATTCATTGTTAAATTGATGATTTGTGATTTCAGGGTTAATTTTTTTAACCACATCATAACTTAAAGAGCAATCTAAGTGTATGTGTAATTCAACTTTTTTATTTTTATTAAAATTCATTATTAATTTATATAATAAAGTACATGAGTTGGATTATTATTTCCACACTTATAAACATGGTATAAATTTCCGTTGTTATTGTCTTTAA
>CALKEO010000033.1 GCA_938088195.1 uncultured Flavobacteriaceae bacterium | reverse complement strand
TAAATCTCCGTAAGCAATTATTCCATCCTCCTCAACATTATTGAAAAAACTGTAAAAACTAAAAAATTCTTTGTGAGTTATTGGATCATATTTATGAGTATGGCATCTGGCGCATTCTACCGTTAAACCCATCATAACTTTAGATGTGGTTACCGCTCTATCTGCTACATATTCTACTCTATATTCTTCAGGAATTACACCCCCTTCTTGAGTTATTTTATGGTTTCTATTAAAACCTGAAGCAAGAATTTGTTCTTTGGTTGCGTTAGGAATCATATCACCTGCTAATTGCCAAGATATAAATTCATTGTAGGGCAAGTTTTTATTGTAGGCATGAATAACCCAATCTCTCCATGGCCACATAATTCTTTCAGTATCATCTTGATAGCCGTGACTATCTCCGTATCTAGCTAGGTCCATCCAAATAGATGCCATTCTTTCACCATAAGATTTTGAAGCTAATAGATTATCAACTGCTTTTTCATAAGCATCATTTGAATTGTCTGATAAAAAAGCATCTATTTCTTTTATCGTGGGTGGAAGTCCAGTCAAATCAAAAGAAATTCTCCTTAACAGAATTTCTTTTTTTTCTAATTCGGAGGGCTTCATCCCATATTTTTCTAAATTAGTTGAAATAAAAAAATCAATTTCATTTGTTGCCCAGTTTTTAAAAATACTTTTTGGTGTTTTAGGCAGTGAAGGTTTGTTAAATGACCAGTGTTTATCCCACTGGCCGCCTTGTTCAATCCAATTTCTTAAAATATTTTTTTCTCTACTTGTCAATTTTAAATTCGACTCAGGAGGCGGCATTAAATAGCCAACATCTTGACTACTTATTCTTTTAAGAAGTTCGCTTTTTTCAGGATTTTTTTTGTCAATAACAAAATGGTTTTTATTCTCTAATGATTTATAAAAATCATCTTTTACGTCTAGTCTTAAATTAGCTTTTCTCGCTTTGTCATCAGGACCATGGCAAGTGTAGCATTTGTCTGACAGTATGGGCTTTACATCAAAATTAAAATCTATATTACCAATTTTTTGGGAATTAAATTCAGTATTTAATACATTAATGTCTTGATGAATAATAAATGTTTTTTCAAGGGGGTCTTTTGAAATGAATTTAAAAAAAATAATTCCAATAAATGGGATCAAGAAATATGTGGAAAGTTTGTAGTTTTTTTTCAAAGCTATATAAAGTTAATTTTTTTAAAGTTTAAATAAAAAAATCTTATAAAGTTATACCTCTCAAATTTTAATATTTTTAAAATATGCTTTTCCAGGATGATCTTGTAAGCATATAAACTCCTTTGGAGATTTTGCAAATCCATACCATCTTTCTTCTCTAAGACATTCTTAGTCTTGAGATTTTCTAAACTTACTTTGACTGACTAGAGAATCCCATTCCTCTCCTTAAATTTAAAATTAAGTTATTTCGTTCAGAGTTGTTTGTTTTACAACCAACGAATGGTAAAATTAGAAGAGACAAAAAAAGTATTTTTTTTTATCTTTAAAATATAAATTATTAATTTAAAGCATTAAGAATTATTTCCTCCATCACTTTGTAACCTGCCAAGTTAGGGTGAACTAAATCATCAGCTGAGGTAAATTCCGGAACCTTTAGTCCTCCTTTTTTGTCCACCATTGCAGCATAGTAGTCAACATATGTTAGCCCATTTTTTTCGCAATGACTTTTTAAAATAGAATTCAATTTAATTACTTTTGGTCCTGGATTTAATCCTGGAGACCAGGGAAAATCGATTGCTGGTAATGTTGAACAGATATAAACTTTTATATTATTCGCCATAGCTATCTCTGCCATAGATATAATATTTTCAGCTGTATTTTCAATGGTAATTGGACCAGTGTTTCCAGCAATGTCATTAATTCCAGCCAATATCACAACACTTTTTGGATTTAAATTTACTACATCTGGTTTAAATCTAACTAGCATCTGAGGTGTAGTTTGACCTCCGATCCCTCTGTTTACAAAAGGATTATTTATAAAAAAATCTTTATTAAAATTTGACCATCCCTCAGTGATTGAATTACCCATAAATACAACTCTTTCAGAATCATTTACTTTTTTGAGAGTTTCATTTTCTTTTTCGAATTTTTTTAAGTGAGCCCAATCCTTTAATGTTCCTCCTCCTTGAATAAAAATATCTTGTGCATAATTTATCATTGTAGTAAAAAATAAAATAATAATAATAAAAATTGTTTTTGATTGTCTCATTTTTTCTTTGTTTTAGAGTGAATCCATTTTAAGAAGTCTTTTTCAGCGAAGGCATTGTTCCAACTACCATGTTCAACATTTTCATAGAAAGTTATTTTAGGACTGCCTCCAAATTTTATAATTGCCTTTGCCATTTTAAGAGACTCATTTGGATGAACTGTTTTGTCATCAGATCCATGAAAAATCCATATAGGAACTTTTTTAGCGTAACTGCTAACAGAGCTAGGATCTCCATCTCCACAAATGGGAGTAGCTGCAGCAAACATATCTGGTCTAAGATTTAAAATAGCAAATGTACCCATTCCTCCCATAGATAAGCCACTTACATAAACTCTATTTATATCAACGTCTTTTCGTAATAAAAAATTATCCATAAATTTTACAACTAAGTTCATAGCCTTAGACTCCTTAACATCATATGCAAACTTATATGGATCTTCATAGCCCCACCAATCATGTTTAGGAGCTTGAGGGAATATGACCCATGAATTATATAATTCTCTATTTTCTTGTTTTAAAAATAATTCTCCGCCATGAGTTAATTGTGCTGTATTGTTGTTTCCTCTCTCACCTGAACCATGTAAAAATAAATGGACAGGGTATAATTTATTAGGATTATAGTTTAAAGGTTTTAAAATTCTATAGCTTAAAGAGTCATTGTTATGAACAAAAACTTCTTTTTCATATAAACTTAAATCTTGAGATTTTAGATGGCTAAAAGAAAAAAAAATAATTATTAAAATGATTTTATTTAATATGCAAAATTTAATCATTTGATGGAATTCTAATTTTTTCAACTAGTTCTTGAATTTCATTTGGTGGTTTTTTAGTGAGGTGACAAACAACAAGCGATATTATAAAATTTATTAACATAGCAAATGTCCCAAACCCCTCAGGAGATATGCCAAACCACCAATCTTCACTTGTTCCTCCACCAAACCATCCAAACTTAAACTTTGTCATGTAAAATAACATAAGTAATAACCCAATGACCATTCCAGAAATAGCACCTTCTTTATTCATTCTTTTGTAAAAAATCCCTAAAACTATGGCTGGGAAAAATGACGCAGCAGCTAATCCAAATGCTAATGCTACAACTGCTGCAACAAAACCAGGCGGATTAATACCAAAATATCCAGCCATTAATACTGCAAAAAATGCTGAAATTCTAGCTGCAATCAGTTCTCCTTTTTCACTAACATCAGGTTTTATAATTTTTTTAATCAAATCATGAGAAATTGAAGATGAAATTACAAGAAGAAGTCCTGCAGCAGTTGAAAGAGCGGCAGCTAATGCTCCTGCAGCAAGAAGCGCAATCACCCAATTAGGTAATTCAGCAATTTCTGGGTTTGCCATAACCATAATATCTCTGTCAATAGTAAGTTCGTTT
>CALKEO010000032.1 GCA_938088195.1 uncultured Flavobacteriaceae bacterium | reverse complement strand
TTGCAGGAGCTTCATTAATTCCATTTCATTATTCTTTTAATAAGGGGTCTTCCAACTATATTAAAGCTCCTTTTGAAGATCTTGATACTTTTTGCGTTAATGATTGGTGGGAAAGAAAGGACAATCAAATTATAAATTTAAAAGTTGATAGAAAGAATATTATTGCCTTTGGTATTTATACACTGTCCAATAATATTTTAAAGCTTTCGGCTCAAACTTACCCGCTTTATCCAAATGAAAGTCGTTTTATTTCCTTTCAAATTAAAACTAATAATAAATGGAAAGAAGTTTCTAAACAAAAAATAAATGATATTGGTTGGTCAACCTTATTTAGGTTTCCAAATTGGAATAGTAAAATTGACCAACAATACAGACTCGTTCATGAAAATGGTTCTGTTTTTAATGGAAAAATCCGAAAAGATCCAGTGGATAAAAAAATAATTAAGCTTGCTGCGTTTTCATGTAATAGCAATAAGGATAGGGGTGATAGAAATAATTATATAAAAAATGTTAACTATCAAGATCCTGATATTCTTTTTTTTGGAGGAGATCAGTCTTATGATCACAAACAACATACAGCAGCATGGCTAAAATTTGGATTACAGTTTAAAGAACTCTTTAGAGAGAGACCATGTATTACCATTCCTGATGATCATGATATTGGTCAAGGTAATTTATGGGGTGAGGGAGGTAAAAAGGCCTTAAGAAGACAGGGTGATGATGGAGGATATTATTACCATCACCAATATGTAAAAATGGTTGAGAGATGTCAAACCGCTCATTTACCAGATCCTTTTGATCCCACACCAATTGAACAAGGGATTAATGTCTATTATACTAATTTGAAATATGGTGAAATAGATTTCGCTATTGTTGAGGATAGAAAATTTAAATCTGGTCCAAAAGGAAAAATTCCTAACCAAGGGCCACGTCCCGATCATATTATTAATCCTGATTATAATTCAAATGATATTGATATTAATGGATTAAAATTACTAGGAGACAGACAGTTAGATTTTTTAAAGTCTTGGTCTATTAAATCTAAAAAAAATTCGATGAAGGCTCTTCTTTCAGCTACTAGTTTTTGTGGAGCGGCGCATTTACATGGAAAAAAATCTAATAGGCTACATGCCGACTTAGATTCTAATGGTTGGCCCCAAACAGGAAGAAATAAAGCTTTGAAAATCGTTAAAAATGCCAATGCAGTACATATCGGAGGCGATCAACATTTAGCTTCAATTGTTCATCATGGAATAGATGATTTTGAAGATGGCCCATTTCAATTTATAGTACCAGCACTTGTTAATAATTATTATAGTAGGTGGTGGTGGCCAGAGGATGAAAAGTCTGGTGAAAAATCCAATAAAAAACTACCTTGGACAGGGAGGTATTTAGATGGTTTTAGTAATAAAATTACAATGCATGCCTATGCTAATCCAGATTCACCCTCCAATGGAGCTGGTTATGGTATGGTTCTTTTCGATAAAGAAAAAAATAATGTCACCTTTCAATGCTGGCCAAGATTTGAGGATGTTTCAAAAAAAGGAGCCAAACAATTTAAGGGATGGCCACATGTTGTAGATTTAAATTTAACTTAATATGTCAAATATTTTAAAGCTTATTGTTTGTTGTATGATTTTTTCATGCAATCCAATAAATAAATCAATGAATAAAAAACCCAATGTGATTTTTATTCTTGTTGACGATTTAGGGTGGAATGATTTAGGGTATACTGGAAGTAACTTCTACGAGAGTCCAAATATTGATGCGCTCAGTGAGGATAGTTACGAATTTTTAACTGCTTATGCCGCTAGCTCTGTTTGTTCACCCACAAGAGCGTCCATAATGACAGGAAAACATCCTGCTAGAGTAAATATAACTGATTGGATCCCTGGTGTTGATCCTAAAAACAGACCACTATTGGGTCCTACAGATTTTCATCAACTTCCTCTTGAGGAAACAACCATTGCTGAAAAGTTAAAAGCATCTGGTTACAAGACCTTTTATTCAGGTAAATGGCATCTAGGATCTGAGGGTTTTTATCCAGAACAAAATGGTTTTGATATTAATATTGGAGGTTTTGAAAAAGGATCGCCAATTGGTGGTTATTATTCCCCATGGAAAAATCCAAAATTAACAAATGGCCCTGATGGTGAGTATTTGACAGACAGGTTAACTAGTGAGTCTATTTCGTTTATAGAAAATCATGATAAAAGTGAACCATTTGTATTGTTTCTCTCCTTTTATAACGTTCATACACCTATTCAACCTAATATTAAGCATGTTGATTATTTTAAAAATAAATTAAAAGCAATTAAAGATAACAAGGTAAGGACCCGTCAAGAGGGTCAGGCTATTAGTGTTATGAATCAAGTGAATCCCGATTATGCTTCCATGGTTTATGCCATGGATAAAAATGTTGGAAGGCTTATAGCTAGTTTAAAACAAAATAATTTGTATGATGACGCTCTTATTATTTTTACCTCTGACAATGGAGGTCTATCGACTCAAAAAAGAATTGCACCAACATCAGTATTTCCTCTTCGCGCTGGAAAAGGATGGCTTTATGAGGGAGGCGTTAGAATTCCTCAATTAATTAAACCACCTAATCATTCTCAAAACATTAAGATTGATGAAGCAACTGTTTCATATGATTTATTTCCTACCATCTTAGATTATGCTGGATTAAGCTCTGATGAAGTGATTGATGGAAAAAGCTTAATGCCAATATTCAAAGAAGGATTAAAATTAGATAGAGAAGATGTGTTTTGGCATTTCCCTCATTATCACGGGAGTTTATGGAAGCCTGGTGCGTCCATTAGATCTGGTGACTGGAAATTAGTTCAGCATTTTGAATCAAATAAGCTAGAACTTTATAATTTGAGTGAGGATATTGGTGAAATGAACGATTTATCCTCAAAATATCCCGATAAAACTCAAGACCTACTTGATAGATTACTTATATTACAAAAAGAAACTAATGCCAATTCAGTTTCAATTAACACGAACTTTAAATAACTAACAATGAAATATTTTTTTTACTCTTTATTTTTTATAATTCCTTTTTTGTTTTCTAGTTGTTCTAACGAGGAACAAAAAAATGAAAAACCCAATATATTATTTATAATGTCCGATGATCATGCTTATCAAGCCATTAGCGCTTACGATGATAGGTTGATTCAAACTCCTAATATTGATAGAATTGCAAATGAGGGAATGCTTTTTACTAATGCTTCAGTTACCAATTCAATTTGTGCACCCTCAAGAGCTGTTATTTTAACGGGAAAACATAGTCATTTGAATGGTAAAATTGATAATCATGCTAAATTTGATGATTCTCAAGTAACTTTTCCTCAACTTTTTCAAGAAGCTGGTTATCAAACTGCGATGTTTGGAAAGCTTCATTTTGGAAATAATCCAAAAGGAGTTGATGATTTTTTAATACTTCCAGGTCAAGGTTCTTATATCAATCCAAGATTCATAGGTCCTAAGGGTGATACAATAATTACTGGATACGTTACTGATGTAATAACAGATGTAACTTTAAATTGGTTAGATAAAAAAAGAGATAAAGAAAAGCCTTTTATGATGATGTATTTACATAAAGCACCACATAGAGCATGGTGGCCAAGTCCTGAAAAGTTTGCCGAGTTTTATGAAAAGGAATTTCCAGAACCTGAAACACTTTTTGATGATTATTCAGGAAGAGGAACTGCCGCTAAAACAGCTGAGATGAATATTTTAACTCATATGCAGTACATGCACGATAGTAAGGTAAGACCCGAGACTATGAGAGAAATGGGAAAAGTAGAACCTGAAATTGTTTATGTTCGGGGAGATGGAACTCTAATGCGCCCAACTGAACAAGGGTTTAATGGTCCTTTTGGAAGAGCTAATGAAGAGCAAAAGAAAAAATACGATGTCACATTGGATAAGATTAGTAAGGATTTCAAAGAAAATTGGCCTACTATGAATGATAAAGAGAAAATGCAATGGAAGTTTCAGAGATACATGCAGGATTATTTAGCTACTATATCTTCTGTTGATGATAATGTGGGAAGAGTGTTGGATTATTTAGATGAAACAGGCTTGGATGAAAATACTATAGTGGTTTACACATCTGATCAAGGGTTTTATTTAGGTGAACATGGATGGTTCGATAAAAGATTTATTTATGACGAATCTTTTAAAACTCCTCTAATGATTAAATGGCCAAATAAAATTGAGCCAGGTACCTCTACCGAGGAAATGGTTCAGAATTTAGATTATGCACAAACTTTTTTAGAGGCGGCTATGATTGAAGCACCTGAAGACATGCAGGGAGAAAGTTTAATTCCTTTATTAACTGGAGACACAGAGAGCTGGAATAGAGACGCTGTATATTATCATTATTACGAATACCCGTCTGTTCACATGGCTAAAAGACATTATGGTATAGTGAATAAGGAATTTAAATTAGCTCATTTCTATTACGATGTAGATGAATGGGAGCTGTATGACCGTTTAAATGACCCGAACGAAATGAATAATGTTTATAATGATCCAAAATACAAAGAGGTTGTGGAAAGTTTAACTCAAGACCTAAAAGATATGAGAGTTAAGTACAAAGATTCTGAGGAATTAGACAAAAAATTCATTTACAAGAATAAATAAAAATAATTGATAAGATTTTTAAATATTATATTTTTATTTTTTGTTACTGGAATTAGTGCTCAAATTCAAATGGGCCCTCTCTTTTCTGATGACATGATTCTTCAGAGAGAATCTCAGGTTCCAATATGGGGATTAGCAAGTCCTAATGAAAAAGTTACTATACTATCGAGCTGGAATAATAAAACAGCTAGTACAAAAGCTGATAATAAAGGAAATTGGATTCTAAAAATAGAAACACCTCTAGCTGGAGGGCCATATGAAATTAATATAACATCAGGTGATAGTGTATTAAATTATTCCAACGTTTTAATTGGAGAAGTATGGATTGCTTCAGGACAATCAAATATGCAAATGGCTCTTTTTGGAGGAAGTAAGGAACCAGTTGTTGGTTCAATTGACGTGATAGCACAGTCAAAGAATACCAATATTCGTCTTTTTACTGTCAAGCTTTCAAGTAGTGAAACTCCAACCAAAGAATTAAAAGGTAAATGGCTTGTCTCTAGTCCAGCTAATTCTTCTAGTTTCAGCGCTGTGGCTTACTCGTTTGCTAATTATTTAAATAAAGTACTTGATATTCCAATTGGTATAATTAATACTTCTTGGGGGGGGAGCCCTGCCGAAGCTTGGACAGATAATAAAACTTTAGTTGATAATTTTAGTAAAACGGAAATTAGAAACAATCATAAAGACAAGGCTGTTTATCATAATCCTTCCGGTCTTTTTAATGCCATGATACATCCTTTAATTCCTTTTAAAATTAGAGGAGCTATTTGGTATCAAGGAGAAGCAAATGTTGGTAGAGCAAATAATTATACCAAACTAATGAATAACATGATTGATGGTTGGAGATTAAATTGGAACCAAGGATCTTTTCCGTTTTATTTTGTTCAAATTGCACCTAATGGTGCTGAAGGAAAGAAAAACAAATCCGATCAAGCTTATTTAAGAGAAGCTCAAATGATGACTATGTTGCAAACAGAGAATTCAGGAATGGCTGTAACTATGGACATTGGAAGTGAATTTACTGTACACCCGCCTGAAAAAATACTTGTTGGTAAAAGACTTGCTTATTGGGCTTTGGTGAAGGATTATGGGATTAAAGGTATTTCATTTTCAGGTCCAATATATAAGTCTTTGACAATCAAAGGGGATAAAATAATAGTTAATTTTGACTATGCTCAAAATGGTGTTACTAGTTATAATGAGCCTCTTTTGGGTTTTGAAATTTCAGGTTCTGACAAGGTTTTTTATCCAGCCAAAGCAAAAGTTATTAGAACTTATGGTTTTAATAGGTCTAAATTAGAAGTTTCAAGTGAAAGCGTTAAAAAGCCAGTTGCAGTGAGATATGGGTGGAAAAATTATTTAAAAGGAAACCTTTATAACACCCAAGGTTTACCAGCTTCATCATTTAGATCAGATAGTTGGTAAGTAAGCTAGCTAATGCTTTTTATGTATTCTTTTACTGCTAAAAGATAATTATTAAAAAGTGCATCGTCATTGTAGATTTTTCGTATACCTCTAGCGCCTTCAAATGAGCATATAAGATAAGTGGCTGCAGCATTTGAATCGACCTCTTTCTTAATCTCATTATTTTTTTTACCTATTTCAATAACGTCAATTAAAGCATCTTTCCATCCATCCATTAATTTTCTTAGAGGTTCACGAAAATCACTGACTGAACAGCCGATTTCATTAATCATATTATTCGCAGGGCATCCCAAAGCTTTTTCTTTTTCACTAAAATTTACAATTCTTTCGGTAAAAACATAGACTAATAAATCAGAAACAGATTTTGATTTATTTTCTTTGAGAGGTTTTATAAAGCCATTATAAATTCTTAGACTAAGAATATCTTCTATTACTTTTTTTCCAATTTCTAATTTATTTTTAAAATGATGATAAAATGCTCCTTTAGTAAGATTTGTTTTTTTCATTATATCAGGTATACTAGTATTGTTATACCCATTTGAATAAAACATATCAAAGGATGTTTCAACAATCAATTTTTTGGTCTCCTGAGATTTTATTTTTTGATCCATTTGCAATTAAAAATAAACTTTCTAAAATTAAGAAATTTTTTTGTCAGAAAAATAATTATTTGTGAATTTGACAAAAAATGATGACAAATAATTTAGATTATTATCATATTATTTTTTAATCAACGTTATTTTTTCAAATATCTTATTTTTAAGCTATTATAAATATAATAATTTAATAAGTTTTTTACATACGATATAGAATGTTTTATGTAATTTATAATTATTCTAAACAGTTGCTACATTTTTTTTAAAAAATTGGTTATTCACTTTTTTTACATTGTCTAATTAATTTTTATATTTAGATAAACCATTTAATCAATCAATATGAACGCTGAAAAAAACATAACAAAGGTTAGAGCTCACGATGCAATTTGCGGAATTTTATATTTAATAAGTGCAGGACTTACCTTTAGTTCAGGAAATTTAGAATATTTATACATTGCTTTTGGAGTTGGTACTCTGCAGCTTATTAGTCCCTTCACAAAATTTTGTCCCGTTTATTTCGTTTTGAACAAAATCATGCCAGAAACGGACCCAATGCAAAATGGCAAGTAATCATATATTTTATTTAGTCTTTTCAATATTTCTTTTTTCTTTTAATACTCATTCACAAGATACTATCTCTGTAAATGATTCTATAGACATAATGAATGTTATGACTTTTCAAGAAAAAGCTTGGAACAAAGGAGATATCAATTTATTTATGGAAGGTTATTTAAAATCTAAAGAATTAGTTTTTTCTGGTTCATCTGGTCCTGTTTATGGATGGAAGGCTACTAAACAAAGGTATTTTAAATCCTATCCAACTTTAGAATCAATGGGTCAGTTGACTTTTAGTGTAAAAAAAATTAAATCTTTAACTCCGACAACAGCTTATTTGGTAGGGGAGTACTATTTAAAAAGAGCTATGGGTGATAGCTTTGGACATTTTACTTTAATCTGGAAAAATATTAAAGGTAAATGGCTAATTGTTAGTGACCATACTTCCTCTTCAAAATAATATTAGAATTATTTATCGATTTTATCTTGTCTATAGATTCAAAGTATTATAAATTTATGTGTTCATGAGTTTTATAAATCAATCAGGTTTTCTTTTCACGAATTTTAAATCAAAATCACAGACGCCTTTTGAAAAACTTTTTGAAATTTTCAAAGAATTAATAACCTATACTTCAGGTGATTTTGATGAGGCTATCGATTGGCTTAAAGAACTTGATAAAGAATATGTCCTGACCTCCAAGGATTATACAATGGATGATTTTATTGAAGAATTATTAAATAAAGGGTATATCAAAAAAGAAATTAATCCAAGTGGAGATGGAGAGGGTGTTGGATTAACTGCTAAAACTGAAATGCTTTTGAGACAACATGCTTTGAAGCAGATTTTTGGAAAAATGAAACGCGTTGGTAATGGAAATCATAATACCAAGCAACCTGGTATGGGTGAAATCGATTCGGGGGATTTAAAAGCTTATGAGTTTGGTGACTCAATTGAAAAAATTGCAGTTACAGAAAGCATTAAAAATGCCCAAATTCAAGGAGGTCTTGAAGATTTTAAATTAACAAGAGAAGATTTAGTAGTTAACGATCAATTTCACCAAGCTCAAATGAGTACTGTTTTAATGATTGATATCAGTCATAGTATGATACTTTACGGAGAGGACAGGATTACACCAGCTAAGAAAGTAGCTATGGCCTTGTCAGAATTTATTACAACTAGGTATCCAAAGGATAAATTGGATATTATTGTGTTTGGTAATGACGCTAAACCAATTGCAGTAAAAGATTTACCATATTTATCTGTTGGTCCGTTTCATACCAATACAGTTGCTGGTTTAGAACTAGCGATGGATATATTGAGGAGAAATAGAAATTCTAACAAACAGATTTTTATGATTACTGATGGCAAACCAAGCTGTTTAAAATTAAAAGATGGTACTTATTATAAAAACAGTAATGGATTAGATTCTTATATAGTTGATAAATGTTACAATATGGCTCAGCAAGCTAGAAGATTAAATATTCCAATAACAACTTTTATGATAGCCCAAGATCCCTATCTAAAAAGATTTGTTCAAGAATTTACAAAAGCCAATAAAGGAAAGGCTTTTTATACAGGCCTTAAAGGGTTAGGTGAAATGATATTTGAAGATTACGAAACGAACAGAAAAAAAAGATTAAAATAGAATGAGTAATAAAATTAAAACAATAAAAGAATTAAAAAAATCAGGATATATTTCTTTAGATATAAAAGAAGAAATGATAAAGAATTTAAAAAATAATTTATCTAACGGTCTTTCAACTTTTGATGGTATTCATGGCTATGAGGATACTGTTATTCCAGATTTAGAACGCGCCATTCTTTCAGGACATAATATTAATTTATTGGGCTTGAGAGGTCAAGCTAAAACTAGATTAGCTAGACAATTGACTAATCTTCTAGATGAGTGGATGCCAATTATTTCAGGTTCAGAAATTAATGATGATCCACTTGATCCCATTTCAGATTTTGCAAAAAAAACTATTAAAGAACACGGCGATCAGACACCAATTGAATGGGTTCATAGAGAAGAAAGATTTTTTGAAAAATTAGCTACACCTGATGTTACAGTTGCCGATTTAATTGGAGATATAGATCCAATCAAAGCAGCAAGTTTAAAATTATCATACTCTGACTCTAGAGTCATCCATTTTGGAATGATTCCCAGAGCACATAGGTGTATTTTTGTTTTAAATGAACTACCAGATCTTCAAGCTAGGATTCAAGTTTCTTTATTTTCGATTTTACAAGAAAAAGAAATTCAAATAAGAGGATTTAAGTTAAGGTTACCAATAAATGTTCAATTTTTATTCACAGCTAATCCTGAAGATTATACAAATAGAGGAAGTATAGTTACGCCCTTGAAAGATAGAATAGGTTCTCAGATAATGACACATTACCCCAAAACCATTGAAATTGCTAAGACAATAACACATCAAGAATCTAAGGTAGAAATTGATAACAGTGTCTACGTACCTGAGCTTGCTAAAGATTTAATTGAACAAATTAGTTTTGAAGCAAGGGAAAGTGTTTATGTAGATTCAAAAAGTGGTGTAAGCGCCAGGTTAAGCATTTCTGCTTATGAAAATTTGATTAGTTCTGCTAAGAGAAGAATGTTAATTAATGGTGAAACAAAAACAAGTCTTAGAATGACAGATTTTAATGCTGTAATTTCAGCCATTAATGGAAAAATTGAATTAGTATATGAAGGAGAACAGGAGGGTGCTACAGAAATATCTAGATTACTAATAGTGGAATCAGCTAAAACTTTTTTTAATGACTTTTTTCCTAAAATTAAGAAACTTACAAAACCTGATGATTTAGACCCCTATCAAGAGATTTTAGATTGGTTCAAGGATAAAGAACTTTTTATAGATGAAAATCTAGACAATAAATCTTATCAGGATACTTTTAAAACTATAAAAGTTTTAAAGAAATTTGTTAAAAAACACATAGCTAATATAAATTCAAAAGATGAAAACTTTATGTGTGAATTCTTGCTTTGGGGACTTTCCTCCTACAAAAAGGTAACTGTTACAAGAACCACAAGAGGATTGTCATTTAGTGATTCTTTTTCAGACTATATTAATGGATTATAGTCATTTTCTCGTATTTTTATTTTAAATACATATTAATTAAAAAA
>CALKEO010000031.1 GCA_938088195.1 uncultured Flavobacteriaceae bacterium | reverse complement strand
ATATCCAAGGTTACTTTCAAGCATATTAATAATAATCACAAAGCGCTAACTTTTAACCAAATTAGAGAACTTAAAGAAATTAGTCTAGAGCTGGAAACGCTATTTGAAAGAATAAAATTTGCTTTTTCAAAAAATAATTATAAGGAAATTTCAAGTATACTCGATTCTAAAAATCAATTATTAAAATCAGTTAGAGAGAAAATTAATAATCAAATTTCAAGAACTAAATCTGAAGAATCAAGTCCAAAAAACACAACGCTTTACTTTAGTATTTTAACAGAATCTAAAGATCTAATCAAAGCGACCATGGCAATGCTAGAACTATACAACGAACAATACGATTCAAATGTAGAGCCCCCAGTTAATGAGGGCTAAAATACTTTTATACCAAAAAAAAAAGCAATTCAAAATGAATTGCTTTTTTTTATAAAATTGTTTGACTAACCCTCACAACTCAAACACTCTTTCTTTTGTTTGAACTTTTGGGCTGCATTCATACTATGCTGATAATACAATGATTTGAGACCTAATTTCCAAGCAGTAATATGAATCTTATTAATGTCCTTAGTAGGCATATCCGGGTGTACGATAATATTAAGTGATTGACCTTGATCAATATAATTTTGTCTATTAGCTGCTTGATAGATAATCACTAACTGGTCTATCTCTGAATAGGTTTTGAATGTGTCCTTTTCATTTTCTGACAAGAAATCTAAATGTTGAACAGAGCCGTCTCTGTCTCTAATATCTCTCCAAACTTCTGGACTATCCATACCTTTTTCCTGTAATAGTTTTACCAAGAAAGGATTTTTAATTGTAGTTTTTATTTTCGCGATATCTTTTACATAGATATTTGACCATATTGGTTCAATACCTTGAGAAACTTGTCCTAATATAAAAGCAGATGATGTAGTTGGGGCAATAGCATTCAAAGTTGCATTTCTTCTACCATAACCTTTCAATAATTCTGGTTCTCCAAACTTTTGCGCCAAGTACTTTGAAGCTTTATAAGAATACTCTTTTAGTGTTTTAAAGACCTCACTATTTAAATCGTATGCACCTTGACTATCAAATGGTAGCATTTTGGATTGAAGGAGAGAATGCCATCCTAAAGTTCCCATCCCTAACGCTCTATTTTCTTTTGCAAAATTATACGCCCTTTCCATAAATAGAAAAGTTTGTCGATCTTCTCTATCATCAGAATTCTTATATGACTCTAATTTTTCTAAAAATTCGGTGATTACAGCATCCAAGAAATAAACCATAGTTTCAACGGCATCTGTATCTTTCCATTTATCATAGTGCAATAAGTTAATACTTGATAAAACACAAACAAAAGACCAATTGTGATCAGAAGGTAACATTATTTCAGTACACAGATTACTTGCGTAGATAGGTAACTTTTTATCTTTATAAACATCAGCAGCACCATTATTTGCATTATCTGTAAAGAAAATATATGGATATCCCATTTCCCCGCGGCTCTGTAATACTTTAGCCCAAACTGTTCTTTTTTCAACATCACCATCAATCATATCTTGCATCCAATCATTAGTTACGGTTACTCCGTGAGTTAACTCTTGAATAGGATTCCCCTCAGATCCTATTTCTAAGAATTCCATAATGTCTGCGTGATCAATTGGTAAATAAGGAGAAAAACGACCTCTTCTTACTGAACCTTGGCTGACGACATCAACCATAGATTCAAACAATCTCATGATGTGTACAGCTCCAGAGGCTTCTCCATTGTTTTTTATTGCAGCTCCTCGATGTCTAATCTTTCCAAAGTACCCAGACGTTCCTCCACCCAATTTAGACATCATTCCAACCTCAGACTGTGTGTATAAAATATTACCTATATCATCGTCTATGTGAGATCCAAAACAGCTAATTGGTAAACCCCGCTCCTTACCAAAGTTTGACCAAACAGGGGATGCCAATGAATAATATCCCTCTGACATATAATAATAAAATTTTTCTGCAAAGCCTGGCATTTGAAGAATTCCTTCTGCCCTTTTCGCAATGTTAACAATACGTTCTTCTGCACATAACCCCTCACCAATATATCCAGCAGCTAGAAACTTTCTACTATTTTCATTTAGCCATTCGAATGGTTTTTCGGAACTCAGATTCATTCTCTTATTAGATTCTTCTCTGGCATGAGTAGAATCTGAGTATGAATTTGTTTGTTTTTCTTCAGGGATTGTTTTTGTATGCATATTCTAAAATAGGTCGTCATTTGTTATACTTTGGCTTCTTTTACTATAATTGATAGATCTTTTAACAAAAAAATCTCCATGTTTAGTTCCTATAATCTCATCATCAAACCATTCAGTTTCTGATACTAAATTTTGATCAATCTCAAAGACTTTTTCAATTCCTATACTCTCTAGGGAATTGTTGAATCTATTTTTTAAAAATTCATTTACAACTTTTTTTGGTAAGAAGTCTAGCTCACCATTTTCAAAAATCCAATCCACAACATCTTTTTCTGCATCAAAAGCTTCTTTACACAAGTTTTGAATATTATTATGGTATTCTGAGGTAAACCACTCTGGGTGTTCCTTTTTAAGGATTTTTATCAAATCAATGCCAAAATCTCCATGAATTTGTTCTTCTTTTGATGTTGCTTCTACAACATTAGAGATGCCTTTTAACATATTTTTATGCTTGTTAAAAGCCATGATAATTAAGAACTGGGAAAATAAAGAAACGTGTTCAATAAATAATGAGAACAAAAGTATAGCTTCAGCGTATTCTTTATTGTCATCACTTTTTGAATTTTTAAGAGCAGTTTCCAAATAACGGACCCTTTTCATAATACTTGGTTTCTTTTTAAGCTCTTTAAATTCTGAATTCAATCCAAGTATCTCAAGTAAATGGGAATAGGCATCCGCATGACGGACTTCACTTTCTGCAAAAGTTGAGCCTACTGAACCAATCTCTGGTTTTGGAATTCTGTGATAGAGATCTCCCCAAAAAGATTTTACGGCCACTTCAATTTGAGAAATTGCCAACATCGTGTTTTTAATTGCACTTCTTTCTGATTCAGACAAACGGGATTTAAAATCTTGAATGTCGCTCGTAAAATTAAATTCAGAATGAATCCAGTATGAATGTCTTATAGCTGGAACATATTCATACAAGTGAGGGTATTCATATGGCTTTAAATTGATACGTTTTTCAAAAATATCAGACTCTCTTTTTTGACTTCTTTTGTTTCTATATAGTATGTATGCTTTTGCAACTTCAGGAAACATACTTTCCATAAGTTGTGTTTCTACAATATCCTGAACCTCTTCAATAGTTGGAATATATTCCTGATGCTCGTTTTTACGATCTATCAATTTTTTGTAGACTGACAAAGCAACATCTTGTGCATTTTCTCGTGTACCAACTTCGACTGCAACCATTGCTTTATAGATAGCTTCTGTAATTTTATCTAAAAGAAAAGGTTTGGTACTAAAGTCTCTTTTAATTATTTCATCAATTTCCATAAGGTTCAAAATTATTTTTAATCATACACTGTATTAGTAAATATCTAATTTATTTTATCCGTTTTAAATGGCAACATTATAAGTTTTTAACAAAATTTTCAACATTAATTATCTTGTTTTTTTCAGACACTCATTAGTAAAAAAAAGACTAGTTTCTTTGAAAATACAATTATTTTAAAGTCTAGCTAACTACTTTTTTTTAACAAAAAAATTTGCAATATTAATTTAAATAATCCCAGCACCAAAAAACAAATTGCTAGGACAAAGTTTAAATACTATTGTATTTTTTATTTCCAATTCCTATTGACTCATGCCATTTATAATCAACTTTAAGTCTACTCTTCTTTTTCTTTAAAATGGATAAAACAGCTAGCACAATAAAAATTTTTTAAAAATTTGTTGTTATTTCGGGTATTTGATTACAACAAAGATTCTAAATTGTTTTTAAAAATAAAAGCAGTAATTATTCACAAACATGCTTAGTTCTTAACAATTTGATTAAATAAAAATTTTGTATTTTATTAAGGATTATTTCAAAGTCATTGAAAACTAATAAGTTATAATTATAAACTATTTTTTTAGTTCTTTTGCAACTTTTTCAAGTTCAATAAACCAATCATTTCCAAACCTTCTAATCAAAGCTTCTTTGACAAATTGAAATAATGGTTTTTTATGATTTTCCCCAAAACTACAAGCCTCTGAACAAATTTCCCATTTATGATAATTTACAGCTGTAAAACTGGAATACTCTTTAATTCTGATTGGATACAAATGACAAGATAATGGCTTTTTTAGTTCTATGAGACCTTCATTATAGGCTTTTTCTATACCACACTCTAATAATCCATTTGATTTATAATGAACATAAACACAAGCCTTTCCGTCTAACAAAGGGGTCTCCATTTTTCCTTCTTTGTCAAAAATATATTTGCCGTCTTTGCTAATCTTTTTTTTAGCATCTTGAGAAAGATAAGGTGCTATTTTTTTATAATTTTTATCGATTATTTTACCTTCTTCCTCCGTCAATGGTGCTCCTCCGCTACCCTCAATACAGCACGCGCCTTTACAAGCATCAACATTACAATGAAAATAGGTGTCAATAATTTCTTCGGAAACTAGTGTTTTTCCAATTTTAAACATCTAATGAAAATAATAAATAATGATTCATTTTGTTCTAATATAAATTATCTTTACAACATAATAAAATTATAAAAATGGAGTTCAATATTAAAGAAATTTTTGCAGCTTTTATGATACTTTTTGCCGTAATAGACATAGTCGGAAATATTCCCATTATTATAGATTTAAGAAAAAAAGTTGGCCATATTGAAAGCGAGAAAGCTTCAATTATTGCTGGAATTATAATGATTTTTTTTCTATTTATTGGAGAAAATATTTTATCCCTAATTGGAATCGATGTAAACTCATTTGCAGTAGCAGGTTCATTTGTTTTATTTTTTATTGCCTTAGAAATGATATTGGGAATTACATTATATAAAGATGAAGAAAACACAGATTTAACCGCTTCAGTATTTCCGCTCGCTTTTCCGCTAATTGCTGGTCCAGGAAGTCTAACAACATTACTTTCAATCAAATCTGAATATTCTACTCCAAATATTATTATAGCAATAATTTTTAATGTTATCCTAATCTATTTGGTCTTGAAAACATCCAAAAGAATAGAAAAATTTATAGGACAAAATGGTATTCAAATAACAAGAAAAGTGTTTGGAGTTGTACTTTTAGCCATTGCAGTAAAATTATTCACAACCAATATTCAAGATTTATTTTAACAGACATGAGAAATAATATTTTTTTAATACTATCAGTTATACTTTTAGGCATAAACATCTATCAACTTGACTTTCAAAATCCTTTAGCTGGTGATAGCAAAATTGCGGTAATTGGTGTTTTAGGTTGTTTGGTTGCTATTGTACTAATATTAATTCTTATTAAATCACAAAAAATCGATGAAAAAATAAAAAATAAAGATTAAATATCTTTAACATGTGTAGTCTCTATTCCGGCCTTTTTTAAGAATTCTACACCTGAAAGGTCTTTATAAGCTTTGTTATATACAACTCTTTTTATTCCCGATTGAAATATTAGTTTACTGCATTCTTTACACGGCGAAAGTGTTATATACAAGGTAGCTCCTAAACTTGATTGTGTAGAAGCAGCTACTTTCATTATTGCATTAGCTTCAGCATGAAGAACATACCATTTAGTGTAATTTTCATCATCTTCACAAATATTCTCAAATCCAGTTGGCGTGCCATTATATCCATCAGATATTATCATTCTATCTTTTACAATTAATGCCCCAACTTGTCTTCTTTTGCAATAAGACAATTTTGCCCATTCAAGAGCCATTTTTAAATATGCTATATCATATTTTTTTTGTTTACTATTCATTTACAGCAAGTTTATTGTCATACTAAATGCAAAGCCTATTATAATTGAAGATACCACAATTATATACTTTGACAACTTGTAGGGAATTAATTTTATAATAACCCAATTAATAAATAAAATACAAACAACAATAATTAATTGAGATACTTCAACTCCTAAAGCAAAACCTGTTAAGGGCTTAACTTTTGATTCTAAAGGAAATGAAATTTGATTAAAAAAATTACCAAAACCAAATCCATGAACAATTCCAAATAATATAGAAATAAAAAAACTTCTATAACTAAAAGAGTGTATCACATTTGATTTTAAAAGATTATTAAATCCTGCTATAATTATTGTTACAGGAATTAAAATTTCTATTATTTTTTCAGGGGGAGCATAAAGTCCGTATACTGAAATGAATAATGAAACCGTATGGCCAAAAGTAAAAAAGGTGACAATCCAAAATACAGTTTTAATCTCTTTTAAAGAAAATGGAATTGTTAAGACAATTAAAAAAAGTAAATGATCGTAAGCATTCCAATCTAAAACATGAAATAAACCAAGTTCCAAATAAAAAAGTAAATCGTACATGAAAATTTTATTTTTTAAAACTACAAAAAGCCAATTTAAAATCCTCGTTCAGATTTTATTTTTTCATAAGCTTTTTGAATTTTTTGAAATTTTTCTTGAGCAGCCTTTATATAAGCTTTTCCTAAGTGTTGAACCTTATCAGGATGATGTTTTTTTGCTAAATCTCTGTAAGCTGATTTGACTTTTGAGTCGGAAACTGATTTATCGATTTCTAATATTTTATATGCACTACCAACTTGATCAAAAAACATTGCTTTAATACTTTCAAAATCAGACGTTGAAAGTTTCAATAAGTTTGAAAGTTCTAAAAGTTTTTGTAACTCAGCATTAGAAACATTTCCATCTGCTTTTGCTATTCCAAACAAAAAATGGATGACCTGTAATTTACTTTCATATCTTAATAAAGAGTTGAACAAATTACTGATAGTCAAAGACGAAATCCCTTTTTTATTGATATTGTCATTAAATATCTTAAATGTTGCATTAGCTCTTTCTTTACCATAAGCTGAAACAAAATAGTTTCTAACATAATCTAATTCTTGTTTAGAAACTTTGCCATCTGCCTTTATAACTAAAGATGCTAATGCTAAAAGGTTTAATTCAAAATCTTGAGAAGATATATTTCTTTTGCCAGTTCTTTTAAAGGCACTATTATCAAATATACTCCCCAAAAAATAACCTAAGATAGCCCCTGGAAATCTAAAAAAAGTATACCCTAAAAAAGCAAGTAACCATTTGGACATAAAAAAAATTTAACTTCAAAAATAAACATATTCTTTTTATAGGATCTTTATATTATATTTACTCAAATTTATTTGTATGTATCCATCTGAAATTGTAAAGCCAATGAAGGAAGAGTTAACCTCAATTGGTTTTAAAAGTTTAACAACCTCAAAAGAAGTTTCTGAAAATGTAGCTAATAGTAAAAGTGCTGTTTTAATAGTCAATTCTGTATGTGGATGTGCTGCTGCAAATGCTCGTCCTGGAGTTAAACATTCTTTAAACAATGAAAATGTACCCTCAGAATTGTTGACAGTTTTTGCTGGTGTAGACAAAGAAGCCACAGATAAGGCAAGAGAACTGATGATTCCTTTTCCGCCTTCCTCACCATGTATAGCTATATTTAAAAAAGGAGAACTTGTTCATATGCTAGAAAGGCATCATATTGAAGGAAGATCGGCAGAAGTTATTAGTGAAAATTTAAAGCAAGCTTACAACGAGTACTGTTAAATGCTCCAGTTTTAATCGTTTAGGGGAAAAGCAATTGAAAATGTTGTTCCTGAATCAATTTTAGACCTCACAGATATTCTTCCATCATATGAGTCAACAAGGTTTTTAACCATTCCTAGTCCCAGACCCATCCCGCTTGTTTTTGTGGTAAATTTTGGTTCAAAAATTTTATTTTTTAATTCTTTGGAAATACCTTCCCCATTATCTATTACACTAATTAAAACTTCTTTCTTTTTCTTTTCAATAATAACTTGAACTTTGGGTTCTTTAATTAATTCGCATGCCTCTAAAGCATTTTTTATTAGGTTTGTGATTATTCGTACCATTTGTGTTCTATCAATTCTTACTTGAAGATCTTTGAATTCTGAACTAAAAACAATATAATTTTCCTTAAATATTTTAAGAGCGAGTTTCGTTGTTTCTATAATATTAATTTTTTCGCCTTGCTGTGCTGGCATTTCTGCAAAATTTGAAAATGCTGAGGCTATAGTGCTCATTGTATCAATTTGCTGAATTAAAGTTTTCGAAAATTCATCTAATCTGCTTTTAAATTTAGAGTCATTTTTATCAAAATTTCTTTGAAAACTTTGAATACTTAGTCTCATTGGAGTCAATGGATTTTTAATTTCATGAGCAACTTGCTTGGCCATTTCTCTCCAGGCCTGTTCCTTATTTGATTTAGACAGTTTTTTAACGCTATCATTTAACATTTCAACCATTTTATTGTAGGATTCGACTAAAATATTAACTTCTTTACTTCTAGCTTTAATTTGAATTTTTGTATTAGTCTTGTCTAATCTTGTTTGTTTTATTTTTTTACCAATTTCAGATAAAGATTTTGTTATATAAACAGATATTAAATAAGAAAAAATGATTGCAATAATTAATATCAAAAAATAAACTTTTCCAAAAATTGCTATAAAGGAATTTAACTCATAGCTGTTCAATTGATCATCGTCATAGTAGGGTAAGTTTAAAATCCATATTGGATTTGATAAGTTGTCTAAAATCAATGAATAAGATGATCTATATTGAACATTGTTAATGGTAGTTTTTTGAATAATACTTAATTCTTCACTGTTTTTTAATTTTAATAAAACCAAATCATTGATTTTATTTTCTGCACCAATTAATGTTGAATTTAAGAGGCTACCATCAAGATTATATATGTTGAAATTTACATTTTGAACATCTGCTATTTGAAATATTTTTTCTTTAAAAACTGAATCAAGTTGTTTTTGATTTAGAGTTGATGGAGTGTTTTGAAAAATATATGAAATACTGCGTTGTAGTTGTGACTTTTTTCTTTCTAACCTTTGTTCGTGATATTTATTTGACTGCTCTTCATATTGTGGAATTGTTAATATAGCAATTCCTCCAAAAGCTATAATTACAAGAAAAGTCATAGCTAAAAAAATTCTAAACCTAATTGAAAAGTGTCGTTTAATTCTAAGTTTTTTTATCATTTTTATCTCTAACTTTTCTGTAATAATTTATCAAACAAACGATAATAATTATCAAACAAATTAAAGATAATATTAAGTAAGTCCAATTTATACTGTTTTTTAAAGAAACTAAAAACACAACTGAGAATAATACTAATGATGAAACTTCATTCCAAATTCTCATGAAATATGAAGAATATTTTATTATTTCTTTTCTTAACTCTTTTTGTATAAAATGTGTTTTGATATGATAAATAACTAATAGTATGACTAAACCCAATTTAACAATCATCCAAGTTTCGTATAGCCATTGATGGTTAAGAACCAATAACCATATTCCAAAAATCAACGCTAAAATGGATGAAGGCCAAGTAATAATATACCAAAGTCTGTAAATCATTATTTTAAATTGATTCATTAAAATTTTTCGGTCTGGATTCTTTTTTTGAGTGGCTTCCAAAAAGTATATAAATAATCTTGGCGTGTAAAATAGCCCTGCAAACCAAGTAATTACAAATATTATATGTAATGATTTTATGTAAAAATAATATTCCAAAAAAAAATATTTAATTAAATTAAGAAACTGCCCATTCGTCAATCCATCTACTAAGAACTTTTACCCAACTATCATTGTCATTTAAACAAGGTATTACATGAAACTGTTCTCCCCCTTTTTCAATAAAATCATCTTTCGCTTCCATACCAATTTCCTCTAATGTCTCCAAACAGTCTGAAACAAAAGCTGGCGTAACAATTGCCATTTTTTTTGTGCCATTTTTAGCGAAATTTTCAACAACTGCATCTGTATACGGCTTGAGCCAGGGTTGTCCAGCCAATCTAGACTGAAAAGAAGAGGAATACGACCCGGCTTTGAGTTCTAAATATTCTGCAACTTTTTTGGTGGTTTCATAACAATGATGTCTATAGCAAAACTCGTGAGCTGGTGATGTCATTTCACAACACTTTCCATCAATTTTACAATGAGAATTAGTAATGTCTGTTTTTCTTATGTGTCTTTCAGGAATTCCATGATATGAGAAAAGTAGATGATCCCATTCCTTACCTTTTAAATGATCTTGAATAGAATTAGACAAAACCCTTATATAGTCTGGATGATTATAGAACGCAGGTAAATTAGTAAAATCAATATGGGAAAAGTTTTCTTTTCTTATCTTTTCAGCTAAAACTAAAATCGTTTCAGTGGAAGCCATAGCATGTTGAGGATATAGGGGAATTAGTAATATTTCGGTTACTCCTTTGTCTGACAATTCTTTTATTCCATCAAAAATAGATGGATTACCATATCGCATGGCAAGAGACACGTTGACAGATGTAAGATTATCAACTTTTCTTAATAGTCTTTTAGATAAAACAATTAATGGTGATCCTTCATCCCACCAAATTTTCTTGTAAGCTTTTGCTGATTTACTAGGTCTTGTATTTAAAATTATTCCCTTGACAAGAAGTGTCCTTAACCATAGAGGTTCATCAATAACTCTTTCATCCATTAAGAATTGTCTCAAATATTTTTTTACATCTTTTTTTTCAGGACTATCAGGCGAGCCCAAATTAACTAATAAAACTCCTTTCATAAATTATAATGACATTAAATATTTTTTTGGTGTAGTTCCAAATTTTTTTTTAAAAGCATTTATAAAGTGAGTAGCTGTACTATATCCTACTTTTAAAGCTACTTCGTTCACGTTATAATTTCCCGAAGATAACATCGTTTTTGAAACCTGCATCTTATAATCTAATAAAAAAACAAAAACAGAGGCCCCGTACACTTGTTTAAATCCCTCTTTTAATTTTTTTAAACTAATTTCGACTTCACTAGCTAAATCTGGAAGGCTGGGAGGCTCTATCATCCTTGATATTATTATTTCCTTAGCTAAACGAATTTTTTTAATGTTTTTATCATCTACTAAAAACGGACATTGTTCTATATCCATTTCTTTACTTCTATTAAAATAAAGACTCATGAGTTCAAAAACTTTAGCTCTTAAATATAAGTTATGCATACTTTCATGAACTGATAATTGAACCATTTGATTTAACACTACAGACATCATGGGCTCCAATTTTTTTTCTTTATAGAACTTATTAGCAATATTATCTTTATTTAAGAATGAAATCTGATCAGCTTGATTTGAAAATAAACCGTGAAATTTTTTTATAGAAATTAATATGCTAATAACTAAACTATTTGGATTTAATAAAGCATTAATTGGAAGTTCTTGAACTGGATTATACAATAATATTGAGTTGTTACCAATAACAGGAAAAGCATATCTTCCGTTATTAAACTGAAAATTTGAAAACCCTTTAATGCAAAAGTGAAATTGAATATATTTTTTATCAATAGTTTGGTTAAAAACTAAATCAGTAGAATTATCGTTTGAAAGTTTTAAAAAAATAATTCCATCATCAACTTGATAATTTTGAACAGAACCTATTGCGATATTTTTTTCTTTCGTATTCAAAAAATTCATTATTTAGAAGTGTTCTAAATTAGATGGTTTAATTTACAACAACATCTCTGTAAAATTATTAAATTTGATTAAAATAACAATGAAAATTTATTAAAATTCTTTAATAGTTATTAATTGAACTTCTAGAGTTATTTTTTATATTAATAGCTTCTTATTTTAGCGTATCAAAAAGTTAAATAGCTCTCTATTGAAAAACTCCCTTCATGTTATTGGGATAAGTTATAAAAAAACTTCTGCACATATTAGAGGAAAATTTAATCTATCCGCTGAAGCGTCTAATAGCTTAATAAAAGATGCTAAAAAACAAGGTATTTCATCAGTAATTGTAAATTCCACATGTAACCGAGTTGAGATATATGCAGAAACAAACGACCACAATGAATTAATAAAAATTTTATGTTTTAATTCACATGGTAATAAATCAGATTTTAAAAAATTTGGATATGTATTAAATAATCAAAAAGCTATTGACCATATTTTTAAAGTTGGAACTGGGCTTGATAGTCAAATTTTAGGAGACTTTGAAATTATAGCACAAATCAAAAAAAGTTTAAAAATTTCTAAAAAATTAAGTGCAATTAGTCCTTATCTTGAAAGGCTTTTTAGTTCGGTTATACAAGCTAGTAAAAGGATTAAAAATGAAACAAAACTTTCCTCTGGAGCTACATCTGTTTCATACGCTGCTGTTAGATATATTTTAGATAATATAGATGATTTACAAAGTAAAAAAATACTTCTTTTTGGTGTTGGAAAAATCGGACGAAATACTTGTGAAAACCTAGTTAAACACACCTCAAACAAACAAATTACATTAGTTAATAGAACTAAAGAAAAAGCTCAAAAAATTGCTGGTAAGTTCAAACTTATTGTCAAAAACATTACTGAACTTTCAACTGAAATTTCAAATTCAGATATTTTAATTGTAGCCACTTCCTCACCTGTTCCTACTGTTACAAATAAAACTGCTGTTTTTAACAAAGATCTTTTAATATTAGATCTTTCAGTTCCTAAAAATGTTGATGAAAAATTAAAAGAAAATCCTAATATTAATCTTTTGGATTTGGATTACCTGTCTAATGTTACAGACAAAAATTTAAATAAAAGAAAAGAATATATTCCAAAGGCTGAAAAAATAATATCTGAAACAAAGAAAGTTTTTGATGATTGGGTTGAAACTCGGAAGTATGCTCCTACTGTGAATGCATTAAAAACTAAATTAAAGGAAATTCAACAAAATAAAATTAATCTACTAAAGAAAAAAACCTCCACATTTAATAATGATAATGCTAAGGAGGTGTCAGAACATCTAATACAAAAAATTACTAACCAAGTTGCTAATCATTTAAGAGATAGCAATGATTTTGAAGAAGAATTGAAATCTATTAAAACAATTTTTCAATTAAATCACCATGACTACTAAAATTAGAATTGGAACCAGAGACAGTAAGCTTGCTATGTGGCAGGCAAACTATGCAAAAAAAAAACTCAAAGATTCAGGTGTTAATTGTGAAATAATCAAAATAAAATCTGAAGGTGATATTAATCAAATTACCCCTCTATATGATTTTGGAGTTAGTGGAATTTTTACCAAAAATTTAGACCAAGCATTATTAAATAATCGTATTGACATCGCAGTCCATAGCTTAAAAGATGTTCCAATAAATATGGCTTCTGGGCTTACTATTCAATGTGTATTTGAAAGAGCTGATCCAAACGATATTATTATTTATAAAAACAAATTAGTTAATCTGAGAAAAAAACTTATTATAGCCACTAGCAGTATCAGAAGAAAAACTCAATGGATTAAAAAGTATCCCAATCATCAAATTGTATCTCTCAGAGGAAATGTAGGAACAAGAATTGATAAATTAAAAAAAAATGAATGGGATGGGGCAATATTCGCTAAAGCTGGACTTGATAGATTGTCAATTGATCCAGAATATTCTGAATTAATTGAATGGATGATCCCCTCAGCAGCTCAAGGTGTAGTTGGAGTGGCAACAAGATCTAACGATTTAGTAATCAATAAATTATTAGAATGTATCAATTGTAAAAAAACACATTGGTGTGTTAGTCAAGAAAGAAAGTTTCTGAAATTAATGAACGGGGGTTGTTCCGTGCCAATTTCAGCATATGCATTTTTTAATAATGATAAACTTCATTTCAAGGTCAACATCACTTCTTTAAATAGCAAAAAATCAGCAACAGTTTTTCAAGAGTACGGAAAATCTGATGAATATGCTTTTGAAAAAATATATTCTCAATTAATGCTTCAGGGAGGAAAAGAAATACTTGATGAATTAAAAAAAGAGAAAGGTGAAAAAAATTAAAATTCTTTCGACAAAAATATTAGGGGAAAAGATGAAACAAATATTTGATGATAATAAATTTGAATTATTAGAACATAATTTTATAAAAATAGGTTCATTAAATTTTAACTTACCAGAGCATGATGGAAGCTGGATTTTTACGAGTCAAAATGCAGTTAATGCTGTTTTTTCAATCTCAAAAAGCAGAGATTTAATCTTTAATAAAATTTATTGCGTTGGTGAGAGCACCAAATCAATTTTATCAAAAAACGGCCAAAAAGTAGCAAAAAATATGAAAAATTCATCAAAATTGGCAAATTTTATATCTAAAAAAGCAAAGAATGAAAAATTTGTTTTTTGCAGAAGTAACATAAAAAATGATGATTTTACCACTTTTTTTAAAAAAGAAAAAATTGATTTAAAAGAAATTGTTGTTTATAATAATCAGCCTAATTCAGTAGTGTTAAAAGATGAATTTGAAGCTATTATGTTTTACAGTCCTAGTGGAGTAAAAAGTTTTTTAAAAAATAACAAACTAGGCAGTTCTTATTGTATATGCATTGGAGAGACCACAGCTAGGTATGCAAGGAATTTCTCTTCAAATGTGTTAAACTGTAAAACACCATCAATTAAACATGTAATTGATAAAACCATTAAATTATTTGCAAATGAATGATAACACTCCCTTATTTTTAAAAGCATTACAAGGCCTACCTGTGGATAGACCTCCTGTCTGGATTATGAGACAAGCTGGAAGGTATTTGCCTGATTTTATGACTCTAAAAAATAAGTATGATTTTTTTACTAGATGTCAAACACCTGAGCTTGCAACTGAAATTACATTAATGCCAATTAAACAGATTGGTTTGGATGCTGCAATAATTTTTAGTGATATTCTTGTTATTCCTCAAGCTATGGGTGTAAATGTAGAAATGAAAAATAATTTTGGCCCATTCATAAAATTCCCCATTAGAAAAAAATCTGATGTCTTAGACTTAAACACAATCAATGTTGAAGAAAAATTAGACTATGTTTTTAAAGCGGTAAAAATGACTAAAAAAGAGCTTCCAGAGCATATCCCATTGATAGGTTTTGCTGGTTCTCCATGGACGATTTTATGCTATATGGTTCAAGGGGGTGGATCTAAAACATTTGATATAGCTAAAAGTTTTTGTTTTGAAAATCCCGAACTTGCCCACATGTTATTAGAAAAGATTACCTACATAACTATTGAATATTTAAAAAAGAAAATTGAAGCTGGAGTTGATGCGGTTCAAATTTTTGATTCTTGGGGTGGAGTTCTTTCACATAGTGATTATAATATTTTTTCCTTCCCTTACATAAAAAAAATTAATGATGCTTTAAAGGCATTAAAACCCATTATTATATACCCTAAGGGTTGCTGGCATGCAATAAATTCCTATTCAAAAATAGGAGCTTCTGGATTAGGAATTGACTGGTCGTGCTCAGCAAGGAATGCAAGGTATTTGTCAGGGAATAATATTACTCTTCAAGGCAATATGGATCCTTCTAGACTTTTTTCACCAAAAAATGAATTGATTAAGCTAACTAAAGAAATGCTAAACGAATTTGGTAATCAACAATACATAGCAAATTTAGGTCACGGTATTTTACCTAATACACCTGTTGATAACGTAAAAGTATTTGTAGATACAATTAAAAGTTTCTCTAATGATTAAAGAAAATTTTTTAAATTTTATCGATAATTTACAGAAAGATATAACCTCTTCACTTGAAATAATTGATGGAAAAGAAAAATTTAAAAGTGAACATTGGAATAGGGAAAAAGGGGGTGGTGGGCTGACTATGGTAATTGAAAATGGGAACGTTTTTGAAAAAGGGGGAGTAAATGTTTCTAAAGTTCATGGGCAGCTGCCAGATTCTATGTCTAAAATGTTAAAAGTAACTAATTCAGAGTTTTTTGCTTGTGGAATTAGTATTGTAATTCATCCAAAAAACCCCATGGTTC
>CALKEO010000030.1 GCA_938088195.1 uncultured Flavobacteriaceae bacterium | reverse complement strand
TTCAATTAGGATATTTTATGATTTATCAACTCTATTCGATACTTTAAATCTTTAATTAAATCAGCTTGTTTTTTATTATTTACTAACTATAACCTATATTTGCAGTCGTTGTGTTTCTTATAAACTTATTTGTTTATAAGAGGTTTGTAGAAAACCGATGAAGAGCTTTCCTGAAAATGGGGAGCTTTTTTGTTTAAAACCTTATTAATATTATGTTTGATATATGATCAATAGTTATAAGTTTTTAATTTTTCTTTCATTTTTTTTTCTTTCTTGTAACAAAGACATAAAAAATGAAATGCCAAATATTATATTGATAATGACTGATGATCAAGGTTGGGGTCAGACAGGTTATTATGACCACCCTGTACTAAAAACACCTAATCTTGATGCGATGGCTGAAAATGGGTTACGTTTTGATAGATTTTATGCAGGGGCGCCTCAATGCTCACCAACAAGAGCTAGTGTTTTAACTGGAAGGAATAATGATAGAACGGGTGTTTTTTATCATGGCTATCCGTTAAATAAAAATGAAATAACATTAGCTCAAAAATTAAAAAATATTGGTTACTCGACTGGACATTTTGGAAAATGGCATTTGAACGGAATCAGAGGTCCAGGTGTTCCAATTTTTGGAGATGATGAATATAACCCTGGTGTTTTTGGCTTTGATAAATGGATAAGTACTACAAATTTTTTTGATATTGATCCAGTGATGAGTGATAATGGAGAATTTATTGATTTTAAGGGAAGTTCATCTGAAGTCATAGTAAATGAAGCTTTAAAATTTATTGATAAAAATGTAAAACAAAACAAATCTTTTTTTACTGTAATTTGGGATGGATCACCACATAATCCTTTTGAATCAAGTGAAGATGATAAAATAGGATTTGAAAATTTAAACAAACAAAGTAGGGAACATTATGGTGAGATAGTAGCATTTGATAGAAGCATAGGTCTTTTAAGAAATAAGATAAGCGAATTAGGAATTTCAGATAATACAATTATTTGGTTTTGCAGTGATAATGGAGGCTTAGATAAAATTAGCCCCTCAACTGTAGGAGAGTTAAAAGGATTTAAAAACACAATGTGGGAGGGAGGGCTAAGAGTTCCAGGAATTATTGAATGGCCAAAAATCATAAAACCAAGAATTACTAAATATCCGGTATCGACAATGGATATATTTCCTACAATTTTAGAAATAGTTGGAATAAAATTGGATGAGAATTCTAATTATTTAGATGGAGAAAGTATTGTTGATATTTTTGAATCAAATCCAGAAACCAGATTATCAAAAATTCCTTTTCGTCATGACAACAGAGGAGCTATAATTGATAATAATATTAAACTTGTAGTTCATGATATTAAAAACTTAGTTTTCGAGCTATATAATTTATCAGATGACCCAACAGAGTCAAATGATATTTCAAAAATTAATACTGATTTATTCGAAGAAATGAAAAATGAATTTATCAATTGGAACGAGACTGTTAACATTGAGATTTCAAAAATTAAAATAATTGATCCCGTGCATTGGCGTGATAATGAAAAATATTCTCCTTTTTTCGATCAATGGACAGAGAGAAAAGAATATTCAAGATATATTAAAAGAAAACCTTTTTCAGTACTGTTTGAAGGCAACTAATTGGTTGATTTTTTGAAAGGTCATATATCTACAATAAAAAAATTCTTGTTTTTTTTCTATTATCATTTATATTTAATCATACTGTTATTTTTTACTAAATTAGACCAACGGGTATAGATTTGTATAACCTTCTAACTAAATAATAAATTTTCTTATGAAAGATTATAATAGAAGAAGATTTCTAAAAACAACAGCAATTTCTGCAGCAGCACTCACCGCAGCATCTAGATTAAGTGCAAGTTCACCTCCTAAATCTAAAGGTAAGTATATGGGCAATTTTTCAGCTCCTAAATTGGAAACAGTTAGAGTTGCTTTCATTGGATTAGGGGCCAGAGGAAGTGGACACTTAAAATCAATATCAAAATTTGATGGAGTTGATGTTGTATCTGTTAGTGATTTATATGAGGATAATGTAAAAATTAATTCAAAGATTGCTAAAGAACTAGGTAAAGGAGAAAGACATAGAAACATCGCTCAATATTGGGGTTCAGATGATAAATGGAAATTAATGTTGAATGAAATTAGACCTGATGCGGTATTCATTTCCACTAATTGGAATAATCATGCTCCTATGGCCATTTATTCCATGGAAAATGGAGCACATGCTTTTGTTGAAGTACCCATAGCTGTATCACTGAGTGATATGTGGAAAATAGTAAACACATCTGAAGAAACTCAAAAACATTGCATGATGATGGAGAATGTTAATTACGGAAGGGACGAACTGATGTATTTAAATATGTGTAGAAAGGGGGTTATTGGAGAATTGTTGCATGCTGAGGCTGCATATATTCATGAATTAAGATTTCAAATGAATCAAGAAAACAGAGGAACAGGATCTTGGAGAACTCATCATTATGCCAATGGTAAAGGAAATTTATATCCAACCCACGGGCTTGGTCCAGTAGCTCAGTACATGAATTTGGGCAGAAAAGATGATACGTTTGAGAGTATCATTTCTTATTCATCTCCTGCACGAGGAAGAAAATTGTATGCAGAAAAAAACTATAGCGAAGATCATAAATGGAATCAATTAGATTATCAAAATGGAGATATGAATACCTCAATTATAAAAACAAATAAAGGAAAAACTGTAATGGTTCAATGGGATGAAACAAGTCCGCGTCCTTATACAAGGCATAATCTTGTTCAAGGGACAAAGGGAACTTTAGCTGGCTTTCCAACAAGAGTTGCTCTGGATGGAGGATTAGAAGGAGTTGTAAAAGACCACCATTCATGGATAAAAGGAGATGGATTAATACAATTATATGAAAAATATGATCACCCACTATACAAAAGATTAAACCAAAAGACTAAAAATAGTGGTCACGGAGGGATGGATGGAATTATGAGGTATAGAATCATAGAGTGCCTTAGAAATGGATTGCCTTTAGATCAAAATGTTTACGAAGGTTGCTATTGGAGTGCTGTTACTCCATTAAGTGGTAAATCAATTTCAGATGGCGGAATGCCTCAAAAATTTCCGGATTTTACAAGAGGAAAATGGGAGCAAACAAATCCATTAGAAATAATTAATTAATTTAAAATTTCACAATATTTTTATCTACTAAATTATATGCTTTAGCTATTTATATCTAATATAATCTAAGATTAAATTAATTTTACGACATGAAAAAAATTACAACCAATATTTTAAAAAAACTTTGTTTAATATGTCTTTTTATTTCATGTAACAATCAAAGTGAATGGATTTATTTGTTTGATGGCCAAACAACTGACGGATGGAGAGCATATAATGGTACTGAGATCCCTGAAAAATGGACTGTTGATGATGGAGAATTGACTTTTAATACTGAACTAAAACTGGAAGAAGATTGGATAGGTGGAGGAGATATAATATACTATAAAGAACAATTTGAAGATTTTGAATTGCATTTAGAATGGAAACTTCCCAAGGGAGGCAATAGTGGTGTTTTTTACCATGTTCAAGAAGGTCACGATTCTCCACCGGCTATTTCTCCTGAGTACCAATTACTTGATGATATTGGATGGGAAGAGATAAATAATGCTAAACTTAAAGAATGGCAAAAAGCTGGAGCTAATTATGCTATGCATGAAGCAGATGTAAATAAAAAAAAATTAAATCCCGCGGGTCAGTGGAATTCATCTAAAATTATCTTTACTAAAGATAAAGTTGAGCATTGGTTAAATGGACAATTGTTGTTGGATTTTGTTCCCTATTCAGATGATTGGATTTTAAAAAGAAATTCTGGAAAGGTGGGTCCAGACTATGCAAAGTATAATAAAGGATATATAGCACTGCAAGACCATGACAGTCCCATATGGTTTAGAAATATAAAAATTAGAAAACTATAATTTTTAATTAACTTTAGTCTTATTGTATATTTATTATGAAAAAAAACAGAAGAAACTTTATTAAATCAGCATCAGCATTGGCCTCACTAAGTATTTTACCAACTCCAGTATGGTCCTCACTTAAAAATAATAGACTAAGGACTGCCCATGTTGGTGTAGGAGGAATGGGTGCGGCAGATTTAAAAGATGTAGCTTCACATAAGTCTGTAGATGTAATGGCATTATGCGATGTTGACTCTACAGCACTTGAGAAGGCTAGTAAACTATATCCAAAAGCTAAAATTTATAAAGATTATAGAGTTATGTTTAAAGAAATAGCTGATTCAATTGATGCAGTAATAGTTTCCACACCTGATCACACACATGCTCCTGTTTCAATTTTAGCAATGGAGTTAAATAAATCGGTTTATTGCCAAAAACCTCTAACTCATCATGTAAGTGAAGCTAGAGCAATGAAAAAAATAGCAAAAGATAAAAATCTAATAACCCAAATGGGTATTCAAGTTCACTCTTTTTATGACTATAAATTAGCCACTTTATTGATTCAATCTGGAATTATTGGAAAGGTAAGTACAGTTAGAGCTTGGTCACCAAAAAACTGGGGATATGATGGTCCAAAACCAAAAGGATTTGATACAATTCCCGAAAACTTAGATTGGAACCTTTGGCTAGGCACATCGTCACACAGAGAATATAAAGATAAAATCTATCATCCTGGTAATTGGAGAAAAATCTTAGACTATGGCTGTGGTACGCTTGGAGATATGGGTGTTCATATTTTTGACACCCCTTACAATGCCCTTGAACTTGACGTGCCATTAACAATAAAAAATAAGTGTAGAAAACCAAATGGATTTGGTTTCCCTGAAAATAATCAAGTGACCTATGAATTTCCTGGCACAAAATATACCTCAGAAAAATTAAAATGGATATGGCAAGACGGTTCTGGAGCACCAAACAATCATAAAGACTTAAAATTGCCTAACAAAGATAAACTGCCTTTGCAAGGTGCTATGTTTGTAGGAGAAAAAGGCAGGTTATTACTTCCACACTTTATGGAATTGCCTAAATTAATTGTTGATGATAAATATGTAGAATTAAATCTTTCTGAATTAGAAAATTCTGGAAAAATAACAAATCAACCAGTTAGAGATTATGGTGGTGAGTCATATTTACATTATCACCAATTTGTAGATGCTTGTCTTGGAAAAGATAAGTGTTCTGCGCCTTTTTCTTATTCAGCTAGATTAACTGAAACAATTCTATTGGGGGTTATTGCAGGAAGATTACCAGGCAAGACATTACATTGGGACAGTAATTTAGAGAAGTTTGAGGAGGAAGAAGCTAATAAATTTTTAGATTTTACTTACAGAAAATTTTGACTTAATTAACCCTCTGTAATCACGATATAATCTTTCCAAGATTAAGATTTTTTGTTATTTTACATTAATGAAAAGTGCTTACTTACTATTATTTGTTGTTTTTGGGTTATTTGCACAAGATGATTTTTCAAAATACAACCAAAAAATAATCGGAATTGATTATAATTTAGAGATGACACCAATAAAGAGTGGAGTTTTTTTAATGGGAAGTCCTAAAAGTGAAAAGAATCGTATGGCAGATGAAGGTCCAACTCATCAGGTAAAAGTTGATTCTTTTTGGATGGCAACACACGAAACAACTTGGGATCTATATCACCTTTTTATGAGTCGTGATATCGATAAAAATCAACCAAATTTTAATTCCAGAAATGAAGTAAATATTGAAGTAGATGGTGTTTCAGGCGCTACAACACCATATGTAGAAATGAGTTTTGGAATGGGAACTGAGGGATATCCTGCAATTTCTATGACTCAGTTGGCTGCTAAAAAATTTTGTCAATGGCTTTCTGCCATGACAGGTAATTTTTATAGACTGCCGACAGAATCTGAATGGGAATATGCATGTCGGGCAGGAACACAAACAGCTTTTTCTTTTGGAAATGATACTAGTAAACTTGATGATTACGCCTGGTATAAAAATAATAGTGAGGAATCTTATCATAAAGTTGGTTTAAAAAAACCAAACCCTTGGGGATTGTTTGATATGCACGGAAATGTTTCTGAATGGACATTAGATATGCATGATGTGAGAGCCTACCAAAAATATTCAGGGGGTGTTGCAACAAATCCTTATGAAAAACCAACAAAATTATATCCTAGAGTAGTAAGAGGTGGCTCATGGATGAATTCAAATTTTAAATTACGAAGTGCTTCTAGGCAGGCTTCATCAAAGCAATGGAAAAAACAGGATCCACAAATACCAAGAAGTGAGTGGTGGCATACCGATGCTCAATTTGTTGGATTTAGAGTAATTAGACCATTTGTAACACCTCCAAATGAAGAACAATTAACTTACTGGGAATAATTAAAACTATTATAATGAGTAGAAGAAAATTTTTAAGAAATACAGCTTTGTTAACAGGAGGTATACTTTCTTTTCAACCAAGCTTTTCAAACCAAAAAAACTTTAAAAACAGACACCTGTTTAATTTGAAATATGCTCCTCATTTAGGAATGTTTAAACATCATGCTGGAAAAGATCCTATTGATGAATTACAATTTATGGTTGATCAAGGTTTTACAGCTTTTGAAGACAATAACATGAAAAAGAGAGACTTAGAAACCCAAAACAGAATAGCTTCATTTATGTTAAAAAATAATATGGAGATGGGTGTTTTTGTAGCTCATACAATTCACTGGAAAGAACCAAATTTAGCTAGTGGGGATAAAGAAAAACGAATCGAATTTCTTAATGAAATTAAAAATTCTGTTGAGGTCGCAAAAAGAGTTAATGCTAAATGGATGACAGTAGTTCCTGGACATCTAGATTTAAGGTTAAATATTGGTTATCAAACTTCAAATGTTATTGAATCTCTAAAATATGCGAGTGAAATTTTAGAGCCTCACAATATGACAATGGTTTTAGAACCTTTAAATTTTAAAAATCATCCTGGCTTATTTTTGTCCAAAAGCCCCCAAGCCTATGAAATATGTAAATCAGTTAATTCACCAGCTTGTAAAATTTTATTTGATATTTACCATCAGCAAATTGAAGAAGGGAATCTAATTCCCAATATAAAAGCATGTTGGGATGAAATAGCTTATTTTCAAATTGGGGATAATCCAGGAAGAAAAGAACCAACAACTGGAGAAATAAATTATAAAAATATATTTAAGTATATTCATGAAAGAGGGTTTGATGGTATTTTAGGAATGGAACATGGGAATTATAAGCCCAATAAATCAGGTGAATTAGGTGTAATTAACGCATACAAGCAAGTCGATAATTTTTTAATTTAATAATATGAAAGAAAAAAAAATAAATAGAAGATCATT
>CALKEO010000029.1 GCA_938088195.1 uncultured Flavobacteriaceae bacterium | reverse complement strand
TATAGCTCCTAGTGAGCTAAATGAAAATGAAAAAAATTTAGGATTATCATTAGATAATAAAAAAGTTAAAAATAGAATTGTTAATGAAATGTTTCAAAGGTGCATTAAATCAAAGCCAGCACCATTATATCATAAAAACTTTGCAAAAAGAATAGCCTTAGGTAATTTAAGTGATGATATAAATAAAATAAGTGAAGTTGATTGGATTATCGAAGTTGTTACTGAGAAATTACATATTAAACAGATAGTTTTTGAACAAATTGAAAAATATAGAAAAAAAGGAACTCTTGTAACATCAAACACATCAGGTATTCCAATAAAGCAAATGAATAAAGGTAGATCGGAAGATTTTAGAAATCATTTTGCTGTTACACACTTTTTTAATCCTCCTCGATATTTAAAGTTATTTGAAATAATACCTGGACCCGACTGTAAAAATGAAATTATTGCTTTTTTAAATGATTTTGGCGAACGATTTTTAGGAAAAGTTTCTGTTTTAGCTAAAGATACACCTGGATTTATCGGTAACAGGATTGGAATTTTTGGTATGGTAAATATTTTAAATATTGTAAAAAAATTAGATTTATCTGTTGAAGAGGTTGATAGATTAACTGGTCCAATTATTGGAAGCCCAAAATCGGCAACTTTTAGAACTAGTGACGTGGTTGGATTGGATACAACAGTGAATGTGGCTAATGGCATTTATGAGAATTGTTTAGATGATGAATTTAGAGATACTTTCAAGATTCCTGAATATGTAAATAAAATGGTTGAAAATAATTGGTTAGGTTCAAAAACTAATGGAGGATTTTATAAAAGGATAAAAGACGAAAATGGTAAATCTACCATATTATCACTAAATCTTAACACTCTTGAATACTCAGCTTCAAAAAAAGTAACTTTTGAAACAATTGGAAAAGCCAAAAAAATAAGTAAAACAATTGACAGGTTTCCTGTTTTAATAAAAGGAGATGACAAAGCTGGAGAGTTCTACAGATACAATTTTGGATCCATGTTCGCTTACATTCAAAATAGAATTCCTGAAATTTCAGATGAGTTGTACAGGGTTGATGACGCCTTAAGAGCTGGATTTGGATGGGAAAATGGACCATTCCAAATTTGGGATTCTATTGGAATAAAACAAGGTGTTGAGTTAATGCAATCTATTGGACATAATCCTGCAAATTGGATTTTAGAAATGATTGAAAACAACATTAATAAATTTTATGTTGTAAAAAAAGGCATTACTAATTATTATGATATAAAAACTAAAAATTATATTCCAAAACCAGGTCAAGAATCCTTTATTATTTTAAAAAATATTCACGAAAACAAAAAGATTTGGGAAAATACTGATTCCATAATAACAGATCTTGACGATGGAATAATAAATCTTGAATTCAGATCTAAAATGAACACCATGGGTGATGGAATAATTCAAGGAATAAACAAAGCTTTAGATATTGCAGAAAAAGATTTTAAAGGTCTTGTTATTGGAAATGAAGGAGCGCATTTCTCTGCTGGCGCTAACCTCGGGGCCATTTTTATGATGGCTGCGGAACAAGAGTATGATGAAATTAATATGGCAATTAAAGTCTTTCAAGATAGCATGATGAGATTAAGATATTCAAGTATTCCAACCATAGCAGCTCCCCATGGATTAACATTAGGTGGAGGGTGTGAACTAACTATGCACTGTGACAAAGCTATTGTATATGCTGAAACATATATGGGACTTGTTGAAGTTGGTGCTGGTCTAATCCCAGGTGGAGGTGGATGTAAAGAAATGACATTAAGGGCCTCTGAAAAATTTAGTAAAAATGATGTTGAAGTAAACGTATTACAAGAATATTTCTTAAATATAGGGATGGCAAAAACTTCAACCTCTGCATGTGAAGCATTTGACATAGGTGTTCTTAATTTTAACAAAGATTCAGTAATTATGAACAAGAATCACCAAATTTCTATAGCAAAGAAACATGCTGTATTATTATCAGAATCAGGGTATCTTCCGCCCATTAGGGAAAAAAATATTAAAGTACTAGGTAAACAAGCTTTAGGTATGTTTTTAGTGGGAACCGACTCAATGCAAGCCGGAAAATTCATTTCTGAGCACGATCAAAAAATTGCAAATAAATTAGCGTATATAATGGCTGGAGGAGATTTATCTGAATCAACTTTAGTTAATGAACAGTACTTGTTAGATTTAGAAAGAGAAGCTTTTCTTTCTTTGTGCTCTGAAAGAAAAACATTAGAGAGAATTCAATATATTTTAAAAACTGGGAAACCATTAAGAAATTAAATTATGAAAGAAGCGTATATAGTTAAAGCATATAGAACAGCGGTTGGAAAAGCTCCAAAGGGCTTGTTTAGGTTCAAAAGACCTGATGAACTTGCCTCGGAAACAATTAATCATATGATTAGTGAAGTTCCACAATTGGACAAAACTAGAATTGATGATGTTATTGTTGGAAATGCCACACCTGAAGCAGAGCAAGGTTTAAATATCGCAAGAGTTATTTCTCTGATGGGTTTAAAGGTTGAAGATGTTCCTGGTGTCACTGTAAATCGATACTGTGCCTCTGGTCTTGAGACCATAGCAATGGCTTCAGCTAAAATTAAATCTGGAATGGCAGAATGTATAATAGCTGGTGGAGTTGAAAGCATGAGTTTCATTCCAATGGGAGGTTATAAAACTGTTCCTGATTATGGAATTGCTAAACAAGGGAAAGAGGATTATTATTGGGGAATGGGTCTCACGGCTGAACAGGTAGCAGAACAGTACAAAGTGAGCAGAGAGGATCAAGATGAATTCGCTCTTAATTCTCATCTTAAGGCTGTTGATGCTATATCGAAAGGAAAATTTAAATCACAGATTGTTCCAATTACAGTTGAAGAAACTTTTTTAAATCAAAATGGCCAAAAAGAAACAAAAAATTACTCTGTCGATACTGATCAAGGGCCTAGAAGAGATACTAATTTAAAAGTATTAAATAAACTAAGACCGGTATTCAAAATGAATGGAAGCGTTACTGCGGGTAACTCTTCTCAAATGAGTGATGGAGCTGCATTTGTTTTAATTATGAGCGAAAAAATGGTAAAAGAATTAAATATTGAGCCCATAGCTAAATTGGTTAATTACGCAGTCGCAGGAGTTCCACCAAAAATAATGGGAATTGGACCAATTAAAGCTATTCCAAAAGTTTTAAAACAAGCTGACATGAAAATTGATGATATCAACCTGATTGAACTAAATGAAGCATTCTCATCTCAATCACTAGCAGTAATTCGAGAACTAGATTTAAATAAAGACATTATAAATGTAAACGGAGGAGCAATTGCACTTGGTCATCCTCTTGGTTGTTCTGGTGCAAAACTATCAGTTCAGTTATTTAGCGAAATGAGAGAAAGAAAATCCAAATATGGAATGGTTACAATGTGTGTAGGTGCTGGTCAAGGCGCTGCAGGAATTTTTGAATTTTTAAAATAATTTTAATATGGAAATAAAAGAACAAAATATTACAAGAGGAGGTGAATTTATAATTAGTGAAACCGACTCAAATGATGTGTTTACACCTGAAGATTTTAGTGAGGAGCAGTTAATGATGAAACAAGCAGTTAAAGATTTTATAGAAAAAGAAGTTATTCCTCATAGAGAAAGGTTTGAAAATAAAGACTATCAATTAACTGAAGATACTATGAAAAAAGCCGGAGAACTTGGCTTCCTAGGTGTTGCTGTCCCAGTTGAATATGGTGGTATGGGAATGGGTTTCGTTTCTACAATGTTAGTTTGTGAGGCAATTTCAGGAGCTTGCGGTTCATTATCAACAGCATTTGGAGCACACACAGGAATCGGAACAATGCCTATAGTTCTTTATGGAAATGAAGAACAAAACAAAAAATATGTTCCTAAACTAGCCAGCGGTGAAGTTTTTGGATCTTATTGTCTTACAGAACCCTCAGCTGGGTCTGATGCAAATAGTGGTAAAACTAAAGCGGTGCTTTCAAAGGATGGCTCTCACTACAAAATTACAGGACAAAAAATGTGGATTTCAAATGCAGGATTTGCTAAGATATTTATAGTTTTTGCAAGAATAGAAGATGATAAAAACATAACAGGGTTTATAGTGCCATTTGAGAGTGATAATGGTATTACTTTGGGTGAGGAGGAAAAGAAGTTAGGAATACATTCATCCTCTACCAGGCAAGTATTTTTTAACGAAACAAAAGTCCCTGTCGAAAATATGCTTTCTAAAAGAGGAAGTGGATTCAAAATAGCAATGAACTCATTAAATGTTGGAAGAATCAAACTAGCAGTTGCATGCTTAGATGCTCAAAAAAGAGTTACAACACATGCAATTCAATATTCTAATGAAAGAATTCAGTTTAATACTAAAATTATAGATTTTGAAGCTATCAAAGAAAAAGTTGCTATAATGACCACTGATACATATGTCGGTGAATCGGCATGCTACAGAGCTGCAAAAAACATTGAAGATAGGATTAAAATAAGACACGAGAGTGGAAATAGTTTTCAAGAATCAGAACTTAAAGGAGTTGAAGAATATGTAATTGAATGTTCTCTTTTAAAAGTTGCAGTTAGTGAAGACATGCAAAACATTGCTGATGAAGGTATACAGGTTTTTGGTGGAATGGGATTCTCAGCAGATACTCCAATGGAGGGTGCGTGGAGAGATTGCAGAATTGGAAGAATTTACGAGGGAACAAATGAAATCAACAGAATGTTAAGTGTGGGAATGCTTATAAAAAAAGCGATGAAAGGTCATATTGACTTCATCAATCCTGCTACAGCTGTAAGTGAAGAGTTATTGGGTATTCCATCCTTTGATATTCCAGACCTTACCGAACTTTTTGCGCAAGAAAAATTAATATTAAAAAATCTTAAAAAAGTATTTTTAATGTTAGCTGGAGCTGGAATAAAAAAGTTTGGAGATAAATTAGAAGAACATCAATTGATGCTAATGGGAGTCTCTGATATTTTAATTGAAATATACATGTCTGAATCTGCACTTTTAAGAACAGAAAAAAACTGTAATAGATTTGGAAAAGAAAATCAATCAGAACAAATAGCTATGACACAATTATATCTATATAATGCTGTTGATATAGTTCAATCAAGAGGAAAGGAAGTAATTATATCATTTTCATCTGGGGATGAGCAAAAGGGATTATTGATGGGACTCAAAAGGTTTACAAAATATTATGAGTTTCCAAATGTAATTGGGTTAAAAAATAAAATAGCTCAAAAATTGAAGAACGAAAACAAGTATTGTTTTTAAACTTTAATTATTAAAATAATTTTTAAATTTAAGTATGAAATACTTGAAATTCATACCTATTTTTATTTTCACTAACATTCTTTTATCTCAAGATAGGAATGTTCTATATGAAATCATTAACGATGTTTCATCTGAAAGAATTAAAACAGATGTGCAAAAATTAGTATCCTTTGGGACACGACATACCTTAAGTGATACGATTTCAAACACCAATGGGATTGGTGCTGCAAGGAGATGGATAAAATCAAAATTTGAAGAAATTTCAAAAGAATGCAATAATTGTCTTGATGTTGATTTCCAAAAAAATTTCTATAAAAAAAATAAAAAACGATTGGTAAATGATGTTTGGATCAATAATGTGATTGCAATTCAAAAAGGTTCAAAATTCCCCAATAGATACGTGATTATGAGCGGAGATATAGATAGCAGGGTTTCTGATCCAAACGATTTTGAATCAGAATCACCTGGTGCTAACGACAATGCGTCTGGCATGGCTGGAGTAATAGAGGCTTCAAGAGTTTTGAGTAAATATAAATTTGAAAATAGTATCATTTACGTAGGATTATCTGGTGAAGAACAAGGTTTATACGGTGGAATTGGACTAGCAGCTTTTGCAAAAAAAAATAATTGGGATATCATCGCAGTTTTGAACAATGATATGATTGGAAATATTGAAGGTATTGATGGAGTTATTGACAATTATAGCTTTAGAATTTTTTCAGAACCAACACCAGCTAATGAATCAGAAAATGATAGAAAAAAAAGAAGATTCTATGGTGGTGAAGTTGACGGAAATTCCAGACAATTAGCCAGATATATTCACGGAAATGTCAAACAATTTATGCCGAAATTAAATCCAATGATGATTTATAGATTAGATAGATTTGGAAGAGGTGGGCATCATAGACCATTTAATGACTTAGGCTATGCAGGCGTTAGAATAATGGAAGCTCATGAAAATTACAATAGACAACATCAAGATATCAGAAAAGAAAATGGTATTAAATATGGAGATGTAATTTCTGGAGTTAATTTTCAATATGCAAAAAGTCTAACAGCAGTCAATGCAATTAATTTAGCTTCATTAGGATGGAGTCCTGAGGAGCCTAAGAATTTAAAAATTGGTGGTATTGTAGAACCATCTACTAAACTCAAATGGGACATTCAAGATGACGAGGGTATAATTGGATATAAGATTTATTGGAGAAATACTACATCACCTGTATGGGAAAATAGTAAATTTGTAGGAAAAATAAATGATTATACTTTAGAAGGTGTAGTTATTGATAATTACTTATTTGGCGTGTCAAGTGTGAGTAAAAGAGGATTTGAAAGTATAATTGTATTTCCAGATGAAATCTTTTAAAATCTAATTATTTATAATTCTTAAAAAACTTTCTTTATCAGTATTTCCCTCTGTGTTGAAAAGTAATATTCTTGAATTTTTGTCAAGCCCAATATGTTTTTTTAATTTTTTTACTTTTTCATCACTTAAGCATTTAATTAATCCCGCAAGGCCGGCAGCACCGGATTCACCAGAAATAATTTTAGAATCATTTTCATAAGGATTATATAATAATTTCATTGATGATTTTACTCGATTATCCGATATTTTTATAACCCCATCACAACCACTTTTTATTATATTCCAAGCAGATTTTGAAGGAATACCACAATTTAAACCGGCCATTATTGTAGTTAAATTTCCAACTGGAGAAACTCTTTTACCATTATTAAGGGAATCATAAACTCCACTTGATTCATTGGGCTCTACTAAAATAATTTTAGGTCTATTGATTCCGTACCTATTTAAATAATACCAAATACAAGAAGCTGCCCAAGATCCAACTCCACATTGTAAAAAGACAATATCAATACTTGGTTTATTTATAAAATTAATGGTATCCTGCATTTCTATTAAGTGAGTTAAATAACCAGACATTATGTAAGCGGGAATAGTTTCATAATTATCCCAGGAAGCATCTTGAACAAATTCCCAATTATTTTTTAGAGATATATTAAAGGCATATTTACAAGTATTCTCGTAATTTAAATCTAATATTTCAACTTTAGCACCGTAAGATGAAATTCCTTTGATTCTTAATTTTGAAGTGTTTCTAGGCACGTATACGACGCATTTTCTATTATACATCTTTGATGACCACGCCAAGGCTTTTCCATGATTGCCATCTGTTGCAGTACAAAAAACAGAAACTTCAGGTTTGTTTTTTAAAATTAAACTGACAGCATAAGAGGCCCCTAACCCTTTAAAAGCATTTAAACCAAATCTTTGTGATTCATCTTTTATAAATAGATTAGCAATATTTAAATTATTTGATAAGCCAGAAAGTTCATAAAGAGGTGTTTTAAAATAATTTCTTAATTTTTTATGAAATATAAGAGGTTTACTTTTTTTTAAAATTTTATTTGTTGAGTTTTCAACTAATAAATTTGAAGGATTATTAATAATAAAATCTTTCATTAATTTATTCTACTCTTTTCTAAAACCTTGTTCATCCATCCAATCATCATTATAAATTTTTCCAATATAGCGACTGCCTGAATCATGTAGTAAAATTACAACTACATCCTCCTTTTTAAATTTATTTTTCAATTGTAAAAGTCCCTTTACAGCAGCTCCACATGAATTTCCAGCAAAAATACCTTCCTCTTTGGCTAATTTTCTTGTATACAAAGCTGCGTCCTCATCTGTTACTTTTTCAAATGCATCGATTAAGTCAAAATCAACATTTTTTGGTAATATATCTTCACCAATTCCCTCTGTAACATAGGGATATATTTCTTTTTCATCAAAAATTCCAGTTTCATGATATTTTTTAAAAACGGATCCATAAGTGTCAATTCCCCAAATCTTAATATTTGGATTTTTTTCTTTTAAAAATTTGGCGACTCCAGAAATAGTTCCTCCAGTACCTACTCCCACAACAAAATGAGTAATTTTACCATCAGTTTGAGACCATATTTCAGGACCTGTAGACTCATAATGAGCAGAACTGTTAGATGGGTTATCATACTGATTGACATACCATGCGTTAGGTGTTTCTTCACCAATTCTTTTTGAAGTAGAATAATATGACTTAGGATCATCAGGTTTAACATCAGTAGGACATACAATAACTTTAGCTCCGACCGCTCTTAATACATCAAACTTTTCTTTAGACTGTTTATCGGTAGAAACACATATAAGTTTATATCCTTTAACAATGGCTGCCAATGCTAAACCCATACCTGTATTTCCTGACGTTCCCTCAACAATTGTTCCTCCAGGCTTTAACCTACCATCTTTTTCAGCATCTTCAATCATTTTCAATGCCATTCTGTCTTTAACAGAGTTTCCTGGATTAAAATATTCTACCTTGGCAAGTACCAAAGCATCTATTTCAGACGTGATTTTATTTAATTTGATTAAAGGTGTATTTCCTATGGTTTCTAAAATATTTTTTGAATATCTCATAAAAATTTAAAATACAAATTTAAACTTTAAGTTTTGTCAAAATAACTTTTGCTTAATATTATTCAATTAATTTTTAAAGAATCAGTTGGAGAAATTCTGCCAATAATGAATGAAGGTATTATCAACATAGCAAAACAGAGAAGTAAAACACCAAGATTTAATAAAATAATTGTAGTAAAATTTAAATCTAAAGGCACTTCAGAAACGTAATATGTTTGAGGATCTAACTTGATAAACCCAGTTACTTTTTGAAATAACACCAGTCCAATACCAATTAAATTTCCAAAAAAAAGACCCAAGGAAATCAAGTACACACCATTTGAGATAAAAATATTTCTAATCGAAGTTTGCTTTGACCCTAAAACTTTTAAAACACCTATTAATTGAGTCTTTTCTAAAATGGTAACTAATAAAGCAGTAATCATATTAATTCCACCTACTAAAATCATTATTATAACAATAACCAAAATATTCATATCAAAGAGTGCTATCCAATTAAATATGTCAGGAAATTTATCTGAAATTTTGAAAACATCAAGGTCTGATGACGTGTTTTCATATAATTCGTTAGAAATATTTGAAATCTCATCAAAATTATTAATAAACAACTCAAAGCTTCCTATTTCATCATGTTTCCAATTATTCATCTTTTGAATATGTCTTATATCACCTAAAAAATAAATTTGATCAAATTCAATCAAACCAGATTTAAAAATTCCAACAACTTTAAAATTTCTTTCATTTGGAAGGGAAGATCCATTTTTAAAAAAGGTAGTTTTGAATTTATCTCCTAAATTGATAAATAATCTTTTTGACAAATGTTCAGAAATCATAACATCATTAGTTAACTTGTCGTTTAAATTTGGAAATTTACCTTCAACTAAATATTTAGAAAAATTATTAGAATTAAAATCTTTACGTATTCCTTTGAAAACCACTCCTTCAAAAGTTGATTCAGTCGTAATAACTCCAGATTTATAAGCGACTGTTTGAATATGTAAAATTTTATTATTTATATTACTATTATAAAAATCTTGATTAAACACAATTGGGTTTAATGATGATTGGGATGAGTTGTTTTGAAAATTTGATATAATAATATGACCAAAAAAGGAAGACACTTTATCTTCAATAGATTTTTGCAGGCCAACTCCGGATGAAATTGAAATTATCATCATTATTAAACCCATTGAAATAGATAAAATTGAAATTTTTATTATTGGTGATGATATAGTATTTTTATAAGGCTTTGACCTTATTATTCGAGATGCAATAAATGATTCAAATCTCATAACAAATGAAACTCTGTAGAATTATATTCAAAAATACCTTTTTTTTGATTTTAATGACGTTTAGCTTTTTATCTTTTTCACAAAAAAATGAAAAATTAAAAGTAGGCGCAGAAAGAACAGAATTGTTTTTAAATGACATTAAGGAAAAAAATGTAGCAATCGTTGCTAATTTAACATCAATAATAAAATCACAAAACAGCTCAATTCACCTTATTGACTCACTAATTAAATTAAACATAAAAGTAAAGAAGGTTTTTTCACCTGAGCATGGTTTTCGAGGCGAGGCAGATGCTGGGGAAAAAGTAGAAGATGGAAAGGATAACAAAACTGGTTTACCAATTATATCTCTTCACGGATCAAATAAAAAACCAACTAAAGATCATTTAAAGAATATAGATGTAGTAATATTTGATATTCAAGACGTAGGTGCTAGATTTTATACATACATTTCAACACTGCATTATATAATGGAGGCTGTGGCTGAAAATAATAAAGAGTTAATAATTTTAGATAGGCCTAATCCAAATGGACATTATATAGACGGGCCTGTACTTGAAAAACAATTTCAAAGTTTTGTTGGAATGCACCCTGTTCCAATTGTTCACGGCATGACAATAGGTGAATTTGGAATAATGATTAATGAAGAAGGTTGGTTACTAAACCAAGTTAAATCAAATTTAAAGGTTATCCCCATAAAAAATTACGATAGAAATATAAACTATCTTTTACCTATTAAACCATCACCTAATCTACCTAATAAACAATCAATTAATTTATATCCAAGTTTATGTTTTTTTGAACAAACACCTATTAGTATTGGCAGAGGAACAACTAAACAATTTCAAGTAATTGGCAGCCCTGAGTGGAGTAAAACATCATTTAATTTTACACCACAATCAATGAAAGGAGCAAAATTCCCAAAGCATATGGATATAAACTGTAATGGAATTGATCTAAGCAACTATCCATTTTTAAGTGAAATAAACTTGAAGTGGCTTATAGATGCTTACAATAAATCAAAAAATAAATCTAAATTTTTTAGAGATGGATTTAACAAATTAGCTGGAAATAATAAGCTTAAAAATCAAATTATTAATGGTTATAGTGAAAAACAAATAAAACAAAGTTGGAAAGATGATATTGAAGTTTTTAAATCCATTAGATCTAAATATTTATTGTATAAATAGATTAAGGAATCTTTAGATACTTATGAGTTTGTAAAGAAATTTTCCACTTATCATTTTTTTTAATATAATCGACTATAATTGGCAGCATTTCATCTTTTTTGTCCCATTCAGGCTGCAAAAAAAGAATACATTTTTTGTTGACTTTTTTTGATTGTTCTTCTGCATAAATAAGATCATGTTTATTAAAAACTATTACTTTAAGTTCGTTAGCTCGTAAATAAACTTCATCAGAGGGGGATTTTCTTTTTTTTGGAGATAAACATATCCAATCCCAGGAACCTGTTAGTGTATTAGAACCTGATGTTTCTATATGAACTTTAATTCCATTTTGTTTTAATAATTTTGTTAAGGGATTCATATTCCACATCAAAGGTTCGCCGCCTGTTATGACCACCATTTTTGAATGTTTTACAGCATTGTCCACTAACATATTAATTGAAATTACAGGATGAATATTAGAGTCCCAACTTTCTTTTACGTCACACCAGTGACACCCAACATCACACCCCGCAACTCTGATGAAATAGGCAGCTGATCCGCTATAATATCCCTCACCTTGAATGGTGTAAAAAGATTCCATAATTGGGAGTTTTATTCCTAATTCAATATCAGATTTATCCAAGTTTTTATCCACAGGACAAATATATATCATATAATTAATTAACATTAAAAAGGAATTACTACTTTTAATTAATTTTTAATATTAGATGAAAAATTTAGTGTTTTTTTTATTAACATTATTTTATGTTGGATGTTCAAATAACCCTGACTATCTAATAAAAAAAGGACAAGTTGGTAAGGTAAACAATGAAACTCTTGTTAAAGAGCTAGATTCGTTATTCTTAAACGACTCGATTGTTAAAAGGATTGGAGAAGGAGACTATATGTTTTCTGGAGACGACAAATATTTAATTTTTAATAGTAATAAGGAACACCTTCTTTCACTTACTCCTAAACAACAACATGATATAAATGAAAGAATTGAAACCATAGAAATAATAAGTGACAAGTTTAAAACTATACAAGGAATCAGTTCAAATAGTTCTTTTGGAGACATAAAAAGAAATCTTACCATTTCAGATATTCAAAACACAATTAACAACATTGTTGTTTTTGTAGATGAAATTGATGCTTACTTCATAATTGATAAAAAAAACTTACCTCTAGAGTTTAGATTAGGCACTAGTAAAAAAATTCAATCAATTAACATTCCGTCAAACTCTAAAATCAAAAGATTTATGATTGGATGGGACTAAATCATTTAATAATGAATAAACTTTCACCATTTCATTTAGCAATTCCTGTAAAGGATTTAAAAAAAGCCAAAACTTTTTACAAAGATATATTGGGACTTGAAGAAGGAAGAAGCAGCAATCACTGGGTAGATTTTAATTTTTTTGGACACCAACTAGTAATTCACTTTGATGAAAACTCAACAAAATCAAAAAATAGTAATCCAGTTGATGGAAAGGATGTTCCTATTCCCCATTTTGGTATAATATTAGAGTGGGAGATGTTTAATGAATTTTCACAAAAACTTAAAAATAAAAATGTAGAATTTGTAATAGAGCCTTATGTTAGATTTAAGGGTCTAGTTGGAGAACAAGCGACTATGTTTTTTAAAGACCCCTCAGGAAATGCTTTAGAATTCAAATCTTTTAAAGATTCTAAACAAATTTTTGCAAAATAAAATCTTATAAATTTTTAGAAAAAAGAGTGTTTTTAAGTAACATAGCTATTGTCATTGGACCTACTCCACCTGGAACAGGTGTAATGAAACTAGCTTTTTCTTTAACTGATTCAAAATCCACATCACCTTTTATTACATAACCTTTAGAGTTTGAATCATCTTTAACTCTTGTTATACCCACATCAATTATAATCACTCCCTTTTTTACCATTTCAGATTTTAAAAAATCTGGAACACCCAAAGCAGAGACAATTATATCAGCATTTTTCGTGAAGCTTTCAAGATTTTTAGTTCTACTGTGCACTAAAGTTACCGTTGAATCTCCAGGGTTCCCTTTCCTACTCAATAAAATACTAATTGGTCTTCCTACTATATTACTTCTTCCAATTACCACAGTATTTTTTCCAGAGGTATTTATTTCATAACGTTTTAAAAGTTCAATAATTCCGTAAGGCGTAGCAGGAATAAAAGATTCCATATTAAGAGCCATTTTTCCAAAATTTGAAGGATGGAATCCATCAACATCTTTATTTGGATTAACAGTCATTAAAACTTCTTCTTCATCAATATGATTTGGCAAGGGAAGTTGAACAATAAATCCATCAATTTTATCATCGTTATTTAGTTCATGAATTTTATTAAGAAGATCCTTTTGTGAAATTTCAGCAGGTAACTTTAAAAGAGTTGAATCAAAACCAACTTGCTTACACGATCTAACCTTACTACCAACATATGTCAAACTAGCACCATCATTACCAACTAGAATTGCTGCTAAATGAGGAGGGCGTTCCCCTTTTTTAATAATTTTCTCAACTTCTTGTTTAATTTCCTCTTTAATTAAATTGGAAATCATTTTACCATCAATAATTTTCATATGTATATAATTATTTCATTCCTTGCATCATCTGCATTAATTTTCCAGAACCCCCACCTTGCATCATTTTCATCATTTTAGACATTTGCTGAAATTGTTTTAAAAGTTTATTTAGTTCTTGGACATCCAATCCACTTCCTTTTGAAATTCTTTTTTTTCTACTAATATCAATAATTTTAGGATTTGATCTTTCTTTTGGTGTCATCGAATAGATAAGTGCCTCAATGTGTTTAAAAGAATCCTCATCAATTTCATTATCACCCATAGCTTTACTAGCTCCAGGTATCATATTGACCATATCTTTTAAATTACCCATCTGTTTAATTTTTTTAATCTGTTCCAAAAAATCATCAAAACCAAATTGACTTTTAGCAATTTTTTTATTTAAAATTCTTGCTTGTTTTTCGTCATATAAATCTTGTGCTTTTTCAACAAGCGAAACGATATCTCCCATCCCAAGTATTCTATCAGCCATTCTTTCAGGATGAAAAATGTCAATGGCATCCATTTTTTCACCAGTTCCAATGAATTTGATAGGTTTATCCACAACTGACTTAATTGATAGAGCCGCTCCTCCTCTCGTATCGCCATCTAGTTTGGTTAATATAACACCGTCAAAATTTAAAATATCATTAAAAGTTTTGGCGGTATTAACAGCGTCTTGTCCAGTCATAGAATCAACAACAAACAAGGTCTCACATGGATTAGTAACTTGATGAATATTTTTAATTTCATTCATCATTTTTTCATCTATAGCTAACCTACCAGCCGTATCAATGATAACAGTGTTTTTTCCATTCGTTTTAGCATAATTAATCGCATTCTTTGCAATAATTACTGGGTTTTTTTCCTCTTCATCAAAATACACTTCTACTCCAATTTGGTTGCCAATAATATTTAATTGTTCAATTGCTGCTGGTCTGTAAACATCACAAGCTACCAACAAGGGATTTTTAGATTTCTTTTTAACTAAATATTGAGCTAATTTTCCACTAAAAGTTGTTTTACCAGATCCCTGAAGGCCAGACATTAAAATTATAGTGAAAGGTTTTGACAAATTAATTCCTGATGACTCATTGCCCATAAGAGCAGTAAGTTCATCTTTAACTATTTTAACCATCAATTGACCTGGATTAAGGTTTGTAAGAACATTTTGACCTATTGCCTTGGCTTTTACATTTGATGTAAACTCTTTAGCTGTCTTGAAATTAACATCAGCTTCTAACAAAGCTCTTCTTACTTCCTTGAGAGTTTCTGCAACATTTATTTCAGTTATTTTACCATGTCCTTTTAAAACTTGAAATGCAGAATTAAGTTTGTCTGTAAGATTATTAAACATTGATAAATATTTAATACAAATCTAATGATTTGAAAATTTTATATCCAAAATTTAATTTCTTTTTATTCTAAATATTATAACTGCATGAGGGAAAGTAATAGCAGCTAAGAATGAAAAGAAAATACTTATTAAAAGATTTTGAAAATCTTTCATGAAAAAATAAATGATAAATAATCCAATCAAAGAGATTAACCAATACACAAAAGCATTTTTTAAATATGAAATAATTGATTTAAAATCTGATTTTCCATATATATATCTTGATTGTTCTAAAATCGAAGGTATACTATGCCAAAAAACAAAATAAATACCAAAAGCATAAATTAATTTTGTTGAGTAAAAAATGAAAGAAAGTAAAGTAATCAGTATCAATTGAATAAATAATTGATTTAAGATATATTTAAAATTAAAAAAACCACTAAAAAACATTAATATAAAAGAAATAATTAATAAATAATCATAAAAAAATAATTGAATTTGAAATTTTGTAATGTCTTCTATCACTATACTTACTTGAGAGCTATGAATCCAAAAAAGTAATGAAAACAAAAAAAGACCATAGCTAAAGTAAAAAAAATTCAATTTCTTTAATCCATTGTTGTCAAACATTGTCCATTGGTGCTCACCAAAATGATACGAACTAAATAAAACAAAAAAAATTAGTGCGTAAAACGGAATAAAATAAAAAAAGATTCCAAAAGAAATAACCATAGCCAAATACTTTATTAATAAGCTAAGTGATGAGTCATCATTATTTCTTGTGTTTTTTTTTAATAATAATATGTCATTAGCTCCATGAATTATACCAAAAGATAAAATTCCACTGAAAATCAATAAGTTCTGAGCAAATTCACTCAAAAAAAAACTAAGAATTAGACAAAAAATTGAGGGAATAAGTATTAATTTGAATGAAAAGTTGTTAAAAATTTGAGATTTTAACAGCATATTTTAAAAATATTTATTTACAAATGTAGCGAATAAGAATTGTTTTTATATATTTGGATATTAACAAAACAATTAATTATTATAATTATGGAAAATTTTTTAAACTTAATGTATTTTTTTGGTGATACTCCTGCTGGTGACGATTTAGTAGGTATTACCTTTTGGATAGGTACAATGGCAATGATGGCAGCATCTGCTTTTTTCTTCTTATCCATGAATTCAGTTGACGCTAAATGGAGAACTTCTATTTTAGTCTCTGGATTAATTACTTTTATTGCTGCAGTTCATTACATGTACATGAGAGATGCTCATGCTGCTGGCGACAATACTGTAGTTTTCAGATATGTTGACTGGATACTTACTGTACCATTAATGTGTGTTGAATTCTATCTTATTTTAAAAGGTGCTGGTGCAACAACCAAACATTTAAAGCATTTAGTAGTAGCTTCTACAATTATGCTTGTTACTGGATATGTTGGTGAAGCAGGCTTAGGAAACGCTGCTATGTGGGGATTATTCTCTGGTTTAGCATATTTCTACATTGTCTACATGATCAAATTTGGTGAGTTAGCTAAACTTGCAGCTTCTGCGGGTGGCGCAGTTCAATCTGCTCATAACACTTTGTGTTTATTTGTAATAATTGGTTGGGCTATTTACCCTATTGGTTACATGGCAGGAACTGACGGATGGTATGATTTTATTGATGCTTTTGTACCTAACATGGAAGTTATTTACAACATCGGTGACTCAATTAACAAAATTGGTTTCGGTCTTGTAGTTTATAATCTTGCTGTTTCAAAATAGTAAGTACATTTTTTTTATAAAAAAAACCGCTCTAATAGGCGGTTTTTTTTTACATTTTTTCAGGGACATTGATTCCCAATAATTTCATCGAATTTTTAATTACTTCACCAACCTTAAAAGAAAGAGTTAACCTAAAATTCTTTATGGTTTTGTCATTTACTTTAAGAATAGTAATTGATTGATAATAGGAATTAAATAATTTTACTAGTTCAAATGTGTAATTTGCAATTAATGCAGGGCTGTAATTATCTGCTGCTGCTTTAATTGATATAGGAAACTGTGTTAATTGCTTTAAAATATCTTTTTCTTTTTCATTGATTTCAAAGTCCAAATTTATTTTTTCTAATGAAAAACTAGATTTTCTTTTCAATGATTGAATTCTTGCATAGGCATACTGAACAAAAGGTCCAGTATTACCATTAAAATCTATAGACTCAGATGGGTCAAACAAAATTCTTTTTTTAGGATCTACTTTCAAAATATAATATTTCAGTGCTCCTAATCCAATTGTACTATTAAGCATGTCCTTCTCGGAATTTGAAAACTCATCGATCTTACCAAGTTCTTTTGATAAATTACTAGCATTCAATTTCATTTCACTAATTAAATCATCCCCATCAACAACAGTGCCTTCTCTACTTTTCATTTTTCCAGAGGGTAAATCAACCATACCATAACTTAAATGATGTAAGTTTTTAGACCATTCGAAACCTAATTTTTTTAAAATTTTAAATAGAACTTTAAAGTGATAATCCTGTTCGTTTCCAACTGTATAGATCATTCCATCCATATTTGGGTAATCCTTATACCTTAATAAAGCTGTTCCCAAGTCTTGTGTCATATAAACGGATGTACCGTCCGACCTCAATAGAATTTTTTCATCTAATCCATCATCAGTTAAATCAATCCAAACGGAACCATCTTCTTTTTTGAAAAAAACATTATTTTTTAATCCTTCATTTATAATATCTTTACCTAAAAGATAAGTTTTGCTCTCATAATAATAAGAGTCAAAATTAACTCCTATATTATTATAAGTTTTTTCAAAGCCATCGTAAACCCACGAATTCATCTTTTTCCAAAGTTCTATAACTTTTTTATCTCCTGATTCCCATTTAATCAATAAACTTTGGGCATCTAAAAAAATAGGAGCATTTTTTTTAGCATAAGCATTATCTTTTCCCTCACTAATTAATTGTAAAATTTCTTCCTTATAAACTTTATCAAAAAGAACATAGTACTTTCCAACAAAAAAATCTCCCTTTTCATTAAGATCTGATGGAGTACTATTTTTCCCAAATTTCAACCATGCCACAATTGATTTACATATATGAATTCCTCTGTCATTAATAATTTGTGTCTTGTGGATATTTTTTCCATTAGCCTGTAAAATTTTTGAAATTGAATCTCCTAATAAAATATTTCTAATATGTCCTAAATGAAGAGGTTTATTAGTGTTCGGAGATGCGAATTCAACTAAGATTGTAGGATCTTCTAAACTAGGTTTAATAAATCCATAATTATCTTGATCAAAGATCTGATTTAAAAATTCTAAATAGAACTGACTTTTGATTACTAAGTTTAAAAATCCTTGAATTAGATTGAATTCTTCAACATATTCTAACTCTTTTAAAAGAAATTCTCCGATTTCATTTCCAATTTCTAAAGGAGATTTTCTAAGACTTTTAACTAATGGGAATACAACAATAGTAATATCACCAATAAAATCTTTTTTAGTCATCTGAACTTCCAATTCATTAAAATTTAAATCGTATTTTTTTAAGATAAACTCAGATACTTTTCTTTTTAATAAATTATGAAGATTCATTTAAATAATTTGCGAGTAAATATACTTATAAAAAGAATAATTACATTTTAATAAAATACCTTTACAAAAAATAATTTTAATTCATATGCTTAGAAATATTTCTTATAATAATCCAAAAATTAAAAATGAAATTTTAAAAATGATAGGAGATACATACACTTTATTTGAAAGAATAAAGATGAACGGAATTGGGTCCTCTAGCTTAAAAATCACAGCCTCAAGTTCTGAGATTCAAAACCTTCTAGACTTAGACAATAATGACAATTGTTGTAACATTGAAATTAGAAAAAATGGTTTAATTATCAGATTTAGATCTTTATTAGAAACCTATGGATTAATAATACCATTTTATAAATTAAAATTATTTAAAGGGGAATCTAATGTCTATTCAATTTATATTGATAAATATTTTATTAAAGTTTTAGTAGATAAAAAAAAGGATCATCAATATTTTAAAAAAATACTGAATATTAAAAATTCTAATTAAATATTTCTGCAATCATACATCTAACTCCCCCACCTCCACATTTTTCAATAGTATCAATCGGACTACTAATTATTTTTGAATAATTAGTCAATCTTTGCAATTGATTGTTTTTTAAAGAACGATGGGCTGTATCACTCATGAACAAAAAACTTTTTTCATTCTTTCTAAGTTCAATAACATTACCAACAAATAGCTTTAACTGATTTTCAGATATTGAAATGATTTCTTTTTTATCATCCTCAAAACTACTAATTAACTTTTTTCTTTCATTTTTATCATCAATTGCTTCTAAACAAACAATAACATAATCCTTTGCAACACTCATCATTACATTTGTATGATAAATTGGTTTTCTCTTGTTTTCATGATTTTGAAATGAATTAAATATTATTGGCAAGTATTTAAAATCATTGCAAAATTCAAATATGAGATCTTCGTTTGTTCTTTTGGAAATTGAGCAATATGCCTTTTTATTTATCCTATCTAGAACCATACTTCCCGTACCCTCCAAAAACATTTGCTTTTTTTCAGCACTACTATAATCAAAAATATGATTAAAGTAGACATTATTATGTTCTAAAAAATTTAGAACATTTTCATTTCTTTCCAACCTTCTGTTTTTAGCATACATTGGATATATTGCAATTCTTTTATCATTATGGAAAGTAATCCAATTATTTGGATATATGGAGTCAGGGGTGTCATTGTTTCCGTCATCCTGAAAAACAAAAACTTTAAATCCACATGATTTTATTTTTAAAACTAATTCATCGAACTCTTTAATTGCATTTTTTGAAATTGTATCAGAATTTAGATATAGAGTATCGTTCTGAAAATAATTACTTTCTACTGTTTGTAAATTTCTTCGAAACTTTGAAGGTCTAACCATTAAAATAGAATGCAAATTAATACCCATAACTTAACCTCTTGTTAAAGGAAGCGAAGAACATCTAAACAACCCTTCTTGTTTTGAAACTTCATTAAATGAAATTTTTTCAACTAAAATATCATTAGATTCTAACCAATTATTAAGTCTTATAAATTTAGGGTCAGAAACAACTATTTCAGGACTAATTGAAAGAATATTGCTGTTCATTTCATACATTTCTTTATTTGTAATCTCAAAAATATTTTCAATTCCAAAAAAAGCTTGTATCCATTTATAGTCCTCCTTATAAGTAAAAGCATCTGGGTATACAATTGCTTTATTTCTCCCAATTAATTGTAAACAACAATCTAAATGAAGTACATTTTTTAGAGGATCTAAATTTGATTTTTTTAAGTGAAAACCTTTAATGTTTTTTTTTGGAAAAAAATTTTTAAAATAACTAATTGCATACTTATTTGTACGAGCAGTATATAACTCGCTGTAATCGATTTTATCGTAAAACCCTATAAAAATATTATTATCTGTTGAAATAACATCTCCACCCTCAACATGTATTTTTTCGGGAATATTCACCACTTGTCCATTAAAATTTTCAACAATTGATTTGATTCCAAAATATTCTTTGTCTCTTTTTGGAAGAATATTAGATTTAAAAAAAAAGTTGTTTATTACAAAACCAACATCTCTTGTAAAAATTTGATTACACTTTTTAATATTACTTGGTCTAAAAACATTAACTCCATGCTTTATTAAAATATTAGAAAAATTTTCAAGTTCAATTACCATGTTAGATTCTAAAGGATAATTTCCCAATTTTAAGTTCTGAATTGATTTTGGGTCGTATAAATCATCTATATTGGGTGTTTCTCCCATATCATTGGCTATACCGATTATTACAGAAATAAGTTTTGAAGTTTCATCATTAACAGAGAAATTCATTTTGACTGACAAAACTAGCGATTATTAATTTCAGAAAATTTTCTTAGTTTTTCTCCAGTATAAATTTGTCTAGGTCTACCGATTGGTTCTTTATTAATTCTCATTTCACGCCAATGAGCAACCCATCCTGGGAGTCTTCCTAAAGCAAACATAACAGTAAACATTTCGCTTGGTATTTCAAGAGCTTTATATATAATACCTGAATAAAAATCAACATTTGGATAAAGTTTTCTTTCAATAAAGTAGTTGTCAATAAGGGCTTCTTTCTCTAACCCTTTGGCTATATCTAAAATTGGGTCATTAATACCTAATTCGTTCAACACTTTATCAGCTTCAACTTTAATTATTTTAGCTCTTGGATCAAAATTTTTATAAACCCTGTGACCAAAACCCATTAATCTAAACGGATCTGACTTATCCTTAGCCTTAGACATGAATTTTTTTGTATCACCACCGTCTTTTTGTATTTCTTCAAGCATTTCTATAACAGCTTGGTTAGCTCCACCATGTAACCTTCCCCAAAGAGCGGATATCCCAGCGGCAACAGAAGCAAATAATCCGGCATATGAAGATCCAACAATTCTAACTGTTGATGTAGAGCAATTTTGTTCATGATCTGCATGTAAGATCAATAATTTATTTAATGCGCTAACAATAGTATCATTTTGTACGTATTCTTTATTAGGTCGTTGAAACATCATCTTAGCAAGATTTTCAACATAAGCAAGTGACGTATCACCATATTCAAGTGGAAGACCATTTCTTCTTCTATATACCCATGCAACTAATACTGGTATTTTTGCTAATAAATTAAGAATAGCATCATACATATCCTCCTCATCGTCAATATTAACAGCTGACGGGTCAAATGCTACTAAACCACTTGTTAGTGATGATAGTATACCCATTGGATGAGCGGATTTAGGAAAGCTGTTAAGAATTATCCTTAAATCTTCATCAATGATTGATCTTTCTTTAATATCATTTGAAAGTTTTTCTAATTGTTGTTTATTTGGTAATTCTCCAAAAATTAATAAATAGGCAACTTCTAAAAAATCTGCTTTATTGGCTAATTCTTCAATAGAATATCCTCTATATCTAAGAATTCCCTTTTCACCATCTAAAAAAGTTATACTGCTTTTACAAGAACCTGTATTTTTGTAGCCAGGATCTAAAGTGATAATATTAGATTTGAGTCTTAAAGAACTAATATCAATTCCAATTTCCTGTTCGGACCCTTCAATCAAATTTAATTCAATTTCAGAGTCGTTTATTTTTAATTTAGCCTTGTTACTCATAAATTTTACAAAATTACTGAAAAAAACTTGATTTAAAACGCTATTTTGAAGGCTTCTTTTTTTGGAAAGTAAGCTTTAGAACCTAATTGTTCTTCAATCCTTAATAACTGATTGTATTTAGCTATTCTATCACTTCTAGACGCAGAACCAGTCTTTATTTGTCCAGTAGATAAGCCAACTGCTAAATCAGCGATAGTGTAATCTTCTGTTTCGCCTGACCTATGTGACATAACACTAGTGAAACCAGCATTATGTGCCATATTAACCGCATCAATTGTTTCAGACAGGGTTCCGATTTGGTTAACTTTAATTAAAATAGAATTACCAATATTATTTTTAATACCATTAGAAAGTCTTTCTACATTAGTAACAAACAAATCATCTCCAACTAGTTGTACATTACTTCCGCAAATTTTAGTTAAATATTCCCATCCATCCCAATCGTTTTCATCCATACCATCTTCAATAGAAATAATAGGAAATTTTTTTGCTAGTTCACTTAAATACTCAGCTTGTTGTTTAGAATTTAAAATTTTTCCGTTTTTTCCTTCAAACTTTGAATAATCATACATACCATTAACATAAAATTCAGATGAAGCACAATCCAAAGCAATCATTACCTCATCACCTGCAGAATAGCCAGAACTTTCAATAGCTAATATAATAGTATTCAATGCATCCTCAGTTCCATCAAGTTTAGGTGCAAAACCACCCTCATCACCAACTGATGTAGTCAGTCCTCTTTCAATAAGTATTTTTTTTAAATTATGAAATATTTCGGTTCCCATTTGCATTGCATGTGTAAATGAATCCGCTTTTACAGGCATTATCATAAATTCTTGGAAAGCAATTGGCGCATCTGAATGAGATCCTCCATTAATAATATTCATCATGGGAACTGGAAGAGTTTTAGCGCTGTTATTTGAAATGTAAGAATAAAGTGGAACCTTTTTTTCATTACTAGCTGCTTTAGCTGTAGCTAATGAAACTCCTAATATAGCGTTAGCCCCTAAATTTGCTTTATTATGGGTACCGTCTAAATCAATCATCAATTGATCAATTTGTTTTTGATCAAAAACAGATTTACCAACTATCTCTTTGGAAATTATCTTATTTACATTGTTAACTGCTTTTAAAACACCTTTACCCATATATTTATTTCCTCCATCCCTAAGTTCTACTGCTTCATGTTCACCAGTCGAAGCACCGGAGGGAACAGCAGCTCTACCTAAAAAGCCATTTTCAGTTAATACGTCAACTTCAACAGTTGGATTTCCTCTAGAATCAAAAATTTGTCTAGCTTTAATTTTGGTTATTTTACTCATAATTATTTATTAATTTTCATCATTTCAATAAATTGATCGAAAAGATAAGTTGAATCGTGTGGGCCAGGACTAGCTTCAGGATGGTATTGAACAGAGAAACAATTTTTGTTTTTTATTTTAATTCCAGCAATTGTATTATCATTTAGATGAACGTGGGTAATTTCAATATTATTGTTAGATTCTGTTTCTTCAAGAGAAATTGCAAAACCATGATTTTGTGAAGAAATTTCACCCTTTCCAGTAATCAAATTTTTAACAGGATGATTAATACCCCTATGTCCATTATGCATTTTATAAGTTGAAATTCCAACAGCTAAGGCAATAATCTGATGACCAAGACAAATACCAAAAAGAGGAACATTTGTTTTTAAAATATTTTTAGCTGTTTGAATAGCATCAGCTAAGGGCTCAGGATCACCAGGACCATTGGAAATAAAATACCCATCAGGTTTCCATTTTGACATTTCTTCAAAAGTTGAATTATATGGAAAAACTTTAATGTATACATCTCTTTTAGAAAAATTTCTCAATATATTTTCTTTTATTCCTAAGTCTAGAGCGGCTATTTTGAATTTAGAATCAGAGTTGCCATAAAAATAAGGTTTATCGGTAGAAACTTTAGAGGCTAATTCCAATCCCTTCATTGATGGAAAACTATTAAGTTGTTTTTTTAAATCATCAATCGAATTCGTGTCTGTTGAAATAACCGCATTCATAGCCCCATTGTCTCTAATGTAAGAAACAAGTGCTCTAGTATCTACATCAGAAATAGCAACTATTTTATGTTTTATAAAGAAGTCTTGCAAGGAATTTTTAGCTGCTGGACGAGAAAAATTTGAATTAAAATTCTTACAAATGAGTCCAGCAATTTTAGGACTTTTAGATTCTACTTCATCATCATTAACTCCATAATTACCGATATGGGCGTTTGTGGTTACCATTAATTGGCCGTAGTATGATGGATCAGTAAAAATTTCTTGATACCCAGTCATTCCAGTATTAAAACATAATTCACCAAAAGATGTGCCTTTAACACCTAATGCTTTGCCAAAAAAAATGGTACCATCTTTTAAAAGAATTATAGCTTTATTTTGGATAGAGTCTTTAACCATTTTTATTCAAAATTAATACAAAAAAAAGGATAAACATTAAGATTATCCTTTGATTTTGACAATTTTATGAAAAATTTATTATTTCTATTATTTTGAATCAATTTTATCAGAATCAGATGAGTCAATTTCGTTTTTCTCACTATTTTCTTTCTTCTCATCGTTTGAAACTTCTTCAACCACAGTCTCTTCAACTACAGCTTCTTCAACCACAGCTTCTTTAACCACAGTCTCTTCAACTACAGCTTCTTCAACCACAGCCTCAGTACTTAAATTTCCTTTCTTTTTACGTCTTCTTCTTTTAGAACTAGGTTCTTTGTTGACATTGTAAATAGCATTGAAATCTACTAATTCAATTAAAGCCATGCTGGCATTATCACCCAACCTATTACCTAAACGAATAATCCTAGTATATCCACCAGGTCTATCACCAATTTTAACTGAAATATTTCTGAACAATTCTGTAACAGCAAATTTATTTTTTAAATAACTAAAAACTATTCTTCTGTTATGAGTGGAATCAGTTTTAGATTTTGTAATTAATGGTTCTATGTATCTTTTTAAAGCTTTTGCTTTCGCAACAGTGGTGTTAATAGATTTATGCTCTATTAATGAGCAAGCCATGTTGGCAAGCATATATTTTCTATGTGCTGTTTTTCGACCTAAATGTGCGAATTTTTTTCCGTGTCTCATAATAAATTATTAATCTTTATCTAGCTTATATTTAGATAAATCCATTCCAAAATTTAAACCTTTAATAATGACCAATTCTTCGAGTTCAGTTAAAGATTTTTTCCCAAAATTTCTGAACTTCATTAAGTCACTTTTGTTAAATGAAACTAAATCTCCTAAAGTATCTACTTCAGCAGCTTTTAGACAATTAAGTGCTCTAACAGAAAGGTCCATGTCTATTAATCTGGTTTTTAACAATTGCCTCATATGTAATGATTCTTCATCATAGGTTTCAGTTTGAGCAATTTCATCAGCTTCTAAAGTAATTCTTTCATCAGAAAAAAGCATGAAATGATGAATTAATGTCTTAGCTCCCTCAGTCAGTGCATCTTTAGGGTGGATTGATCCATCAGAAACGATTTCAAAAACAAGTTTTTCATAATCAGTTTTCTGTTCAACTCTGAAATTTTCAATTGAATATTTAACGTTTTTTATAGGAGTAAAAATTGAATCCATAAAAATTGTTCCTAAAGGAGCTGAAGATTTTTTATTTTCCTCAGCTGGAACATAACCTCTTCCTTTTTCAATATTAAGTTCGATATTAAAGGATATGTTTTTTTCAAGATTACAAATCACAAGATCTGGATTTAAAACCTGAAAACCAGAGATAAACTTCTGTAAATCTCCGGCAACAATTTGTTCTTGTCCAAGAATAGATACATTTACTGTTTCATTTTCAACAGAATCGATTTGTCTTTTTAAACAAACTTGTTTTAAATTTAATACGATTTCTGTAACATCCTCAACAATACCAGGAAGCGAAGAAAACTCATGATCTATATTATCAACTCTAACTGAAGTAAATGCAAAACCTTCTAAAGAGGATAACAAAACTCTTCTTAAAGCATTTCCTATGGTTAAACCATAGCCAGGTTCTAAGGGACGAAACTCGAATTTACCTTCAAATTCGGAAGAGTCAATCATTATTACTTTATCTGGTTTTTGAAAATTGAATACTGCCATAATTATTTTTATTATTTATTTCGAATATAATTCGACGATTAATTGTTCTTTAATATTTTCTGGGATCTGGTCTCTTTCTGGAAGTGAAACAAAAGTACCTTGCATTCTATCACCATTCCAAGATACCCACTCATAAATTGATGAATTAGCTGATATCGAATTCTCAATAGTAGCAACTGATTTTGATTTCTCACGAACTCCGATAACTTCACCTGGCTTAATAGTCCTAGAGGGAATATTACATATTTCATTGTTTACTGTGATATGTCTGTGACTTACTAGTTGCCTTGCACCACTTCTAGTTGGGGAAATACCTAATCTGTAAACTAGATTGTCTAGTCTTGATTCACACAACTGAAGTAAAACTTCTCCAGTAACACCCTTGCTACTATTTGCCTTTTTGAAAAGATTTCTAAACTGTCTCTCTAAAATTCCATAAGTATATTTAGCTTTCTGTTTTTCCATAAGCTGAATAGCATATTCAGACTTTTTTCCTCTTCTTCTATTGTTTCCATGCTGTCCTGGTGGATAATTCTTTTTTTCAAAAGATTTATCTTCTCCAAAGATTGCTTCGCCAAATTTTCTAGCGATTTTAGTTTTAGGACCGGTGTATCTTGCCATATTTTTTAATTTTTATTTTTGTGAATTAAGGTCTCTCCTTCGACAAAAAATATTATACTCTTCTTCTTTTAGGTGGTCTACAGCCATTGTGAGGCTGAGGAGTTACATCAAAAATTTCTGTAACTTCAACTCCATTATTATGTATTGTTCTTATTGCTGACTCTCTTCCATTTCCAGGTCCCTTGACAAATACCTTAGCTTTTCTCATACCTGCTTCTTGAGCAACCTTAACAGCCTCCTCAGCAGCTAGCTGAGCAGCATAAGGGGTGTTTTTTTTAGATCCCCTAAATCCCATTTTACCAGCTGAAGACCAAGAAATGACTTCTCCTTTTTTATTCGTGAAAGAAATTATTATGTTATTAAATGATGCATTAATGTGAACTTCACCATAAGCCTCTACAATAACTTTTCTTTTTTTTGAAACTACTTTAGCCATAATTTATTATTTGGTTACTTTTTTCTTATTAGCAACTGTTTTTCTTTTTCCCTTTCTTGTTCTAGAATTATTCTTAGTTTTTTGTCCTCTCAATGGAAGACCAGATCTATGTCTGATTCCCCTGTAGCACCCAATATCCATTAATCTTTTAATGTTTATTTGATTTTCAGACCTTAGCTCCCCTTCTATTTTAAATGTTCCAACTGCTTCTCTGATTTTTGCAGTATCATCGTCGTTCCACTCAGAAACTTTTTTGTCAACACTAACTTTAGCCATTTCTAAAATATTCTTAGCGCGACTTCTACCTATTCCGAAAATGTAGGTTAGAGCTATAACTCCTCTTTTTTGTTTTGGGATATCAACCCCTGAAATTCTTGCCATAATTTATCCTTGTCTTTGTTTGAATCTAGGATTCTTTTTGTTAATTACATAAAGTCTCCCTTTTCTTCTAACGATTTTACATTCGGGACTTCTTTTTTTTACTGATGCTCTTACTTTCATAATTTTAATGTCTATAAGTTATTCTGGCTTTTGTTAAATCATAAGGACTCATTTCTAATTTAACTTTGTCACCGGGTAATAATTTAATATAATGCATTCTCATTTTTCCGGAAATATGTGCAGTAACTATATGTCCATTTTGTAATTCGACCCTAAACATAGCATTCGAAAGGGCTTCTACAATAGTACCATCTTGTTCTATAGCTGTCTGTTTTGCCATATTATGCTAATTTTCTATTTTTTCCAGTTTTCATTAATCCATCGTAATGCCTATTTAGTAAATACGCATTGATCTGTTGAATTGTATCAATAGCAACCCCAACCATAATCAAGAGTGAGGTACCACCATAAAATAATGCCCATCCTTGCTGCATTCCCATAATTTGAACTACTATTGCAGGTAAAACTGAAAGAGCAGCTAAAAATAAAGAACCAGGAAATGTTATCAGTGACATAATTTTATCTAAAAATTCAGATGTTTCTCCACCTGGTCTAATTCCAGGAACAAAACCTCCACTTCTTTTTAAATCGTCGGACATTTTGTTTGTAGGAACTGTAATTGCTGTGTAGAAAAATGTAAACACTACAATTAACAGACCAAATACTATATTATACCATAATCCAAACATATCTGAAAAAGAAGCTTGCATCCATTGGCCAGCACTTGAATCCCCTAATAGTGTACCTATATAAGCTGGAGCAAACATTATAGCTTGCGCAAAGATTATTGGCATCACACCAGAAGCGTTTAATCTCAAGGGAATATATTGTCGGGTTCCAGCTTGATTTCTGTCTAAATTTCCTGAAGCTGTTCTTCTAGCGTATTGTACAGGAATTTGTCTAACAGCTAAAACTAATAAAACACTTAATCCTATTACAATAACCCAAACTACTAACTCAATTAAAATTAAAATTAAACCACCGTTACTCTCATATACTCTTGATGTAAACTCCTGAGCAAATGATAGGGGAAGTGATGCTATTATTCCAACAGTAATCAACAATGAAATACCATTTCCAATTCCTCTATCTGTAATTTTTTCACCAAGCCACATTGCAAAAACACAACCAGTAACTAAAATTATCACGGAAGGAACAATAAAACCAAGTCCTTTACCCATGATAAAGGCACTTTCAGGGACTCCTAAAGCTCCCAGACTGAAAAGATATGCTGGAGCTTGAACTATACAAATTAGTATCGTAAGCCATCTTGTAATTTGATTGATAGTTTTTCTTCCACTTTCACCTTCTTTTTGAAGTTTTTGTAAATAAGGAATTGCAATACCCATTAACTGAACGACAATCGAAGCTGAAATGTATGGCATAATTCCCAGTGCAAAAACAGAAGCATTAGCAAATGCTCCTCCGGTGAATGCATTTAAAATTCCTAACAATCCTCCACCTTGAGTTCTTGAGGATAATTCACCTAGTTGAACAGAATCAATTCCTGGAAGAACCACTTGGGCACCCAATCGATAAATAGCAATAAAGAAAAGTGTTATAAAGATTCTATTTCTTAACTCTTCGATATTCCAAATATTTCGTAATGTTTCAACAAACTTGTACATATACTATAATATAACTATCTCTCCACCACTTTTTTCTATTGCTAATTTTGCTGCAGCAGAAAATTTATGGGCAGATATTTTTAATGGAACTGAGATTTTTCCAGTTGCCAAAATTTTTATAAGATCATTTTTTTTAGCTAAACCATTGTCAACAAATGCTTGAAAATCAATAGCATCTTTTATCTTTTTATTATCTGAAAGAAGTTGAATTTTATTTAAATTAACTCCCTGGTATTCAATTCTATTTATGTTTTTAAAACCAAATTTAGGAACTCTTCTTTGTAAAGGCATTTGTCCTCCTTCAAATCCAAGCTTTTTAGAATAACCAGATCTAGACTTGGCACCTTTATGTCCTCTCGCTGCAGTTCCTCCCTTTCCAGAACCTTGTCCTCGTCCTAATCTTTTTTTCGGGTTATGAATAGAGCCCTCTTTAGGTTTTAAATTACTTAAGTTCATAATTAAATTTATTTAATAACAGTAACCAAATGTTTAACTTTGTTTATCATTCCTAATATGTTTGGAGTATCTTGATGTTCAACAATCTGACCAATTTTTTTCAAACCTAATGCCAAAAGAGTTTTCTTTTGATTTCCAGGCTTTTTGATTGCACTCTTAACTTTTTTTATTTTAATAACTGCCATGTCTTTATCCGTTAAATACTTTTTCTAGTGAAATTCCTCTTTGACTCGCAATAGTATTTGCATTTCTTAATCTTAATAAAGCATCAAAAGTAGCTTTTACAACATTGTGAGGGTTTGACGATCCTTGTGATTTAGAAAGCACATCTTGAACACCAAGAGATTCTAAAACAGATCTAACAGCTCCACCGGCAATAACTCCAGTACCTTGAGATGCAGGCTTCAAATAAACCTTAGCCCCACTGTGTTTTCCTTTTTGTTCATGTGGAAGGGTTGCATTGTTTAATGGAATTCTAACCAAATGCTTTTTTGCATCTTCCACTGCTTTAGCTATTGCAGTTGCAACATCTTTAGACTTTCCCAATCCGTGACCAACTACACCATTTTCATCTCCAACAACAACAATAGCAGAAAATCCAAAAGCCCTTCCTCCTTTTGTAACTTTTGTTACTCTTTGAATACTGACTAATCTATCCTTAAGATCTAAGCCACCTGGTTTTACAAATTCGTTTTTATTATTCTTCATAAATTAAAATTTTAATCCGGCCTCTCTAGCACCTTCAGCTAATGATTTTACTCTTCCATGATATAAGTAGCCTCCCCTGTCAAAACCAATTTTTTCAAAACCAGCTTTCAAAGCTTTTTTTCCGATTGATAACCCTACTAACTTAGAAATTTCAATTCTGGAAAGAGAGTCGGTTTTAACATCCTTATCCCTTGATGAGGCCGCTGCTAAAGTATTTCCAGAAACATCATCAACTAATTGAGCATAGATTTCTTTATTACTTCTAAAAACTGATAGCCTTGGTCTAACAGTACTTCCAAGGACGTGCTGTCTTATCCTTTTTTTTATTCGATTTCTTTTACTAATCTTAGATAAACTCATTTTAAATCAATTTATGCAGATTTACCTGCTTTTCTACGAATTTGTTCACCAACATACTTAACTCCTTTACCCTTGTAAGGTTCAGGTTTTCTAAAACCTCTTATTTTTGCAGCAATAGATCCAACTAATTGCTTGTCGAGAGAATTTAACTTAATAATTGGATTTTTTCCTTTTTCAGAAACAGCTTCAACTTTTACTTCATTAGGAATCATAAAAACAATATTATGAGAAAAACCTAATGCCAGTTCAAGTCTTTGACCTTGAGTTGAAGCTCTGTATCCAACCCCAACTAATTCTAATTCTTTACTCCAACCAGAACTAACTCCAATAACCATATTAGAAAACAATGCCCTATACAAACCGTGTTTAGCTTTTGCCGGTTTGGATTCAGAAGATCTTTTGACTAATAAAGTATTTTCATCTTTATGAAGAGTTACATTATCATATGACTGCGTCAACTCACCTAATTTTCCTTTAACAGTAAATAGTGTTGGTTGAATTTCAACTGAAACACCTTCTGGAATCGATATTGGATTATTTCCTATTCTAGACATTTTTTTTTTTTAATATACATAGCAGAGAACTTCTCCACCAATGTTTGATTGTTTTGCTTTTTTACCAGTCATTACTCCATTGGATGTTGAAACTATTGCAACACCAAGTCCATTTAAAACTCTTGGCAATCCATCGGAATCAGAATATTTTCTTAAACCAGGCTTACTAATTCTCTCAAGTTTTTTAATAACTGGATCTTTAGTATATGAATCGTATTTAAGTGCAATTTTAATTGAACCTTGAACAGTAGAATCATCAAATTTATAACTAAGTATATAACCCTGATCGAATAATATCTTCGTTATTTCTTTTTTTAGATTTGAAGAAGGGATAGATACTACCTTGTGACCTGCGCTATTAGCATTTCTGATTCTTGTTAAATAATCTGCAATTGGATCTGTATTCATTTTTTAATATTTTTTTTACCAGCTAGCTTTTCTAACTCCTGGGATTAAACCTTTGTTGGCCATTTCTCTGAACAAAACTCTTGAAATTCCAAATTGTCTCATGTAGCCTTTGGGCCTTCCTGTAAGCTTACATCTATTGTGAGCTCTAACCGGAGAAGAGTTTTTTGGTAATTTTTGTAATGCATCATAATCACCCGCTTTTTTTAAAGCCTTCCTTTTCGCGGCATATTTAGCACATAATTTTGCTCTTTTGACCTCTCGGGCCTTCATTGATTCTTTAGCCATAATTAATTCTTTTTAAATGGTAGTCCAAGTTCAGTTAACAGAGATTTTGCTTCTTTATCAGTATTAGCACTTGTTACAAAAGTAATATCCATACCTGAAATCTTATTTACTTTATCGATATCAATCTCTGGAAAAATAATTTGTTCGGTTACACCTAAATTATAATTTCCTCTTCCATCAAAACCTGAAGACTTAATACCTTGAAAATCACGAACTCTTGGAAGAGCAGTGGTTATTAATCTATCAAGAAACTCATACATTCTTTCAGATCTCAGTGTTACTTTGACACCAATTGGCATACCTTTTCTCAATTTAAAGGTTGCAACGTCCTTCTTAGAAATAGTTGCAATTGCTTTTTGACCCGTTATCATAGTTAATTCATCTACAGCATGATCGATTAATTTTTTATCAGCAACAGCACCACCTACTCCCTTACTTAAAACTATTTTCTGAAGTTTTGGAACCATCATCACGTTCTTGTAAGAATATTCCTCTTTTAAAGAAGAGACTATTCTGTCATTAAATTCTTTTTTTAATCTAGGTTGATAACTCATAATTAAATAATTTCATCAGATTTTAATGCAATTCTACTTTTTTTACCATCAATATTTTTGTAACCAATTCTTGTAGTCTCTCCTTTAGAAGTCAATAAAGAAAGGTTAGAAATATTCATCGGAGCTTCTTTTTCAGTAATTCCACCTTTTGGATTTTGAGAGCTAGGTTTATTGTGCTTTTTAACCATATTTACACCTTCAACAATTGCTGAATTTTTAGATCTAAAAATCTTAACGACTTTACCTTCAGATCCCTTATGGTCTCCAGAAATTACTTTAATTTGATCTCCTGTTTTAATTTTAATTTTAATCATAACAATATATTATAGAACTTCAGGTGCTAATGAAACGATTTTCATAAATTTTTTATCTCTCAACTCTCTTGCAACCGGTCCAAAAACCCTTGTTCCTCTCATTTCTCCAGCAGCGTCTAATAAAACACAAGCATTGTCGTCAAATCTAATGTAAGAACCATCTTTTCTTCTAACTTCTTTTTTAGTTCTCACAACTACTGCTGTGGAAACTTGACCTTTTTTAATAGTTCCGTTGGGCGTTGATTGCTTTACAGAAATAACAATTTTGTCTCCAACAGATGCATATCTTCTTTTTGTTCCACCTAGTACACGGATAGTTAAAACTTCTTTTGCGCCGGTATTATCAGCAACTGACAATCTTGATTCTTGTTGTACCATTATTTAGCTCTTTCTAAAATTTGAACAAGCCTCCAACATTTTGACTTACTTAGAGGTCTTGTTTCCATTATTTTTACAGTATCTCCAATGTTACACTCATTTTTTTGATCATGTGCAACATACCTTTTTGTTTTTAATACGAATTTCCCATACATAGGATGCTTTACCTTATTAACTTCAGAAACAACAATAGATTTTTCCATTTTGTTACTAGTAACTACTCCAATTCTTTCTTTTCTTAAATTTCGTGTTTCCATTTTCTTGTTATTGAATAGATCTAACTGTTAGTTCTGTATTAATCCTTGCTATGGTTCTTCGAATACTTTTTATTTGCATAGGATTCTCGATTGGAGAAATAGCATGGGTCATTTTCATTTCCGATAGCTCTTTCTTAAACGATTTTAATTTGTCGTTTAACTCTTCAACTGATAATTCTTTTACTTCTTTTTGTTTCATTTTATTAGTTTAATGCTTCAAAATCTCTAGCAATAATAAATTTGGTTTTTACAGGAAGTTTTTGAGCAGCTAATCTCAAAGCTTCTTTAGCAACATCAATTGGAACACCAGCGACTTCAAACATAATTCTACCTGGTTTTACAACTGCAACAAAATACTCAGGAGCACCTTTACCTTTACCCATTCTAACTTCTAATGGTTTTTTAGTGATAGGCTTATCAGGAAAAATTTTAATCCACAATTGACCTTCTCTTTTCATAAATCTGGTAGCAGCAATACGGGCAGCTTCAATTTGTCTAGAGGTTAAGAAACAAGAATCTAAAGATTTTATCCCAAACATACCATTTGAAAGTACATGTCCTCTATGTGAAAGACCTTTCATACGGCCCTTTTGCATTTTCCTGAATTTTGTTCTTTTCGGTGATAACATGATTATAAAATATATTTAAATTATCTTCTTCTTCTTTGATTTCTTCCCTTTGAGGGACCTCCTTTTGATTTTGCTGCACTAAGGCTTAATCCAACTAAGGGTGATAGCTCTCTTTTACCATACACTTCCCCTTTCATGATCCAAACTTTAACACCTAATTTTCCATAAGTTGTTTGAGCCTCTACCAAAGCATAATCAATATCTGCTCTAAAAGTTGATAAAGGAATTCTTCCCTCCTTATAAGATTCAGATCTTGCCATTTCAGCTCCATTTAATCTGCCAGAAATTTGAATTTTAATTCCCTCAGCATTCATTCTCATAGAAGCTGCAATTGCCATCTTGATGGCTCTTCTGTAAGAAATTCTATTTTCAATTTGTCTAGCAATGCTTGCTCCAACAAGTTGAGCTTCCAATTCAGGTCTTTTTATTTCAATTATATTTAATTGAACATCTTTTCCTGAAATTTTCTTTAATTCTTCCTTCAATTTATCGACTTCTTGTCCTGCTTTACCAATAATAATACCTGGCCTTGCAGTAGTTATTGTAAGGGTAACTAATTTTAGAGTCCTTTCAATGATAACTCTAGAAACACTTGCTTTAGCCAGACGTGCAAATATGTATTTTCTTAGTTTATGATCCTCAGCAAGTTTATCTCCATAATCTCTTCCTCCGTACCAGTTAGATTCCCATCCTCTGATGATTCCTAATCTATTTCCTGTTGGATTTGTTTTTTGTCCCATATTAACTATCAATTGAATTTGGTGATCCTAATATAAGAGTAACATGATTAGAACGTTTTCTTATTCTGTGTGCTCTTCCTTGAGGAGCAGGTCTAAGTCTTTTTAACATTCCAGCGCTGTCAACTCTAATTTCTTTAATAAATAAGTTTGCTTCTTCAACGTCACTTTCCTCATTTTTAGCTTGCCAATTTGCAATAGCAGAAAGAAGAAGTTTTTCTAGTTTATTAGATGCTTCTTTCGGGCTAAACTTTAACATAGTTAATGCTATTTCAACTTTTTTTCCTCTGATAGAATCAGCAACGATTCTCATTTTTCTAGGAGATGTTGGGCAGTCGTTTAGTTTAGCAAAAGCAATTTCTTTTTTCGCTTCTTTAATCTTTTCAGCAGTTTGTCTTTTTCTTAATCCCATTGAAAATTATATTATTTTTTGCCTTTATTTTTGGCACCAGCATGACCACGAAATGAGCGTGTAGGAGAAAATTCTCCCAACTTATGACCTACCATATTTTCAGTGATATAAACTGGTACAAACTGTCTGCCGTTATGTACAGCTATTGTTTGACCAACAAAATCAGGTATAATCATTGATGCTCTCGACCAAGTCTTTATGACAGTCTTTTTCTTAGAGTCCAAATTCTTTTGAACTTTATTTATTAAACTGTAATGAACGTAAGGTCCTTTTTTTAGTGAACGTGCCATTTAATTATTTCTTTTTTCTTTCAATTATATATTTGTTACTCGCCTTTTTCTTATCTCTTGTTCTGAAACCTTTGGCTGGAATACCATTTTTAGATCTAGGATGCCCACCTGAAGCTCTACCTTCACCACCACCCATTGGGTGATCAACAGGATTCATAACCACAGGTCTTGTCCTTGGTCTTCTTCCAAGCCATCTTTTAGAACCAGCCTTTCCAAAAACAGTCAGCTGATGATCAGAATTTGAAACAGAACCTACCGTAGCAAAGCAAACAGATAATATCATCCTTGTTTCACCTGATGGCATTTTAATAGTCACAAACTTTCCATCTTTAGCCATCAATTGAGCAAAAGAACCAGCACTTCTAGCAATTGCTGCTCCTTTTCCAGGACTCATTTCTATACAAGAAATAATAGTACCAAGAGGAATATCATTTAGAGGCATACTGTTTCCTATGTCAGGAGATTTTTTAGAGCCAGATATTATCTTGGCACCAACCTTAAGACCTTTTAAAGCGATGATGTATCTTTTCTCATTGTCTTCAAATTTTGTTAAAGCAATAAAAGCAGATCTGTTCGGATCATATTCAATAGAAACAACTTCAGCTATATCATCATGTCTATCTCTTTTAAAATCTATAACTCTATATCTTTTTTTATGACCTCCTCCTTTAAATTTCATAGTCATTTTACCTTGACTATTTCTACCACCAGTTCTTTTCTTCACAGAAAGTAAACTTTTTTCAGGCTTGTTTGTTGTTATGGCATCAAAACCATTAACAACTCTTCCTCGTTGTCCTGGTGTGATTGGTTTTAAAACTTTTACTGCCATTTATCTATTTTTTAAAGATTATTATAAAAATCTATTGTGTCTCCATCAGCTAATTGAACTATAGCTTTTTTTGTTATAGCTGACTTTCCTCTTTGAATACCAGTTTTAGTGTAACGAGTTTTTCTTTCAGCTCCGTATCTCATTGTTCTTACTTTACTAACTGAAACACCATAAGCAGCTTCAACAGCATTTTTGATTTGAACCTTATTAGCACCAGTATCTACCATAAAAGTAAATCTGTTTTTAAGTTCGCTGTCAGCTGTAGCCTTTTCAGTTATTACTGGTTTAAGTAAAATATTCATATTAACTTAAATTTGATTCAATTTGTTTTATAGAGCTTTCTAAAAACACTATATGTTGAGCATTCATAATTTCGTAAGTACTTATTTCTGAATTAGTTACGACGCTTGAACGTTCTAAATTACGAGCCGATAAATATACATTTTTATTAACTCCACCCAATATAAAAAGAGATTTTTTATCTTTTATACCTAAAGCATTAATTACATCACTAAATGACTTTGTCTTAGGAAGTTCAAAATCAAAATCTTCAACAACCGAAACAGCTTTAGACTTAATTTTTAGTGTAAGAGCAGATTTTCTAGCTAATTTTTTAACATTTTTGTTAAGTTTCTGAGAGTAAGATCTAACCCTGGGCCCAAAAATAGTACCACCTCCTCTGAAAAGAGGGTTTTTAATACTACCAGCTCTGGCTGTACCTGTTCCTTTTTGCTTTTTTATTTTTCTAGTACTACCAACAATTTCAGCACGCTCTTTGGTTTTATTAGTTCCTTGACGCTGATTAGCTAAGTATCTTTTAACATCTAAATAAACTGCATGATCATTAGGTTTTACATCAAAAATAGATTTAGAAAGCTCGATTGATCTTCCCGTATCTTTTCCTTTAATATTTAAAACTGATACTTTCATTATTTTCTAATTATTACAAATGAATTTTTATGTCCTGGAACACATCCTTTTAAAACTAATAAGTTTTTATCGGCTACCACTTTTAATACTCTAAGGTTTTGAATAGTGATTTTATCATTACCCATTCTACCTGCCATTTTCATTCCTTTAAATACTCTTGCAGGATATGAAGCAGCTCCAATTGAACCTGGCGCTCTTAATCTATTGTGTTGTCCGTGAGTAGCTTGACCAACTCCAGCAAAACCATGTCTTTTAACTACACCTTGAAAACCTTTTCCCTTAGATGTGCCTGAAACATCAACAAATTCTCCCTCAGTGAAATGCTCAACAGTTAGTTGATCTCCAAGGTTAAGATCTTGTTCAAAATTTTTAAATTCGATTAATTTTTGCTTAGCAGAGGCTTTTGATTTTTTAAAATGTCCTGCTTCAGCTTTTGTGGTGTGTTTGTCGTTTTTGTCAGTAAAACCTAATTGAACGGCATTATAGCCATCAACCTCAACAGTTTTTAACTGAGTAACTACACAAGGACCAGCTTCAATGACAGTACACGGTAAATTCTTACCATTTTCATCAAATATACTAGTCATTCCAATTTTTTTTCCGATCAACCCAGACATTTTTTTTATTTTAATTATTAAACTTTAATTTCAACCTCAACACCACTAGGAAGTTCAAGCTTCATTAAAGCGTCAATTGTTTTTGATGAAGAACTATAAATATCCAAAAGTCTTTTATAAGAAGACAACTGAAATTGTTCTCTAGATTTTTTATTAACATGAGGAGATCTTAACACAGTAAATAGCTTTTTGTGTGTTGGTAACGGAATCGGTCCAGTTACAATCGCCCCAGTTGTTTTGACAGTCTTAACAATTTTTTCAGCAGACTTGTCAACCAAATTGAAGTCGTATGATTTTAATTTTATTCTAATTTTTTGACTCATATTATTGGTTTTATTCTTTTCCTCCGTTTATAGATGCTATTACCTCAGCAGAAACATTTTGAGGTGTAGCGGCGTAATGATCAAATTCCATAGTAGAGGTAGCTCTACCGGAACTCAAAGTTCTTAAAGCTGTTACATAACCAAACATTTCCGATAACGGAACTTGAGCTTTAACAACTTTAGACCCTGCTCTATCATCCATACTATTTACTTGACCTCTTCTTCTATTTAAGTCTCCAACAACATCACCCATATTTTCTTCAGGAGTCAAAACTTCCAGTTTCATTATGGGCTCCATAATTACAGATTTAGCTAATTTTGCAGCACTTTTATATCCCAATTTAGCAGCAAGTTCAAAAGAAAGTGAATCAGAATCAACTGCATGGAAAGAACCATCGTTTAATGTAACTTTCATGGCATCCATTTCGAAACCAGCTAAAGGACCATTCTTCATAGCTTCTTTAAACCCTTTTTCAACAGATGGAATAAACTCTCTTGGAATATTTCCACCTTTAATTTTATTGATAAACTCAAGCCCTGTTTTTCCATCTTCTGCAGGCTCCATAACGAATGAAATATCAGCAAATTTTCCACGACCACCCGATTGTTTTTTATAAACCTCACGGTGATCAGCAGTAGCAGTAATAGCTTCTTTATATTCAACTTGAGGTTGACCTTGATTAACCTCAACTTTAAATTCTCTTCTTAATCTATCAACTAAAATGTCTAGGTGTAATTCACCCATTCCAGAGATAATTGTTTGGCCAGATGCTTCATCAGTTTTGACCTGAAAAGTTGGATCTTCCTCGGCTAATTTTCCAAGAGCCATCCCTAATTTATCAACGTCTGCTTTAGTTTTAGGTTCAACAGCAATACCAATAACCGGGTCAGGAAAATTCATACTCTCTAATATTATCGGATGCTTTTCTGAGGTCAATGTATCACCTGTTTTAATATCTTTAAAGCCAACAGCAGCACCAATATCTCCAGCCTCGATTAGAGGAATAGAATTTTGTTTGTCTGCATGCATTTGAAATATTCTAGAAATTCTTTCCTTATTTCCAGATCTGTTATTTAATATGTATGAACCAGCATCAAGTTTTCCAGAGTAGACTCTAAAGAAAGCCAATCTACCAACATATGGGTCAGTAGCGATTTTAAATGCTAAAGCAGAAAAAGGTTCGGAAACACTTGGTTTTCTTTCAATTTCTAAGTCAGTCTTAGGGTCAGTACCTGTAATAGCTTCTTTATCTAGAGGAGATGGTAAATACCTACATACAGCGTCCAAAAGAAACTGAACCCCTTTGTTTTTGAAAGCAGAACCACAAATCATAGGAATAATACTCATATCCTGTGTTGCTTTTCTTAAGGCCTCATGAACTTCATCTTCAGAAATGGAATCTGGATTTTCAAAAAACTTTTCAAGTAGGGCATCATCATATTCTGCAACGGCTTCAATTAAATTTGATCTATACTCAGCTACCTCATCTTTCATATCCTCAGGAATGTCAACCACATCATATGTTGCTCCCATCTTGTCTTCATGCCAAACAATGGCTTGATTTTTTACTAAATCAACAATTCCTTTGAAGTTGTCTTCCTCGCCAATAGGAAGAACAACAGGAACTGCGTTAGACTTTAACATTGTTTTTATTTGCTTGCAAACATTTAAAAAATCAGAACCTTGACGATCCATTTTATTAACAAAGCCCATTCTTGGGACTTTATAGTTGTCCGCGAGTCTCCAATTCGTTTCAGATTGAGGCTCAACGCCGTCTACCGCACTAAACAAAAATACTAGACCATCTAAAACTCTTAGAGATCTATTAACCTCAACAGTAAAATCAACATGGCCAGGTGTATCTATTATATTAAAATGGTATGGTTTGGTATCATCCTTTTTTTCACCTTGATTTGTAGGGAAGTTCCATGTACATGTAGTTGCAGCAGAGGTAATAGTTATTCCTCTTTCTTGCTCTTGTTCCATCCAGTCCATAGTAGCGGCACCATCATGAACTTCACCAATTTTATGACTTACACCAGTGTAAAATAAAATACGCTCAGTTGTGGTTGTTTTACCAGCATCAATGTGGGCAGCGATACCTATATTTCTTGTATATTTTAAATCTCTTGCCATCTTAAATTAAAATCTAAAGTGTGAAAATGCTTTGTTAGCCTCTGCCATTTTATGAACATCTGTTCTTTTTTTAACTGCGGCACCCTCTTCTTTTTCAGCTGCTAAAATTTCAGAAGCTAGCTTTAAAGCCATGGACTTTTCATTACGCTTTCTTGCATAAGAAATTAGCCACTTCATAGCCATTGAAATTTTTCTATCTGCTCTTATAGGCATTGGAATTTGGAAGGTAGCTCCACCTACTCGTCTACTTCTAACTTCGACGTGAGGCATTACATTTGATAAACCGTCTTTCCAAACTTGTAGGGCTGTTTTTTCTTCGTTTTGTTTTTTCTCTTCTATAATGTCGATTGCATCATAAAAAAGTTTGAAGGCTGTGGATTTTTTACCACTCCACATGAGGTTGTTGACAAATCTTGTTACTAATTGATCATTAAACCTTGGATCAGGTAGTAATGGTCTTTTCTTTGCCTTACTTTTTCTCATTTATTTTGATTTAGAGAGGTTCAAATAAATTTGAACATCAATTAATATTTATTTTTTTGGACGCTTAGCGCCATATTTTGATCTTCTTTGTAATCTTCCTTCAACACCAGCGGTGTCTAATGCGCCACGAACAATATGATATCTCACACCAGGTAAATCCTTAACTCTTCCTCCTCTGACAAGAACAATCGAATGCTCCTGCAAATTATGACCTTCACCAGGGATGTAGGCGTTAATTTCAGTACCATTGGTTAATCTAACCCTTGCTACTTTTCTCATAGCAGAGTTTGGTTTTTTAGGAGTGGTGGTATACACTCTTGTACACACCCCTCTTTTTTGTGGACATGATACTAAAGCAGCAGATTTACTTTTTTTAGTAACTTTTTTTCTTCCTTTTCTAACCAACTGCGATATTGTAGGCATATTTTAATTGTTTATTTCCCTTATTTGGGCGTGCAAATGTAAATTATTTTTAGAATTAATCAAACCTTATTCTTAAAAAAGTTCACTAAAAATTGAAATATTAAAATTTTGATGTATATATAATAAGGACAGCTATAACTTTTATTTATAATCTCATTAAAAATTTAATTGAGGGTGAGTTTATTAAACTGTCAAAAAAAAAAAGGATATAATGACAAATTATCAACAAAATTAAAAATTATTAAAAATTTGATAAATATGTAAGGAATCGCATGGATTTAGTCGAAATAAATGGAATTAAGTTGTTTTATTAACACATAATTAACATATTTGCACCCAAATAATAAAAATTAACTATATGAAAACAAAATTTTCAACTATCGTTATGATGACTTTCATGATGATATTTCAATGGAGTTTTGCACAACAAAACATTAGCGGAAATGTTTCCGACAGTGATGGTGTGCCAATTCCAGGTGCAACCGTATTAGTAGTGGGTACTAATAATGGTGTGTCTACTGATTTTGATGGAAATTATTCAATCATGGCTTCAGAGGGAGATGTACTTTCTTTTAGCTATGTTGGATATACAGTCCAAGAAGTTTCAGTTGACTCTGCTTCAACAATTAACGTTCAACTTGTTTCAAATAATGAACTTGATGAAGTAGTTGTTACGGCCTTGGGTATTAAGACTGCTAAAGCAAAAATTAGTTATGCTTCTCAGGAAATTAGTGACGATGAAATTAACGTTTCTCAAACTACTAACATAAGAGATGCAATCGCTGGTAAAGTTGCTGGTGTAACTGGTCTTTTCCAGGCAGGTTCTAAACTTGGACAACAAGGTAGCCTTTACTTAAGAGGAGCGATTTCTCTTAAAGGTAGAACTGGAGCTCTTTACATCATTGATGGT
>CALKEO010000028.1 GCA_938088195.1 uncultured Flavobacteriaceae bacterium | reverse complement strand
CTGGTGTTTTCACCAATTACTTGCCCAGTATATATTGAATCTCCGGGATGGACAAAAAACTTTCCTCGATCCTGTAATTTATCTAAAGAGTATGGAATAGCAGTTCCCTGCTCCATTGAAATTAATGACCCTGTTAATCTTTTTGGCATTTCCCCTTTGTAAGGTTGAAACTCAATGAACCTATGATTCATAATTGCTTCTCCGGCCGATGCTGTAATTAACAAGTTTCTTAAACCTATAATTCCTCTTGAGGGAATCATGAATTTACAAATCATTCTTGAACCTTTCCCGTCCATACTCAACATTTCTCCTTTTCTAACAGCAACCATTTCAATGGCTTTTCCAGAGACATGTTCCGGTAAATCAATTATCAACTCTTCAACAGGTTCTGACTTAACCCCATTAATATCTTTTATAATAACTTGGGGTTGTCCAATTTGAAGCTCATAACCCTCTCTTCTCATTGTTTCAATAAGGACAGATAAATGCAGTACTCCTCTTCCAAAAACCAAAAATTTATCAGCTGAACCAGTGTCTTCAAGTCTCATTGCAAGATTTTTTTCTAGTTCTTTTTCTAACCTATCTTTTATATGTCTAGAGGTAACATATTTTCCTTCTTTTCCAAAAAAAGGAGAGTCATTAATTGTAAAGAGCATACTCATTGTAGGCTCATCTATATTTATAGTTGGCAATGCATCAGGATTTTCAAAATCAGCTATTGTATCGCCAATTTCAAAATTATCAAGTCCAACTACTGCACAAATATCACCAGCATCAACCCTGTCGACTTTTAACTTCCCTAAACCATCAAAAACATTTAGTTCTTTAACTCTTGATTTATGTACTGATCCATCTCTTTTGACTAAGCTAATATTATCACCTTGATTCAAAACCCCTCTTTGTAATCTTCCAATGGCCACTCTTCCAGTGAAGGAAGAATAATCCAATGAGGTTATTAGCATTTGAGTAGTACCTTGTGTAATTTTTGGAGCGGGAATATGTTTGATTACAGAATCTAATAGCGGTTCAACACTATCAGTTTGGTTTTTCCAATCCTCAGACATCCAATTGTTTTTAGCCGAACCGTATATAACTGGAAAATCTAATTGCCATTCCTCTGCATCTAAATCAAACATTAAATCAAATACTGATTCATAAACTTCTTCAGGAGTACAATTTTCCTTATCCACTTTATTTACTACCACCAAAGGTTTTAATTTAAGTTCTAATGCTTTTTGTAATACAAACCGAGTTTGTGGCATAGGCCCTTCAAAAGCATCAACTAAAAGTAAAACTCCATCAGCCATGTTTAACACTCTTTCCACTTCACCTCCAAAATCCGCGTGACCTGGTGTGTCAATAATATTAATTTTAACACCTTTGTAATTAACAGAAACATTTTTAGACAAAATAGTTATTCCTCTTTCTTTTTCAATATCATTATTATCTAAAATAAGCTCTCCTACATCCTTATTTTCTCTAAATAATTTACAATGATGTAAAATTTTATCAACCAATGTTGTCTTACCGTGATCAACGTGGGCTATAATTGCTATATTTCTGATAGAATCCATACTACTTAATTTCGCGCAAATGTAATGTCTTTTTAGATACTAATCACATAAAAGATTATAACTAGATATTATTATTAAATTTGACTTAAATTTATTTTATTATATGATTGATAAAATCAAAAATATTAGACACATTGACTCAAACAACTTCTTTTTAATAGCAGGCCCTTGTGCAATTGAGGGAAAGGAGATGGCTTTTGAAATTGCCGAAAAAATATACGAGATTGCCGAAAAACTAGAGATACCTTTTATTTTTAAGGGAAGTTTTAAAAAAGCTAACCGTAGTCGACTAGATAGTTTTACAGGAATTGGAGATGAAAAAGCATTAGAAATCTTAAAAGAAGTTGGTAAAAAATTTCAAATTCCAACCATAACAGATATTCATGAAATTAAGGACGCTGAACTTGCTGCAAAGTTTGTAGACATTCTTCAAATACCAGCTTTTTTAGTTAGACAGACCGATTTATTGGTTGCTGCTGCTAATACTGGAAAACACGTTAGTCTTAAAAAGGGACAATTCATGAGTCCTGAAAGCATGATGCATGCGGTTAAAAAAATAAATGATTCTGGAAATAAAAATGCATTGATAACAGAAAGAGGTAGTATGTTTGGATACCAGGATTTATTAGTTGATTTTAGAGGAATTCCTACCATGAAGAAGTTTGCTCCTGTGATATTAGATATTACTCATTCACTTCAACAACCAAACCAATCATCTGGTGTGACAGGAGGAAAACCAGAAATGATAGAAACAATTGCTAAAGCAGGAATTGCAACAGGTGTGGACGGAATTTTTATAGAAACTCATTTTGATCCAAAAAACGCTAAAAGTGATGGAGCTAATATGCTAGATATTAGTAAATTAGAAAGTCTATTAGAAAAGTTAATCAAATTAAGAAAAGCAACTAACTCATTTAAATAATTCAAATTAATCTATATTTGCTTTTCCAAATTTTTGATCTTTGAAAATAATTGGGGTCGACTGGTTTTGACAGCGAGTCCGATTGAATGGTAAGCAGTTCGAGCTCTGGACTACAGCTCGTTAATATTCTAGTACCAAACTTTAAATGGCGAAAACAATTACGCTCTTGCAGCCTAATAACTGAATTATAGTAAGTTAAGGCCTTGTCCCGCCAGGCGGGAAAGTGAGATGTCTCAGAACAGCCCTTGTTGACGGCGGTTCATTTTGAGACACCATCAAAGTCAACATAGAAATCTTAAGGCTTTGGTAAGGTTTCAAAA
>CALKEO010000027.1 GCA_938088195.1 uncultured Flavobacteriaceae bacterium | reverse complement strand
ATGAGCAAGTATTGGAGAGCTCAAAACCATATAATTTGGGTCTTAGAGTTGATGCAAATGGTGGATGGTCAACAGAGGATGCCAAGCATATGATAGAATGGCTTTCCAAAAGAGAATGTGATTATGTAGAGCAGCCTATTGCCCTTGGAAAGGAAAAGGATCTTAAAACATTATATCAAAATAGACTTTTACCCATATTTGTTGACGAATCATGTAGAGTTTCAAAGGATATCATTCAGTACTCAGAGTGGGTAGATGGTATAAATTTAAAATTAATGAAGAGTGGAGGAATCACTGAAGGCTTGAAAGTATTGTCAACTGCAAAAGCTTACGGCTTACAGACAATGATTGGATGCATGAGTGAATCATCGGTTTCTATTTCTGCCGCTGCTTCAATTTCCGGTCATATTGATCATATTGATCTTGACTCTCACTATAACTTAAACCCAGATCCAGGATCGGGTGCAGAAATGATCAATGGGATAACAATGCCAAGAATAGTTCCAGGCCATGGTGCTTTTTTAATTAAAGACTTTCAAAAATAATGCTTAGCAAATTATCTAAAGTTGCGATATATATGGAGGGTCATTTGTTTACAGATTATGGCAAGATGGGACACGGAGTACTTAGATATTTACCAAATCCTATTGTAGCAGTTGTTGACTCTCAAAATTCAGGAAAAAACATTAATGATTGTCTTCCTATTGAAATTGATGTCCCAGTGGTGAATCATATAGATGTAGCAATTTCACTTGGAGCTAAAGTTTTAATCTTAGGAATAGCAAGTTCTGGAGGAAAGATACCAAAGTCATGGTTTCAAGTAATAGATAGGGCCGTAACAAAAGGTTTATCTATTATAAATGGTCTTCATGATGAATTGAAAATTAAATATAAAAACAAATTAAGCCCTAATCAGTGGATATGGGATGTTAGAATTCCTCAGTTTATTCCAAAAATAGCTGCGGCTAGAGCGTCACAATTAACAAATAAGAGGATATTGTGTATTGGAACCGATATGGCCTGTGGAAAAATGACCACCGGCCTTGAATTATTTAAATGGGCAAAAAAAAATAAAATTAAATCAAGTTTTATAGCAACAGGTCAAATAGGTATAACGGTTACTGGAAAGGGTATACCTTTAGATGCTTACAAAGTAGATCATGCTTGCGGAGCTGTTGAAGAAATGGTTTTAAAAGAATCTAAACAGGACTGGGTATTTATAGAAGGGCAAGGCTCCTTATTACATCCTGGAAGTAGTGCTACTTTACCACTTTTAAGAGGAAGTTGTGCAACTCATTTAATTTTATGTCATCGAGCAAGTATGACACATTTGGGTCCTCCTGCTGAACATATAAAAATACCTGATTTAAAAACTGTTATTGAATTAAATGAAAATGTAGCAAATGCTTGTGGAATTTCACCAAAGTCCAAAGTCGTTGGAATTTCATTAAATACAGCAGACCTAAGTTCTAAATAAGCTGAAAAATTAATTTATTTTTGGGAAGATCAAACCAACCTTACTGTAACAGATGTTTTAAGATTCGGATCTGAGAAATTAATAACGGCAATAAAATATTTTAATTAGAGCTATATAATCCAAGTTCAGAAATTAATGGTACGTCTTTAGAGTCTAATATTGAGATTCTTAATCCCTGAACATTGTCATTACTAAACCTTATTAACCTTTTGGATCCTATTGTAGTTCCCTTTTCAATTGTTTGCCACTTGTTGTTAACTTTTATTTCAAAGTTAAACGCTTTAACTCTTTGCCCTAAGTTTATGTTTTCAGAAATTTCAAAAATGTTAGCAGGTCGTTCCTTGTTAAAAGAGATTGTGATAATATTTTTTTCTTTAGATTTTAATGCGTGAAAAGTATTAAAGTCCTTATCAGTTACATTTTTTAATGAAACTTTGCGTTTATTAATACTTATTTTAGAATTTGTAATTAAATTATTTTTAAAAGTTGACTTCAAATAATTATGTAGCTCTATCATTCTTTGAGCGTCATTTTCATGAATCAAGCCTCTTGTATCCACAGGAATGTTTAAGAGTAATGAACTGTTAAGACCTACTGAATTAAAATAAATATCGATTAATTTTTCTAATGACTTTACTTTATCATCTTGTTCGGGATGATAATACCACCCTGGTCTAATTGATACATCTGTTTCTGTTGGAATGTAATGTGTCCCATTTTCTTGACCAGATGAAAACTTACTGTAATCAACCATACCTGTATACACACTATCTCTGTAAATATTTGACCAAGTTGTTTTATTTGCATACCCCTTTTCATTACCAACCCACCTTATATCTGGTCCAGAATCACTAAAGATAACTGCATTAGGTTGTAGCTTTCTTATTAAACTGTAAGTATTTGGCCAGTCGTAATAAGTTTTTTTATCAACTTTTCTAATATCGTCCGCCCCCCCATAAAATCCACTTCCTCCGTTGGCACCGTCAAACCAAACCTCAAATATTTCTCCATAGTTCGTTAATAGTTCTGTTAATTGATTTCTGAAATATTTAATATAATTTTCAGTTCCGTACTCTGAGTGGTTTCTATCCCAAGGAGATAAATATATTCCAAGTTTAAGATCAAATTTTTCACATGAATTTTGTAATTCTTTTATTAAATCCCCTTTACCATTTTTCCATGGACTATTTTTAACTGAGTGTTCGGTGTAGTTACTGGGCCACAATGAAAAACCATCATGATGTTTTGCTGTTATTACAATACCTTTCATCCCTGATTCCTTTATAATTCTAGCCCACTGATCCGTATCAAGTTCAGTAGGGTTAAAAGTAGATGGAGACTCATTTCCATAGCCCCATTCTAAATTTGTGAATGTATTCATATTAAAATGAATAAAAGCGTAATACTCCATCTCTTGCCAAACTTTTTGCCTTTCACTAGGAATCGGATTTACAGGTTCAAAAGAATCATTACACGAAAAATGAATAAAGACTATTAAAATTAGAATAATAAAATTTTTCATAAGTTTTCAATTTAGTAAATTTTAATACAAATTTAGATTCATCATACCACTATTTATTAAGTTTTGATTATGGTGGAATTTGATATAAATTAGAAATATGAAAAAAATTTTTTTGATCCTTTTTTTAATTCCATACATTTTTATAGGTCAAATAAATTTTGATAAAGTACCGGAAAATTTTCAGTTATTTCCAAGAGATGAAAATAATGATTCACATGTTGTTTTATCAGGAAATATTTCAAATAATATTGATTTTGAAGAACTAATATTAAAAATATTTAAGGACAATGTTTTAATTGAAAAGAAATCAATAGAAATTTTAAATAAAAAATTTAGTTCAATATCAATTATCAAAGCAGGATTATTTCAGTATAAGTTTGAGCTTTTTAAAAAACAAGATAATAAGGAGGAATTAATTTATTTAGCCGATAATATTGTTAGTGGAGACGCATATTTAATTACTGGACAATCTAATTCACATGCTAGCCATATAAAATCTATTTACTCTAACCGATATGCAAGAAGTTTTGGAGTAAAAACAGGTTATGAAACATATTCTGAAAATGATAAAAAAATAAGATGGGGTTTGGCAACAGGTAATTGCAAAGATTGTAAGAGTGATAACTTTGTCTCTGGTAATGATGGAGCTTGGTTTGTTATAAATTCATATGGAGTTGGTGTATGGGGAATGGAATTAGCAAAATTATTAATTGAAAAATATAAAATTCCAGTATGTATTATAAATGGAGGGAGCGGTTCATCTACAATTGAAGAAAACATGTTATACCCTGAGCAGATTTCATTAGAAACCAGTTTTGGAAGATTGGCATATCGTACTGACCAGGCAGGGCTTAAAAATGACATAAAAGCTATTTTTTATCATCAAGGAGAGTCGGATACATATAAAAAAAATTCATTGGCATATACTGATAATTTTGAAATATTAAAAAATGATTGGAATAGAGTTTATAAGGGGGTAAAAAAAATATATCTTTTTCAAATTCATCCTGGTTGTGGAGGTGATTATCAATCTGAAATACGTGAAATTCAGAATATGATTTATAAAAAATATAATGATGTAGAAATTATGTCAACCACAGCTATTTTGGGGCATGACGGTTGTCATTTTTCTTTTGAGGGATATAAGGAATTTGCTAGGAGAATCTTACCTCTAGTTTCTAGAGATTTTTTTGATGAAAAACCATCCGCTATTATTACGCCCCCTCAGCTATTGAAAACTTATTATAGTGGAAATAAAGAAATCACCTTGTCTTTTGATCAACCAGTCGAGATTGAACAATATTATGAGTTAAATGGAATTAAATATTTAATGAATAATCAGTTTTTTTTTAGTTCAGATAATAAAACA
>CALKEO010000026.1 GCA_938088195.1 uncultured Flavobacteriaceae bacterium | reverse complement strand
AAGAATAACAATTGTATTGTCTTTCAATTTTGAGTTATCAATTACCTTCATTACTTGTCCTATGTTATCATCAACTGCCGAAACACAGGCTAGGTAAGCCTGAGTGAACCTTTTAAGACCTTCTTTGGGATCTTTATAAGACTCTTCAAGATCATAAAACATCCTCACCCATCGCTTTTTTAAATCTTTGTGAGTAAGTGAATTAGAACTGGAAATATCATTTTCCAATTCAATTAAACTATCGTAATTTCTATAAGTATCATCTTTATCATTTTCTAAGATATTGGCTAGTTGAATATCCTCTAGAGGATACAAGTCAAAATATTTTTGTGGTGCTATAAGAGGGGTGTGTGGTCTAAGAAACCCAACTGCTAAGAAAAAAGGTTTGTCATCATTTGATTTGGCAAGTTTTTTTAGTCTGTTTTCAGCCCATTGAGCGTTGATTTCATCAGGGGTTAAATCTCTGTCCTCTTCACTATTATATTTAAATTCTTTATATCCTCTTGATCCTCCGTAAGCCCAGGAAAGCTGTTTATCATCTTTTTTAAAATTATTTAGATTTTTAAAAGGACCAAATGAACCATCTATTTGACCTATGTCCCCAAACGGTTTGGGAACATCGGGATGCGCAATTCCTTTTTTTCCTCTCTTATGTACTCCTTTGTAAGCAACAGGTCCGTAATCAGCATTATGTTTAAATTCAGACCATATTTCTTTTTTATTGTGATGTAAAATTTTACCACTTCCTATCACGTTGTAGCCATTTTCTTTAAATTTCTCCATGATAGTTTTAGTGTTTGAGAGCACTTCGTTCTTTAGCCACGATTCTTGCCAAAAGTTAGAAGAATTATGAGGATAAATGCCGGTTATCATGCTTGCTCTGGATGGACCGCACATTGGATCATTTGAATAGGCTTTAAGAAATGAAACGCCAGAAGAAGCTAATTTCTTGATGTTAGGGGTTTTTGATTGTGGATGACCATTAAAAACCTCAGGATAATCATTTAGATCATCAACCATTATAAGAACAATATTCGGAGGCGTATCAATATTATTACAAGAAATAAAACAAAATGTTATAAATATTGTAATAACAAAAAATACTTTATTTTTAATCATCTTCAAATTTAATTAATTAATTAATTTGGGATAAGGTTATATAATTCAATTTTGAATTATTTATACCTTACTAAGACTTAATTATTTTATATGTTTACTATGTATTTAAACTTAATATCATGAAATTAAGATTTTTTTTTATTGCACTTCTCTTTTCTTTGGGTTGTTCCTCTGGGTCAGGTGAGGGTAACGATGTAGTTGGCGGTGGTGGCGGTAATAATGGAGGTGGAAATGGTGGAAATACTGGGGGAGATACAGATGGAGAGACTGATCCAGATAAATATACCGACTCTAACTCTGATGGAAACACAACCTATTACATAAGCTTTTCAGATGGTGATGATTCGAAAGATGGAAAATCTGAAGCTAATGCATTTAAAAATTTAGGAAAAATCAATAGTATCACATTTGCCCCAGGTGATAAAATTAAATTTAAATCTGGCGATACATGGAAAGGTTATTTCAAAATTAGGGGATCAGGCTCTTCTTCAAATCCAATTTTAATTGAAAGTTATGGAAGCGCAAGTAGGCCAATTATTGATGGAAATGGTTATCAGGCTTCTCTTTTTTTAGAAAATGTTGAATATATTGAGGTTAAAAATTTAGAATTTATAAACGAAGCTTCACATAAAAAATCTGACGGTAGCGATAAGTTAATGAATGGTTCAACAAGAAGCGGACAGGATGAGAGATTTGGAATTTTGGCACTTAGATTTGGTGCTGGTAAGAATATTAATCATCTTAAGTTTTCAGATATTAAAATTTCAAATATATATCCAACACCAACTGAAGATTCATATAATCATCAAGGTTATGGAATGCGATTTGAATCATATAATGAGGCGGAATTAAATTACTATGATGGTATTTCTATTGATAATTTAGATGTTAGTTTAACCGGTCACTATGGTCTTCATATTGTTAACAGAATGTCTGGAGCTCAAGCTCAATATTATCATAGAAATATTTCAGTTACTAATTCTAGTTTTTATGATACCGGCGGCTCAGGAATTGTCTTTGCCAGATCAAAAAATATTTTAGTTGAGAATTCTACTTTTAAAGGTACTGGTTCTACAAAAGATAGTAGAATGTGGGAGAGAGGAAGTGGGTTATGGTTCTACACATGTAATGATGCAATTGTGCAAAACAGCACATTTGAAGACGCTTATGGCGTTCAAGATTCCTTTGGCGCTCATATTGATTGGGGAAATGAAAGAGTAGTTATTCAATATTGTTTGAGTAAAAATAACTTTGGAGGATTCGTAGAGATTTTGGGAGAGAATTTAGATTGTGGTTATAGATATAACATAAGCATTGGTGATGGTACCAGAACGGGAGCCCATAATGGGAAGATTTTTTGGGTTTCAGATTTTGCAGGTGGAAATAGCCGAAAGATAGGTTCTAAAAATAATTTCATTTATAATAATACTGTATTTGTTCCAAGTACAAATCCTGTTACTAATAGTCCAATGACGCCTGATATACTAATTAGAGAAAATACTGAAGACACTTTTGTTTACAATAATTTAATTTATATAGATAATGATGCTTCTTTAAACATATTAACAAACAACGATTCGGATTTAAATTTTTTTAGAAACAACTTGTACTTTGGTACTGTAACAATTGATCCTAATACAGCTTTTCAACATCACTCAAGTGAGGTTTTTGTCGATCCAAAATTGGTTAATCCAGGCTCCACTGACCCTAATGATTATAAATTACAATCAGGAAGCCCAGCTTTTGGAAAAGGAATTTTGATTAATGGAAGCTCAGATACCAGTAATTTTATTCAAAATAACGGAGGAAGAGATTATTTTGGTAATTCTGTCTCAAATTCGGAAAAACCAAATATTGGTGCCTACAATGGTTCCTAATTGTGCTTAAGCTATATACTATCTAATCTTGGATTAATTTAATTTTATATTATGAAAAAAAACACAACTAATATTTTAAAAATAATTTGTTTAGTTTTTCTTTTTTTAAGTAATCAAACTTATTCAAAAACAATTAATTATTATTTTGATTCAGTGAATGGTAATGATAATAATGAAGGTATATCAATAGAAAAACCTTTTAAAACTTTAAAAAAAATAAAAGAAATAAATTTACGTTCTGGTGATAGTATTTTACTTTCAAACGGATCAAGCTTTAAAGGGAACATTAAAATAATAGACAAAAAAAACATACATATATCAAATTATAATTCTAAAATCCTAGCAAATCCTATAATTGATTCCAAAGGTCATATAGCAGGAATTTATATTGAAAATTCATCTGAAGTTTCACTTTCGAATATTTATATTAGAGCAAATGGAGGCGGAATATTTGAAGAGTATAAAAATTTAACTACAAATAAAATTACTGATAAGGCAATAATGCGAGCTGGTGTTTTAGTTAATGTAAGTAAGAATGAAATTTTTAAAAATATTTTAGTTAGAAACATAGATGTTTCGGATATCTTTTTTGAGGACCCTGGATTTACTAGAAACCCAAAAGAGGTAAGAACTTCAATGGGAACACAGGCCTATGGATTTGGTATTAGATTTTTTAATTCCAGTGAAAGTGGTTCAATTCACAATATAAATGTTTTGGATTGTAGGGTTGAAAATGTTGGTCATACAGGAATTAAAATGACTTCATCTAGTAAAGCTAGATTCAAAAATATTGTTGTATCAAATAATAAATTAAGAAGAACAGGTGGTCCTAGTATTCAATTTAGTCGAGTGGAAGACTTACATGTATATGGAAATGATGTGAAATACTCTGGGAGTCCTGATGATGGAAGAAAATGGGGAAGAGGAAGTGGATTATGGACTTGGGGATCATCAAATGTGATGATTGAAAAAAATTCATTTATGTACGCCAATGGTCCTGCAGATTCCGCTGGTGTTCATATTGATTTTAATTGCGATAATGTTATTATTCAGCACAATTTGAGTGTAGGAAATGCTGGAGGATTTATTGAAATTTTAGGAAATAATTATAATTGTTCCTATAGATATAATGTAAGTATCAATGATGGACACAGAGTAAAAGGAAAGAATAATGCATTTCAAGAAGGAAAAACATTTTGGCTGAGCGGATTTATTGGAAAAGGAAGTGAAAGAAATGGCCCTTTCAATAGTTATATTTATAATAATACAATTTATACTAACAAAACCATTTTATCAAAAATTGCGGTTGATAAGGCATCTAGTGGTGTATTAGTAGCAAACAATATTTTTCATATTGAGGGCGACAGTGAATTTGTGCTTGGTGATCAGTATAGACCTGACAAAGGAGGTGGTGCTAAAATTAAAAATGTTTTTTTTGAAAATAATTTATTTTTGAAAGATTCATATTGGCCCAAGGATGTTTTAATTCAACCTTCAAATAGTTTGTATGGAAATGCTTCTTTTTTAAACGCTGGAGGTGAACAAATTTCTGATTATGTTCCACAAAATAAAAAATTAATTAAAGATAAAGGGATTACAATCAATAAAATTCCAAATGACAGTATTGGACTTGATGGAGGATTCAAAGTCGAATTTGATATTTTAGGAAATAAAATTACAGATATTCCTGACCTAGGTGCTATTGAACTAAACTAAATATGAATATAAAAAAAATAGAAACTTTTATTGTTAGAGATAAGCTTTCTAAAAGTTTTTTCTTTTCTCAGTGGGAATACAGCGAAAGATTATGTTGTTTGGTTAAGATTACAACTGATGATGGTAACTATGGATGGGGAGAAGGTTATGGTCCAGCTAATATTGTAAAAGAAGGAATAGAATTTTTAAAACCAATTTTAATTGGAATGAAAATTATTGATAATGAGGTAATTTGGTCTAAGATGTATTCCAGAACATTAGACTACGCTAGAAAAGGTGTTCTGACGGCTTCTATAAGCGCAATTGATGTAGCTGTATGGGACTTAAAAGGTAAATTACTGAATTTGCCGGTTAGTAAATTATTAGGTGGAACTTATAGAAATAAAATTAAGCCTTATGCTACTGGATTGTATTTTTCTTCAATTGAAAACCCATCAAAAAACTTTGAAACGGAACTAATTAATTATTTAAAAAAGGGTTTTAAGGCAATAAAGATGAAAATAGGTTTAGGAATCGAAGCCGATTTAAAAAATATCAAATATGTAAGAAAAGTTATTGGAAATGATATAAAACTCATGGTTGATGCCAATCATGCCTATTCTTTGATAGAATCAATTGAATTGTCAAAGAAAATGGAAAAATATGAAATTTCATGGTTTGAAGAACCTATATCACCAGAGCACTATAAACAATATAAAGAATTAAGAGAAAAAACTTCAATACCTGTTTCTGCTGGCGAGAGTGAGTATTTAAGATATGGTTTTCATCAATTATTAGAAAATAAATCGGTAGATATTATTCAACCAGATATTTGCTCATGTGGTGGTCTTACAGAAGCAAAAAAGATTTCATCTTTAGCATCTGTATATGGTGTCGACATAGTTCCACATACATGGGGGTCTGGATTGGGTATTTATGTAGCGCTTAATTTTATTGCTAATATAGAGCCTAATCCAAATCGTTTAGTTGAAAAGGACTTATACATTGAGTATGACCAGACGGAAAATAGAATAAGAGAAGAACTAATTATTCCAAAACTTATTATTAAGGATGGTTATATAGAAATTCCCACCAGTCCTGGGCTTGGGGTGGATATTAATGAAGAAAAGTTAAATCAATTTAAAACTTAATTTATGGACTTTGGAAATCTGAAAATGTACATAGGAGGAAAGCTTTTAAATTCACAAAACAAGCTTACAAAAGAAATTACATGTCCTGCAAATGAATCTACAATCGCAAATATAGCTTGGGCTAGTTCGGAAGATTCTAAATTGGCTTTAGATGCTGCTCAAGCAGGCTTTAAAAGATGGTCTTCAATGACATTAGAGCAAAGGACAAAATGGATTATAAAATTAAGGGACGCTGTTTTGAAAAATGAAGAAATTTTAAGAACAGCTGTAATGTTTGAGATGGGAAAGACATATGATTCAACCTACGAAGATATTGAAGCTTTGGTTAATAGTTTGAATTTTTATCCAAAAGCTATGAAGACTCATTTTGAAAAAATTAATATTGTTGATTTAGAAAATACACACACACATTCAATGGTTTATTCTCCAGTTGGGGTAGCTGTCGCATATTTAGCTTGGAACTTTCCATTATTAAATATAGCTTTTAAAATAGGTCCTTCTTTAGCCTCTGGATGTAGTATAATAATAAAACCCTCTGAATGTTCTCCAGTTTCTGCCTATTTATTAGGAAAAATTCTTTACGAAATTAATTTCCCCCCTGGTGTTGTGAATATTTTATGCGGAGACCCTGATGAAGTTGCTTCAACATTGTCAAAAAGTACTATTCCCAGATTAGTTACAATGATTGGTTCTACCAACACAGGTAAAAGGGTTATAGCAGATAGTTCTTCTTCCATTAAAAGATTAAGTATGGAATTAGGAGGAAATGCTCCATTTATAGTTTTTGATGATGCTGATTTTGAAGCAGCATTAGATTTAGCAATTGGAATAAAATATGGAAATTCAGGTCAAATATGTGTAGCTGCTAATCGATTTTTTATTCACAAAAATATTTTTGATTCGTTCTTGAAAGCATATGTTGAAAGGGTAAAGAAAATTAAATTAGGTTTTGGTAAAAAAGCAAAAGTTGATATGGGTCCTCTAATTAATTTTGAATCTAGAGTACGAATTATGAATTTAATTAAAGATGCTGTAAATAATGGAGCAAATATTGAGACTGGAGGAAATATTCCTAAAAAATTTACAAAAGGCTGTTGGTTAGAGCCTACTGTTTTAAGTAATGTAAATAGTAAAATGAAAATTTATAATGAAGAAATTTTTGGACCTGTTGCATGTATTATGTCATTTGATAAAGACAAAGAAGTTTTAAATTTAGCAAATGACACTAATTATGGACTTGCTTCTTATCTCTTTACAAATAGTAAGGAAAGAATAGAATATTTTTCTAAAAATTTAGATTTTGGTGAGGTTCAGGTCAATGGTATAAAGTATGCTATTTATTTACCACATGGGGGGGTAAAGGATAGCGGAGTTGGTCACGATTGCTCACATTATGCTCTTGAAGATTATTTATCAAAAAAAAGAGTAAGTATAGCTTTATAGTATTAAATTAAAATCAAATAATTATGGAATTACTTTTACCTTTTGTTTTACTTGTTTTCGCAAGTTTTTTTCAAGGATCTTTTGGTCTAGGAATGAAATATATGTCTCCTCTTTCATGGGAAGCATGGTGGTTTATTCATGTTACCATTGCAATGATATTATTCCCATTATTATGGGCAATTATAGTTGTTCCTAATTTATTTGAAATAATTTTATCTTCTCCAATTGAATCCATTCAGATGGCTATGTTATATGGATTTTTATGGGGAATTGGTGGAATTATGTTTGGGGTAAGCGTTCCTTACATTGGTTTATCACTTACAATGGGTATAGTTATGGGCCTAGCTGGATCTGTCGGAAGTTTAATTCCATTTTTTCAAGGCTCTAATTCAACAAATGACCCTGTTTTTACTTATGTTTTAGTTGGTCTTTTAATTTCTTTAATTGGGGTAGCCTTTACTGCAAAAGCCGGAATAGATAGGGATAAATTACAGAACTCCACTGAGTCTAAAAATAAATCAAATATTACCAAGGGAATTTTAATTGCTATAGTTTGTGGTGTACTTTCAGCTCTTTTAAATGTTGGGTTTTCCAACGCCGCTCCGATTGCAAAAACAGCAGAAAACTTTGGAGTTATCACAAGAAATTCTAGCTTAGTTGCTTGGGTTGTGGTTTTATGGGGGGCTTTTTTAATGAATGCTTTGTACTGTGTTTATTTATTATTTAAAAACAATACTTGGAGAAGTTTCAGGGAAGTAAATTCATTTAAAGCATATAGATGGTCTGTAATAGCGGGTTTATGCTGGTTTGCCGCACTAGGAGTTTATGGTCAAGGTGCTGCTTTGTTAGGAGATATTGGTCCTATTATTGGCTGGCCCATATTACTTGGTTTATCGTTAATAATTAGTAATTATTGGGCATACAGAGCTGGTGAATGGAGAAATGCAAAAAAACCTTTTAATTTATTATTGGTGGGATTAGTAATACTTATATTCTCCGCCACAGTTTTAGGTTTTGGAAGTACAGTTTAAAATACAATTTTGATAAAAAAAAATATAGTAACATATGGTGAAATACTTTTAAGATTAACCCCCTTTAATCATGGGGATTTAATTAACCAATCCTCAGCTCTGAATATGTCATTTGCAGGTGCAGAGGGTAATATAGTTTCTAGTCTTTCTAATTTAGGTCATAATACAACCATAATTTCTTCCCTTCCTAATAATTCTTTGGGAAAATCAGCTTTTCGTTTTTTGAACAGTTTTGGAGTAAATACAGATTATATAACATTTAAAGATGGTAGAATAGGTTCTTATTATATAGAGCATGGAGCTTCTTTAAGAGGAGGAAATGTAATTTATGATAGATTAGATAGTTGTTTTTCATCTGAAAATATAGCCGAATCAATTTGGTTAAAAGTTTTTAAAGATTCTAACTTTTATGTTTTAACTGGAATAACTCCCGCACTTTCAAAGGAATGTCAAAAAAACATTCTTAATTCTATTAAAATTGCCAAATTAAACAATGTAAAGATTGTATTTGATTTAAATTATAGACGCAATTTATGGACAGGAAAAGAATCACTCACGTTTATTACTAAAATCATTAATGATGTTGATATTTTAATTGGAAATATTGGTTCTATCTCTGATATTTTTGGTTTTAAATATAATAGCACTAGCGAGTTTAAAGAATTAGAATCCATTTCTATGAGCGCATGTGACTTTATTTCAAATAAATATTCCTTTGATTTGGTTGGGATGACAATAAGAAATCAAATTAATGCAACTCATAATCAATTAGGAGGGATTATTAAAATTAAAGATAAGTTTCATTCTGGGAGATTTTATGATTTGGAAATTATCGATAGACTTGGCGGTGGTGATGCCTTTGTATCAGGACTTTTACATGGCCTCATTAAAAATTACAGGCCTGACCAAATGATTAACTTTGCTAATGCTTGTTTTGCATTAACACAAACCATCAAAGGAGATGTGAATTATTTTGAAGAAAAAGAAATTATAGATTTTTCATCAATTAATTATACTGGTCATATTAAAAGATAATAAAATGCATGAGGTTTTTAAAAAAATAAAAAAACATAAGATTATTGCAGTTTTAGAAATCGATTCTTTAGAATACATAACCCCTTTATGTGAAACTTTATTAAGTTCAGGTATAAATGTTATTGAGCTTGCATTGAGGACTGAGGTTGCTCAAAAGGCTACTGAACTAATAATAAAAAAATTTCCTCAGTTGATTGTAGGTTTAGGAACGGTTATAAATGAGGATCAAGTTAAGTTTGCTATAAATTCAGGAGTTAGCTTTGCAGTTGCTCCTGGTTGTAATCCTAAAATTTTAGATTTGGCTAAAAAAAATAATTTATTGTTTTCACCTGGAATTTGTAGTCCCACAGATATCGAAATTTCATTAGATTACGGATGTGATGTTTTGAAATTTTTCCCTGCAGAGCATTGTGGAGGTGTTCAATACTTACAATCAATTAATAACCCATATAAACATTTAAATTTGAATTATATTCCACTGGGAGGAATAAACATTTCTAATGTAAAAAACTATTTAAACTCAGATTTGGTATTAGCTGTTGGAGGGAGTTGGCTGGCTTCAAAACATTTAATTAATTCCAAAAAATGGCAAGTGATATCTTCAAACTGTAAAGAATTTAATAGTCTTATTTTATAATTTTAATTTTAATAGCCTTGCTGATTTTGAACTTTTTTCATCCTCAGAAGTAATCCAAAAATTATTATTATCAATTATTTTAATTGCTTCAACTTGGGTTTTCCCAATGGGAATTTCATAAGTATTCATACTACTTTCATCGATTTTTTTCAAACTAAAATCATTAATTGTAATCAAATAATATTTATTAAATTTTTTGGTAGATGTTAGTGCCAACATTTTATAATTCTCATTATAATCAGCTCCAGTTACTATTGAATTTACATCCAATTTTCCTATTTTTTTTGCATTATATGATCCTGGTTTTTTTGGAATTAAATATAATTCTGTAATTTTTTTTTCTCTGTTTTTTGTGAATACAACTAGATTTTTTCCAATAGAAATCAACCCCTCCGCATCATATATAGTGTTTCTATTAATTTTAAAAGAATCTTGCTCCGGATAATTAAAATAAATAGTTTGATTTTTTTCTTTATTATTTTTATCTATTGGAATTTTATAAATTTTGAGATTTTTTCTGTTGTTGAAGTTATTACCCATGTCAGCTATGTAAATATATTTATCATCTCTAGTAATATCTTCCCAATCTTTATTTTTTGCAGAACTAATCTTTCTTTTGTATTTAATTTCCCCTTTTTTAGATAAGTAATACAAACTAGCCTCTCCTCCAGAATCGTTATGAGTGACAAACATGTCATCAACTATTTCTAGCCCTGAAGTTTCTTCAATAGTCTTAGATAATGAAAAATCAAATAATATTTTTTGTGAACATATTTTATTTGAATGAACTAATATTAAAAATAATAAACTAATTTTTAGATTAAATTTTGTAATCATTGAGGGGGAATTTAATTGAAAATAAACATTCTTAAATATAAATTTAATTTCAAAAATCATAAAACATAATCTAACTAAATATTTTATTATTGACTTAAATACATTATTTTCAGTTAATTAAAATTTAATCATGAAACATTTTATCTCAAAGAGTTTAACATTATTTATATTTTTCTTATCCTTTTTGATTTCTTGTGAATCTAATAAATCAATTGATTATCATAACACGAAAAAAATTCCTGTTGCTGATTCTTATTTTGGTACTGAGGTCATAGATAATTATCGCTGGCTTGAGGATGATATGTCGAATGAAACTGAAAATTGGGTAACAAAACAAAATGAAACAACTTTTGCTTATTTAAATGAGATTTCTTTGAGAGAACAACTTAAAAATAGATTGACTGATTTATGGGATTATGAAAAAATATCGTCTCCTTTTAAAGAAGGTAAGTACACATATTTTTATAAAAACACAGGATTACAAAATCAATCTGTTTTATATAGATCAAAATTAAAAGGGGAGGAAGAAGTTTTTTTAGATCCAAATTTATTTTCTAAGGATGGTACAACTTCTCTAGCAGGGGTTTCCTTTTCGAAAGATGGAAGTCTTGTTGCCTATAGTATTTCAGAGGGTGGAAGTGATTGGCGTAAAATTATTGTCAAAAATGTTGAAAGTAATCAAATAATTGAGGATACCCTGGTGGATGTTAAATTTTCAGGCGTTAGCTGGAAAGCTAATAATGGTTTTTATTATTCATCATATGATAAGCCTGATGGAAGCGAACTTTCTGAAAAAACAGATCAGCATAAATTATATTATCATGAACTGGGAACCTATCAGTCTGAGGACAAGCTGATTTATGGTGGTAATGAAAATGAAAAGAATAGATACGTTAGGGGATATGTTACAAGTGATAATAGATTTTTAGTAATTGATGCTGCAAAAAAAACAACTGGAAATAAACTTCTAATAAAAGATTTAACAACAAATTCAAAACTAAAAACAATTGTTGGAAACTATGATTCAAATACTTATTTGATGGATAATATTGGATCCAAATTATTTCTAGTTACCGATTATTATGCTCCTAATAAAAAAATTGTCACTGTTGATATTAAAAATCCATCACAAGAAAACTGGAAAGACTTTATTCCAGAAAGTAAATTTGTATTAAGTGCCTCTAAATGTGGCGATTATTTATTTGCATCTTATATGATCGATGCCATATCTAAAGTATACCAATATGATTACTCTGGAAAATTAGTTAGAGAAATTAAGCTGCCAGGTATTGGAAGGGCAAGTGGATTTAATGGTAAAAAGGATCAAAATAGTTTATATTTTAATTTTTCAAACTATTACACCCCAAACACAAGTTATAAGTTAGATTTAAGTTCAGGAAAATATGATGAATATTGGAAACCATTGATTGATTTTGATTCTTCCAATTACGAGTCAAAACAAATTTTTTACAATTCAAAAGATGGAACAAAAGTTCCCATGATTATAACTTATAAAAAAGGTACAGAACTAAATAGTAAAAATCCAACAATTTTGTATGGATATGGTGGTTTCAATATAAGTAGAACACCAGGTTTTAGCGTTGCTAATGCAGTATGGATGGAACAAGGGGGGGTTTATGCTGTTCCAAACATAAGAGGAGGAGGAGAGTATGGAAGAAAATGGCACAATGCTGGTGTTCAATTAAAAAAACAAAATGTTTTTGATGATTTCATAGCTGCAGCTGAGTATTTAATTGATAATAATTATACTTCATCCGAATATTTAGCAATAAGAGGGGGTTCAAATGGAGGCTTATTAGTCGGTGCGACCATGACTCAGCGACCAGATTTAATAAAAGTAGCTTTGCCAGCAGTTGGAGTTTTAGATATGTTACGTTATCATAAGTTCACTGCAGGTGCGGGTTGGGCATATGATTATGGAACGTCTGAAGACTCTAAAGAAATGTTTGATTATTTAAAAGCTTACTCTCCAGTACATAACATCAGTAATAATATTTCATATCCTGCAACACTCATTACAACCGGCGATCACGATGATAGAGTAGTGCCTGCGCATTCTTTTAAGTTTGCAGCGGAACTACAAGAAAAAGATTCAGGATTAAATCCAATATTAATAAGAGTAGAAACTAATGCAGGTCATGGCGCTGGTACTCCAGTGACTAAAACAATTGATCAGTACGCTGATATCTTTGGATTCACTTTACATAACATGGGTTTTAGAGTATTACCTGAAAAAACAACAGATAAAATAAAAGGATAGTAATTAAAATTATGAATAAAATATTCTTATTGTTTTATTTATTTATTTTTTTCTCTTGTGAATTGTCAGATAAAAATAATTCTGAAGTAGTTTTTTCAAAAGGTTTTTACTTTAAAAAATATGTCCCAAAAAAGACTGATCTGAAAATATCAAGGTCGGACTATTACAATAAGTTTTATGGTTTTTGGCTTGGTCAGTGTATTGCTAATTGGACTGGCCTTGTCACTGAAATGGATAAAATCGGTAATATTGGAGACATAAAAACTGGAAACTTTTATACTAGAGATGATTGGGAAGGAATCGATCAGCCAAATATTTGGTCTAAAAAACCATTTAAAATTGACTCATCTAAAACAATTGATTTTGTTTTTAAAAATACAAATGAGGTTTGGGGGTCTGATGATGACACTGACATTGAGTATATGTATCAGCACTTAACTTTAAACAATTCCAATATTTTAACAGCAAGCGAAATTAGAGAAGGCTGGTTAAAACATATAAGTTCAAAGGAAGAAAATTATTTATGGGTGTCTAATCAAAGAGCTTATGAACTAATGGAAAGAGGAATACTTCCACCAAAAACAAGTGATATGAATTTAAATGAGCATTTTGAAATGATTGATGCTCAGCTAACTACTGAAATTTTTGGATTATATTCTCCAGCCAGAAAAGATATAGCTTTAAAAATGTCGTATTTGCCTATTAGAACAACTGCCAGAAATAATGCTGCCTGGATTTCAGAATTTTATGTAGTCATGCACTCTCTAGCATCTAAAGTTGATAAAAATATGAGCTTAAAAAATCAAATTTTTTGGCTATCAGATGAGTCTAGAAAAGTTTTACCTAAAAACTCTTATTCCTCGAAAATGTATGATTATGTTAAAAGCAAATACGAATCAAATATTACATGGGAACAGGCAAGAGATTCTGTCTATTATCGCTATCAAGTACAACAAAAAGATGGTTATAATATGACGTCAAAAAATTTACATTGTAATGGTTGTTTTGCTGCAGGAATTAATTTTGCATCAAGTTTGATTAGTCTTTTTTATGGTGAGGGAAATTTTAAAGAAACAGTTAAGATAGCTACTCTTTCTGGTTGGGACTCTGATAATCCTGCTGCAACATGGGGAGGATTACTTGGTTTTATGATTGGAAAGGAAAGTTTAGAAAAAATTTTCAAAAGAAACTTTTCAAATAAATACAATATACATAGAACAAGACGAAATTTTCCAAATAACGGAATAGATACCTTTGAAAACATGGCTCTTCAAGGAGTTTTTATAGTTGATAAAATTGTTCAGTCTGAACTAAATGGAGGAATTAGTAAATCTGAAAATATGTGGTATATTCCTCAAAATAATTAAATTATTATGAAAAAATTACCAATTCTTCTTAAAGTTATTTTAATATTTTTTTTGAGTTGTGAATCAAACCAGAATATAAGTGATAAATTAAATATTGTATTTGAAAATTATTATCAAGAAAGCTTGAAGCTTTACCCAATGATGGCTACAAGTCAGGGGGATACAAGATACAATGATTTTCTTCCAAATAATTTGTCAGATGAATTTAGAAATAATGAAAAAGTTTTTTATTCAAATTATAAAAAACTTTTAAACGATTTTAATGACAATAAATTAAACGATGAAGATTTACTAAGTAAGAAAGTTTTGTTGTGGCAATGTGATAGAAACCTTGAAAGATTATCTTTTAATGAACATTTCATGCCCATTAATCAGATGTGGACACTACAACTTAATATTGGTCAATATGCAGCAGGTTTAAGTGCTCAGCCTTTTAAAACAGTAAAAGATTACAATGACTGGTTGTTGAGATTAGATGATTATATCATTTGGCTTAATTCTGCTGAGAATAGAATGAAAGAAGGAATTAAAAGTGGATATGTACTTCCAAAATCATTAATTAAAAAAGTTATTCCACAGTTAAAAACGATACTTAATTCTGATTTGAAAGAAAATTTATTTTATAGTCCTGCAAGGCAATTTCCTTCAGATTTCTCCGAAGATCAAAAATCTATTGTAAAAGAAAAGTATAAAATAGTGGTTTTAAATAAAATAATACCTGCCTACCAAAAACTATATGATTTCATGTCTAACGAGTATTTATTGGAGGGAAGAGATAGCAGCGGAATTGATGCTATTGATAACGGTTTAGATTATTATGATTATTCGATTAGATTGTATACAACAACAGACATGACTGCTGATGAAATACATAATCTTGGTTTGAACGAAGTAGCTAGAATTTCTAAAGAAATGAAGATTATAAAAAATAAAGTTGGATTTGAAGGTAATTTAAAATCTTTTTTTAATCATGTAAGAGAATTAGATATTCTTACACCTTTTGAAAACCCTGATCAGGTTATCCAGAATTTTAATAAAATTTATGAAAAGGTAAAGCCAAAGGTTGATTCATTATTTGGTGTTCAACCAAAAACACCATTTGAGGTTAGAAGGACAGAAGCTTTTAGGGAAGCCTCAGCAAGTGCTGAGTACAACCCTGGATCTTTAGATGGAACAAGGCCGGGAATATTTTATGTACCCATTCCTGATGTCACTAAATATAATTTTTTCTCTGACGAAGACCTATTTTTACATGAAGCAATTCCTGGACATCATTTTCAAATATCTCTTCAACAGGAGAACTTATCACTGCCATCGTTTAGAAAAAGTTTATGGTATAGTTCTTATGGTGAAGGCTGGGCGTTGTATTCAGAATCATTGGGATCAGAGTTGGGCTTGTATGAGGATCCCTTTCAGTATTTTGGTATGTTAAGTGCTGAAATGCACCGAGCTATTAGATTAGTTGTAGATACTGGAATACATACTAAGGGTTGGTCAAGAGAAAAAGCAATTCAATATTCTTTAGAAAATGAAGCAGAATCAGAAGCAGGAATCATTTCTGAAATTGAACGTTATATGGCTAATCCTGGTCAGGCACTTTCATATAAAATAGGACAACTAAAAATTAGAGAATTAAGAAATAATGCTGAAAGTAAACTAAAAGAAAAATTTGATATTAAAATATTTCATGAAAAAGTTTTGGAGTCTGGATGTATTCCATTACAATTACTTGAAGAAAAAATTAACTTATGGATAGAAAATTTCAACTCATCTACCACGCTCTAATCAGGCTAAAGTGTGATTTAAATTCTCTACCGTCTTCTAGGTTGATTCTAAACCAGTAATCTGATGCTGGCATTGGTCGTCCGTTAAAGTTCCCATCCCATCCGTCGGTTAGCGGATCGAGCTCTTTTATTAGTTTTCCGTACCTGTCAAAAATGTAAACTTTTGTTTTCGCTTGAAAGTCAGCTCTTATTCCTAGTATTTTCCACTTGTCATGGTACCCATCACCGTTTGGTGTAAAGAACTTTTTAAACCCAATCACTGACACCTCTATTTTTGCTATACCACAATCGTTTTTATCTCTTACATAGATTGTGTGTATTCCAGGTCTTACCTTCTCAAATAGCGGTTCGTCTTGGTAAGGACCAGTGCTATCATCAATAGCATATTCATAATCTCCTATACCTAATGTTTCTGTTAAAATAGTAATGGTGTTATTGTTGTCTTCTGTTAGATCTTCTACTACAATATCTTTTCTAAGTACAGTGGCTATTTTAGACTCGTTGATAGTGAACTTTAAACTTTTAGTACAATTGGTTCCATCGGTTGTTTTAGCTGTTACTTCATATTCGCCTCCAAGTCCAATTAGTATGGTGGAATCCACACCCGAAACATTAGTAGGAAAAGCAGTGCCATTACGTGTCCACGTGTAAGTATAGCTTCTACTATCAGAAGCTTTTACACCTATTGGTATGGGATCCAGGTTTAAACAAACGATAGAGGTATTGTCTGCTCTTTCAAACAGTGGTAATGGATTAACTACAAACTCAATGTTCTTAGTGATAACACAAGTTGTATTAAGCGGATTAGTAACTGTTGCTGTTACAGTTTGTGTTGTTGTATTAAAGGGGTTGGGCAGCGTAGCTGCTGTTTGACTAACTCCTTTATCGTCTTTATAGCTAAAGCTCACAGTGTATTTACTTTGAGTGATACCGGTAGAAGGATTGGTTAAAAGGGTGTTTAATACATTGCTCGTATCAAACTCAGAGAACCCATCTGAATCATCTGTTCCGTCATCACATTGAGGGGCAATGGTTACAGGATAAGCTTGTGGCGAATCGTTTACAACAAACTCTAGGGTAGTGGTATCAAAACAAAGCCCATCAGGATTACTCACACCACCAAGAGAAGAAGCTAGTTCTATTTTAATATCAATAGTTTGTGAAGTAGATAAAAATGGATTAGGTAGTTCATTCCCAATAAGGGTACCATCAGGCAGGTAATAATAGGTTGTTACATTTGTTTGACTACCAACTAAAGTTGATTGAATAGTTGAGGTGTCAAAAGGAAACTTACCATCTTGAGGGTCTAAATCCAACACACTATCGCCATCACATTGTTTAGCAATAGTAACTGCGTTGGCAATAGGTTTTGGCTCAACATAAAGTGTGGCAACTTGTT
>CALKEO010000025.1 GCA_938088195.1 uncultured Flavobacteriaceae bacterium | reverse complement strand
TATTCTTTTCTCAAAGTAAACCCCGATTTCAAAACAGATACCTCAATAGAACACAACCCTTCTGGCATTCCTAAAAATGTAATCGCAAAATTTCTATTAAACAGGAATAATAAGTTAGCTACAAATATTAGAGAGTTTTTAAAATCGGTTATGCCAAGAAGTATCCTTGAAAAAGTAGCCAGTCATTCTTTGGAAAAAAAGTCTATTAGTAAGCCTGAACAAGAGCTATTGAAAAATTACTTTGAAGACGATATCGCTAAATTAGAAACTTTATTAGGTAGAGACCTGAGCAAATGGATACAGTAACGCTATGAAAATCTTATTAACTGATATTTTTTTCAGAAAAACATTTGATGTAATAAATATTCTTGGTGCCCATTACCCTAATGAGCATTTTATATACACACTTCCTTCTAACGCTAAGTTCAATAGATTTAAGCTTAAAAATTTTTACAAAATAACTCATTTTGAAATTTTAAGCACTGAGAATTTTGATGACGACCTAATCCATATATCGAAAAAGTACAAGGATGAAAAAATTATATATCTTCCAATAGAAGAAAATACTACTCTTAATTTCTTGAATTTTATTGAAGTAAATGGTGAGCTAAATTTCAACTACTTATTGCCAAGTCTTTCAAACTTTCAACTAGCTAGACACAAGGAACAACTAAATTTATTTTGTGAAAAAAAATCTATTTCTTGCCCAAAATATATTTCAGAATTCGTTTTAAAAAAGAAACATTTTAAGTTTCCAATTATAAAAAAACCAAGCCTTGGCTCAGGTTCCAAAGGGATTGTTTACATTGAAAACGAAGAAGAATTAAGTAATTGTGCAATTGATTTTAAAATAGATTTTGTTCAAGAAAGGTTACCAAATCCTAAAGGAATTCAAGCTGGATTCTATTTATGTAAACAGGGGGAAGTTGTCTCTTTCTATAGCCATAAACGCATAAGAACATACCCAGAAATTGGAGGTGTAACTGTCTATTCTAAATCTGAATACAATCAGGAAATTAAAACACTCGGAGCTCAGGTAGTGAAGGAATTGAATTGGTCTGGTTTTGTAATGATAGAATTTCTCTTTGATGAGAGAGATGGTCTTTACAAACTAATTGAAATCAACCCTAGGTTATGGGGGTCAATAATGCTATCAGAGTTTTGTAATGCAAATTTCTTAAGCAGCTATGTAAAAGCTTCATTGGGTGAGAACATCAAAGAACAACAGATTGATACGGAGAAATATATTCGATGGGTTTTTCCTTATGATATAATTCTCTGGATTAAGCACTTCTCTAATCCGTTTAAGTTTTTTAAAAAACAAGTTAACACTTGTTATATTAACTTCTCTTATAGCTCTCAATGGAGGTCATTAAAGTTTCTGGTTTTTTCGTATTTTGACTTAAATAAAATAAAAACAATATTTAAAAAATGAAGTCTAAAATAATTGTTTTCGATTTTGATAAAACTTTAAGTTATTCGGATACTTTATTTGGTTTTTTCTCTTCGGCAGGTAAAAAGAATATCGCTCATCCTTTTAAAATAGTCATCTATCTCTTTACAATGTTATTGACAAAGTTTAAAATACTGTCTAACACCTACTTGAAAAACATTGGGATTATACTTTTTTTAAAAGGTATGAATCAAACTCAATTGCAATCTGCGGCTTTGGATTATTCGAAAAAAATAAAGATGAACAATTTATACAAAGAGTTTGATTTTTTATCAAGAGACACACTCTATGTTGTCAGCGCATCTTTCACAAATTATCTAAGGCCATTATTCCCTAATAATGTTAATGTTTTAGGGTCAGAATTTCTATTTAAAAAAGACAAAATTATCGGCCTAAGTTTTAATTGTTTTGAATCGATAAAAGCTGAAATTTTAATAGACAAGGGCGTTAATAAAATTGATTTGTTATATACTGATAGTTATAGTGATTTTTCATTAGCAAGTAGATCAGAAAAGATTATAATTATAAATGGCGATATGTTGCATGTTTGTGATAATATTAAAGAGTTTAACGCATATTTTGGAAAATCAAATAAATGAATATTTTAACATTTGACATAGAAGAATGGTTCCATTGTGATTTTATTTCGAAAGATAATGACTGGTCTAATTATGAAGTCAGAATTCATAAAAACACTGATTTTATTTTAAATACTTTGTCGAAGCACAATAGAAAAGCAACTTTTTTTATTTTAGGTTGGATAGCAGTAAAACATCCAGAAATAGTTAAGAAAATTTATGCTGAAGGTCATGAAATTGGATGTCATTCTATGAAGCATGAATTGGTGCATAGAATGACTCCACAACAATTTAGAGAAGATACAAGTAATGCTTTAAATGAAATAGAACAAATTATAGGAGAAAAAGTAATAATGTATAGAGCTCCTGCTTTTTCAATTACTAAACAAACTCCTTGGGCTTTTGAGATATTAAATGAATTAGGAATAACCCATGATGCATCTATATTCCCCTCAAAACACGATTATGGTGGGTTTCCAGATTTCGGAAATTCAGTACCTTCGATTATTGAAAAAAATGGTACATTAATAAAAGAGTTTCCAATGAGTATTCATAAAATTCTTAATAAATCAATTGTCTTTTCAGGAGGTGGATTTTTCCGTCTATTTCCTTATAATATGATAAAAAAATGGACTATTGTTTCAGATTATGTTATGACCTATTTTCATCCAAGAGATTTTGATAAAGGCCAACCTATGTTGCAACATTTACCTCTTATGCGGAAGTTTAAATCATACTATGGCATTAAACATTCAGGTGCTAAGTTTGATAAGTTTATCTCTGACTTTAAAACTACGACCATACTAAATGCATCTAAAGATTTTGATTGGGATTCAGCAAAAAAATATATTATTAGATGATTATAATTACTGGAATAACAGGATTTGTAGGTTCTAACCTTCGTTCTTATCTTTTAAAAAAAAAGAAAAAAATACTTGGAGCCTCTAGGAACCCTAGTCTTGGTGAAGTATATTATAGTCAGATAAATAAAACACTATTAAATAATACCAACTATTTTATTCACTTAGCCGGTAAAGCACATGATTTAAAAAAAACCTCGGAAGATTTAATATATTACAAAGTAAACACAGAGCTTACAAAAAAACTATTTGACGAGTTTATAGAGAGTACATGTAAAGTTTTTATATATATGAGCTCTGTAAAGGCCGCTGCTGATTCTTTTGAAGGTATTTTAACAGAGGACTTCATACCGAAACCAATTACTGCTTATGGTAAATCTAAATTTGCTGCAGAAGAATATATATTGTCAAAAAAAAGCCAAAAAGAGAAAAGAGTTTACATATTAAGACCATGTATGATTCACGGTCCTAATAATAAAGGTAACCTTAATTTACTATATAGTTTTGTTTCTAAGGGTATTCCTTATCCGTTTGGGAAATATATTAATAGTAGATCTTTTGTATCTGTTGAGAATTTATGTTTTATTATTAATGAATTAATGGATAATGATAATATAGCTTCTGGAATTTACAATGTTGCCGATGATGACTCGATATCAACTATTGATTTGGTAAAATTAATGTCTGAAGTATTAGGCACACCAAATAGAATTTTAAAGCTTCCAAAATTATTTATTAGCTTTTTAGCAAGAATTGGAGACTTCTTACCAATTCCAATAAACTCAGAAAGACTTATAAAACTGACTGAAAATTATGAGGTATCAAATTTAAAAATCAAAAATGCAATTAATAAGAAACTGCCTTTATCTTCAATTGAAGGAATAAAAAAAACTATTACTTCATTTTAAGTCATTTATAAATAAAAATTTTAGTTAATCAGTGAACTTACTTATTAACTAATGATATTAACTAAAACAACATAATGAAACAATTTGAAAAGTCATTTTATAAAAAGATAAGTTTTGATAAAGACATTGCTCAAAACAAAAATATTTTATCAAATAAAATTTGTAATCAAAACATCTTAGTTATTGGTGGTGCTGGTACAATAGGCTCAAGTTATATAAAACAAGTATTAAAATACAAGCCTGCTAAAATAACAGTAGTAGATATTAATGAAAATGGGTTAACCGAATTAACTCGAGACTTGAGAAGCTCTAATTTATTAGATTATAAACCTGAATATATTACCTATCCAGTAAATTTATTAAGTGATACTTTCGATAAGATTTTCAATTCTGACTCTTGGCAAGTTGTCGCTAATTTTTCAGCTCATAAACATGTCAGATCTGAGAAAGATAAAATTTCTGTGGAAGCTTTAATTAAAAATAATGTATATGGAGCTATCAAGCTTTTGAATTTATGCGAACTTAACCCACCAAAATACTTTTTTAGCGTTTCTACCGATAAAGCTGCTAATCCAGTAAATATCATGGGAGCTTCAAAAAGTTTAATGGAAAAACTAATTTTATCAAAGAAAAATAATTTTAGAGTAACAACAGCTCGATTTGCTAATGTTGCTTTTTCTAATGGAAGTTTGTTAGATGGGTTTATTTATAGATTGAATAAAAAACAACCACTTTCCTGTCCTTCAGATATCAAACGCTTTTTTGTAACCCCAGAACAGTCTGGTCAAATATGTTTGTTGGCTACCTTTTTAGGAGAATCAGGAAATATCTTCTTCCCTAAATTAGATTTTCATAAAGATCAAATTTATTTTAAAGAAATTGCTGTAGATTTTTTAAGAGAAAATGGTTTTGAACCTGAATTAGTTAAATCTGAAAAAGAAGCAAAAGAATTTGATTTTGATAACAACCCAGACAAATATCCAATTTATTTTTTCAATACAGATACTTCAGGCGAAAAAACATATGAAGAGTTCTTCACTGAAAAGGAAGATTATGAAATTAACAAATATGATTCTTTAGGATTCATAAATACACTAGATGTTAAAATATCTTTTGAAGATGTAGAAACTAATTTTGAGTCAGTATTTAGTGACGCAAATTCTCAAAAGTCAGATATTGTAGGGGTAATAAAAAAATATGTTTCAGATTTCGAGCATATTGAAACCGGTAAAAATTTGGATCAAAAAATGTAAATTATGTATAAATTCTTTAAACGTTTATTAGATATTGTAGTTAGCTTGGTTACACTAATTATTTTATTACCGGTTTTTATCCCC
>CALKEO010000024.1 GCA_938088195.1 uncultured Flavobacteriaceae bacterium | reverse complement strand
TATTACTGGAAGAGTTATATGGACCAGAAACGATAAAGTCCCTTACTCCAGATCACTAAACGTGCCTTTCTCTGATGTAAAAGCTGGAATGTACATTCTGAAAGTAGACTCAGAAACAATAAAAAAATCAATTAAAGTAATTAGAGAATGAGAAAACATCTGATATATAAATTTATAATAATGAGTTATATTTAAATTTTAAAAAAAATACATTCATGTTAAAACATAAAAATTTCATTTTATTTTTAGTAATACCTATTCTAGGTCTATTTATATATCAAAATAATAATGACGAAATTGATTATGATTTAGTAAGAAAACAACATAAAGAAAATCTTGAAAAAAGTCCGTTTAAGAGGGGGAAAAAACTTACAAAAAAAGAAAGGAAAAATTTACAGCTTCCTCCCAACGCATACAATGATCGAATTTGGGAATTGACAATGGATCCTATTTTAGGAAGACCAAAAACTGAAAACATCTTTTTAATTCAAGAGGAATTAGAGAAATTATATTCATCTAAAATATCTGGTGTTCCTGGTGAAAATCCCGATATGGCATGGGTTGCTAGAGGTCCTACAAATATTGCTGGAAGAACTAACGGAATAATGTTCGATCCCAATGACAACTCTAATAAAAGAGTTTTTGCAGGTGGAGTTAGTGGAGGAATATTTGTTAATGATAATATTGAAAGTGCTGAGTCAGAATGGAAAATGATTGAAGGAATTCCAAGAAACCTCCCTATTTCTGTTTTAACTTATGACCCTAATAACACTAATATTTTTTATGCCGGAACTGGGGAACTTTATACTGGAGGTGATGCTATAGGAAATGGATTATGGAGATCGACTGATGCAGGAATCACATGGGAAAATATTTTTGGAGGAAAATCAGACTCAGAACAAGTTTTTAAAAGTATGGTTAATGAAATTTATGTTACCTCCAAAAGTGATGTAAATCCAATAAGTTTTTTTCAAGCAACGTTTGGGCCGAATCTTCCCGGCCCACCAATTGACTATCTTGAAGAAGAGATTATTATTGCCAACCCAACTGATGGATGTTCTACTTTGTCCAATGCAGAAAAAATAAATGGAAAAATTGTACTTATAGAACAAGGTTCAATTGATGGAACTAGTTGTGACTTTGTAAAAAAAGTGTCTGAAGGACAAATAGCTGGTGCCAAGGCTGTTATTATTTACAATAAAGATTCCGGTGATTCTGAATGGTCGGATGATCTTATCACAATGACTTCAGCTGGAGGAGATGTTTCGGATATTAAAATCCCATCTATTTTTATTAAAGCTGCCGATGGAAAAAAAATAAAGGAATACATTGATAATGAAAAAACAACTATAAAAATTTCCAAAAAAACAAATGTTGCTATTTCTAATGCCACAATAGTTCCTGGAATGTTTTTCATAAATGATGTGGTAGTTAGAAACAATAATGGAACTTCTGAAATATATGTAGCTGCTGGTTCAAGACTTTGGGGTAGAATTTTAGGAGCCAAAGGAAATAATGAAACTACTATTTTAGGTTCAGGACATGATGCAGTATACAAATCAATTGACGGAACAAATTGGTCCAAAATTGAACTCTATCAACCAGTTGACAAGGACAACGATATTCATAATTTGGCTGTTGTTCCTATGGATTTAGAATTAGATAGTGACAATAGGTTGTGGGCCTCATCAACAATTAGTCCCCAACACAGTTTAACAGGCGACCAGTGGGGTGATAATCCACCCAAAGGTGGAGGTAAAATTTACAGGTTTAATGAAGAAGGTACTGCTGCAACATTTATAAATGCGATTAAAGTAGAGCGTAATACCCAAATTGGTACTGTTACATTGCAAGGTAGAAGAACAGAAATGACTTTTACTGCTGATAATCAACTTATTGTTTTATGTATTGCTCCGCAACTAGACGGAGGATTTTGGAGAGTTGTACCAAGGTTATATAAGGGATCAATTGAAAATTGGATTAATGGAACACAAACCGAATTAACAAAACCAAATGATGCAGACGATGGTATTGAAGACTACGATTTCGCAAGAGGACAAGGTTATTATAGTGTTTCACTGGCAGCACATCCAACTGATAAAAATAATGTTTACGTTGGGGGAATCAATCTTTTCTCTTCAAATCAAGGTGGAAATGATTGGGGGCAACTGACTCACTCAAGAGGAAGACATGCACAATATTTACATGCTGATCAACATTCAGTTATTTTTAATAAAAAAGATCCAAACAAAATTCTAATTGGTAACGATGGTGGTATCGGATACAAAACACTAGGTGACTTAGTTCCTAGAAATAATAAATTTCATACAGCTCAATATTATACAATTGCTGTAGCTCCACTCGGAATGTTTGATAATTATTCAACAAATGTTTTAGGAGATGACCCTTTAATTGGTTCATGGAGTCCAGAACAAGAAGCCCTTATTTACACTATGGAAACTAACATCAGTGGTCATAAAGATGTTTTTGCAGGTGGAATGCAGGATAATGGAACATCAATTCAAGCTGATAATGATAATGGTTTTTCAATTGGAAATGATTTTGGAAGTGGTGATGGAGCAGCTACTATGTTTTCACAAAATATAGACAATAAATACGTTGTCTATAATCATACTTATAATAATTCGAATTATGTTCTTAATATGAATAATCCTGATTCAGAGAATAAACGAAGTCAATGGTGGAGAATCTCCTCAAATGACGACGACGAAGGAGATTTTATTAATAAACAGGCTTTGGATTCAAATTTTGGTGTTATTTATTCAAATGCTGGTAACGGTAAAGTTAGAGCTTATCACAACTGGGATGATTTTGCACCAGGTTCAAGGGGATCCATCAAAGATTCGTATGTTATAAATGGACTTGGAACAAATTTATCTGCTTTAACAGTATCCCCTTTTCAGACAGCATCTTCAACTTTATATGCTGGAAACGATAATGGTCAGTTATGGAAAGTAACAAATGCTCAAGATTCTGAAAATTATTCTAAAGAACAAATTGAATGGAATGAGTTTGTTGGTAGTATTTCAGACATTGAATTTGGAGAAAATGAAGATAATATTTTCGTTACTTTTTATAATTATAATGTTGAAAGTATTTTTTATAGTAACGATGGTGGAAAAAATTGGTCTAAAAAAGAAGGAGACTTACCTGACCTTCCTGTCTACAGCATATTACAAAGTCCTCTTGACAGTGATGAAGTTATAATTGGAACTGAACTCGGCGTGTGGTTTACAAATAATTTTAGCTCTGATAATCCAACATGGAAGCAAGCAAATGCGGGAATGAAAGATGTTAGAGTAACCGATATGGACTTGAGAAAAGGAGATAATAAAGTCTTTATATCTACCTATGGTCTAGGAATTTTTTCTGGTGTTTTTCAAGATACTGAACCAACATTTACAATTAGTTCAAGTACTAAATCTTTAGAAATTTTAACAGGACAAAAAAAGAGTTTTGAAATTGATTATACAGTCTATAACGATTTTAATGAAGAAATAACATTTTCACTTGAAAACTTTCCAGAAAACACTGAAGTTTCTTTCAACCCGAGTAATAAAATATTAGTTAATAAAAATGGAAAATTAATTATTGAATTAGGAATTGATGAAAATACTGATATAGGTAGTTATGACTTAACTTTAAAAGCTATTTCAAGTTCGAAAAATAGAGAATTAAAAATAAAATTAAAAGTAATTTCAAATGACAACGATAAAGATGGTATTTTAAACGATGTAGATAATTGTCCCGACACACCAAATACTAATCAATTAGATACTGATGGTGACGATATCGGAGATGTTTGTGACCCTAACCCTCTTCCTAAAGATACATTTAGTCTTGAGTCTTCAAATGAAACTTGTCGAAGCTCAAATGACGGTAATTTATCCCTTGAGATTAAAAGAGACGGATTACCTAGTGATGCCAATATAAAATTTGATTTAGCTATTACTGGCGGACCCTCAAACTTTAATTTTACAACAGAACAACTAGAAAATGATTCTTGGTCTAAGGCTAATTTAGAGGCAGGAATTTATATAGTTTGTTTAACAACAGAATATATAGCAAATTATGAACAATGCTTCAACGTAGTTATAAAAGAGCCCCAAGATCTTTCAGTTTTATCTTCTGTCAACAGGGACGATAGAAATATTACTTTAGATTTAGGTGGAGGAACTAAATACAATATCATCTTAAATGGTAACCTTATTACAACTTATGATGATAATATTAATCTCTCACTTACCACTGGTATTAATACTATTAAAGTAACTGCTAACAAAGAATGTCAAGGTATATTT
>CALKEO010000023.1 GCA_938088195.1 uncultured Flavobacteriaceae bacterium | reverse complement strand
GATTCCTTATATCATCATAAATTTTCAAATAAGTTACTGGATTTGATCTTGATGAAATTCCAATAGGATTTTGATCTACATATTCAATTTCATCAATTTCATCTAAATTTCCAATAATTTTATCGTGCTGTCCAGGCTTATATTTAAAAATTCCTTTTTCCTTAAGTAGAGCTGGGTACAATATTTTTTTAACCAAAGTAGTTTTACCACTTCCAGAAACACCTGTTACAGCAGTTAGATTATTTAATGGAAAATTAACAGTTATGTTTTTTAAATTGTTTTCTCTAGCACCCTTAAGGGTAATCTTTTTTGAGGAATAACGTCTTTTTATTGGTACTTTAATTTGTTCAATATTATTTAAATATTTTGCAGTTAAACTATTAGATTTTAATAAATTTTTTATTGTCCCTTGTGCAATTATTTCTCCACCATTTGAGCCCGCTTCAGGCCCAATATCAATTATTTGATCAGCAGATTTCATTATATCTTCATCATGTTCAACAACAAGGACTGTATTTCCAATATTTTTTAAATCAATCAATATATTAATTAATTTTTCAGTGTCTTTTGGGTGAAGCCCAATACTTGGTTCGTCTAGAACGTAAAGAGAATTTACTAAAGAACTTCCCAATGAATTTGCCAAATTAATTCTTTGCGATTCACCACCAGACAACGTACTTGATTTTCGATTAATTGTTAAGTACCCAAGCCCAACATTACAAATGAAATTTAATCTACTAACAATCTCCTTTAAAACTCTTTCGCTAATTGTTTTTTCATATTTATTTATCTTTAAATTGTTCATAAAAACTAACAAATCTTCAATAGGCATTTCTACCAAATCTGTAATTGATTTATTATTGATTTTTACATAAGATGATTCTTTTTTTAATCTATTACCATTACAATCTGAGCATTTAGTTTTTCCTCTGTAGCGAGATAACATTACCCTATTTTGTATTTTATAACTTTTAGATTCAAGTTTTTTAAAGAAATGATTAATTCCTTTAAAGTACTTATTACCCTCCCACAAAATAGCCTTTTGATCTTCATTTAATTTAAAAAATGGTTTATGTATTGGAAATTCAAATATTGAAGCATGCTTGATCAGATCATTTTTATACTTTTTTAGTTTTTCTCCTCTCCAAGGAGCAATTGCATTTTCATAAATAGATAAGCCTGTGTTAGGAATTACTAGTTCTGGATCGATCCCTATAATATCTCCATATCCTCCGCATTTAGAACATGCTCCTAGTGGGTTGTTAAAACTAAAGATATATTCGGAAGGTTCAATAAACTTCATTCCATCAATTTCAAATTTATTATTAAAGAAATATGACTTATTCGTACTAATATTTTCAACTATTAATTCACCTTTTCCTTCATAAAAACCAAGATCAATTGATTCAGAAATTCTATTAATAAAATCTGTATCATCTTTATAAATTAATCTGTCAATAACTAGATTAATATTTTTTTTAATTATCTCCGTTAGTTCATCAATTCTTTTAAGTTCTCCATTAATTTGAACTCTTGCAAAACCTTGTTTTCTTAGTAATTCTAATAATTCTGAACTATCCTTTTTTGTATTAAATTCTTTTTTAGATAATATCAAAAACTTATCGTTTATTTTAAATCCTTTAATAGTTTTTAAAACAGTCTTAATACTATCTTTTTTTACTTCATTATTTGAAATTGGAGAGTAAGTTCTTCCAATTCTTGCGAACAATAATTTTAAATAATCATAAACCTCAGATGAAGTTCCAACTGTAGATCTAGGATTAGAGTTATTGACCTTTTGCTCAATTGCAATTGCTGGAGAAATACCAATTATTTTATCAACTTTTGGTTTATTTAATTTCCCTAAAAATTGACGTGCATAAGAAGATAAACTTTCGATATACCTTCTTTGGCCTTCAGCATAAAGTGTGTCAAATGCTAAACTTGATTTACCAGATCCTGAAAGACCTGTTACTACAATTAACTTATTTTTAGGAATATCAATGCTGATATTTTTTAGATTGTGCATTTTAGCACCTCTAATTTTAATATACCTTGGGTCTAATTCAATGTTTTTCAAATTGTTTAAAAATCAATTTATAAATATAAGTTTTATATGATTTTTAATACTAGTAAATCTAAATCAATTTTATTTTTAAAATGATTTTAGTACTTTAGAGTAAATTTTAAAAAAAAAGCCTATACCTGAAACCTACTTTTTAATATCGAAATCATTTTAAATTAAAATTAAGGTTATGGTAAATTTTAACGAAGACTCTGTTTTGCTTAACAGATTTAAATCAGGCAATAATAATTCTTTCAAGCTACTTTTTCTTAAACATAAATCAAGAATTTTTAATTATATAAATTATAAGGTCAATGATGTTGATATATCAAATGATATATTACAAGAGACTTTTATTAAGGTATTTAAAATTTTAGGTAGAGGAACTTATAATGAACAGGGAAAGTTTCTGCCTTGGGTTTTAAGAATTTCACACAATTTGGTAATGGATCATTTTAGAAGAGAAAAGCGTTCTAAAATAATTTATGAAAAAGATATGTATCAATCCTTTGTTAACATTAAATCAAATGAAAATTTAGACTCAAAAAATGTAATTTCAGATAAAACCTTATCAAAAACTTTAAATGAAATGATTGATAATCTTCCAGATTCTCAGAAAGAAATTGTAAAATTAAGATTTTTTGAAAATTTAAGTTTTAAAGATATTGCCAAAAAAAATGATATTTCAATCAATACAGCTTTAGGAAGGGTAAGGTATTCACTGAATAATCTTAGAAAACAAATGGATAAATCCGAATTAAAAAATGAGTTAATGGAAATAGCTTAAG
>CALKEO010000022.1 GCA_938088195.1 uncultured Flavobacteriaceae bacterium | reverse complement strand
TCATAAGACGAATCTGTCCATTCAGAAACGTTTCCTGCCATGTTATATAATCCATAGTCGTTGGGCCAATAAGATTCAGCCTCAACAGTGTAAAGGGCATTATCCGAAGCATAATCTCCTCGGTTTGGTTTAAAATTAGCTAAAAAACAACCTTGACTGTCTATAGTATATGGACCACCCCATGGATAAGTAGCCGACTCTAATCCTCCTCTTGCAGCATACTCCCATTCAGCTTCACTTGGAAGTCTAAAAGAAGCCACACGTTGTCCGTTTTTCTTTCTTGTTTGTTGGTAGCTATTTTTATACATAGTTCTCCAGTGAGCAAAGGCTTTAGCTTGTTCCCAAGAAACACCAACTACAGGGTAATCATTATAGGCATCGTGCCAGAAATAATCATTATGCATTGGCTCATTGTAACTGTAACTAAAATCTTTTATCCAAGCAGTTGTGTCTGGATAAATTTCAATGGTTTTCTCTTTAAAAAAGTTTTTTCTTGTGTCACTATCTGAATCTATTGCAGCTTTTGCATCAAAATAAGTATAAGTGTATTCAATTTTTTTTGTATTAAAAGTTCTTTCACCATTAAAGGACTCTTCCTTTGGAAGAAAAAAACCTGTACCCTCTTCAAACTCACCCTCTAAAACTTGTGCATAAGCTAAATCAGGGTAATCTTCTCTTTCCCAAAGAATGTCGTTATCATAATTTAATGCATAAGTACTTTTGTCTTCATAGTCGATTCCAAATGATACATCTTCCTTATATAAGGTATAACCTCCTTTTTCTTCATCAGGAACATCCTCTTGAATTTCATACATTGGATAGTAAGTATTAATACTATTATCTTTATCCAAATCCTCTTGAGTTGGCGCATCACCTAATTCAAATATTGCTCTTTTAGCTAAAGCATCTCTAACAACAGAATCCTTTACCCAATTCACAAATTGCTTGTATTCGCCATTTGTAATTTCTGTTTCATCCATGTAAAATGCTTTTATAGAAACTGTACTTGTTGGGGCATTCTCCAATTTTACATAATCGTCATCGGCCATTCCCATCAAAAATGATCCACTTGGAATAAGAACCATACCTAAGGGTTGAGAAGGAAAAAACTTTTCAGCTTTTGCTCCAATAAGTTCTCCTCTATCAGATTTGGAACAGGAAATTATAAGGGCTGAAATAACGAGGAATAATAATAATTTTTTCACTAAATTTTATTTTAATCTAAATTATAGTAGCTATAAAAATAATACAATTTTTGATGCTAAAATAAACTTTTGATTTAATTATACGAAATTTCTTTTCAAACTTAACAAAATTCTTTCTGACAGTTTCTGATTACAAGCATCACTATAATCCTTTTTACTACATGGAATTAACGACTTTTTATTAAAATTATTATTAGGAATTTCTACCCACCATTTTTGACTTAATTCACTTTCCATAAATTTAAAATCCTGATCATCTATAGAAACATGATAAGAACTACCTTTAAAGTCCTTATTATTTGGATTTTCTGAAACTCTTAAAGAGAACCCCTCTACAAAATACCACATCAATTGTGATAATAATGAATGAGAAATTTTATTGTCAAAAACATCAAAAACAGCAAATGAAGAAACTCGGCTGCTTAAACCAGCATACCTTGATATTTGACATATTTGATTACTCATTAATCCATTAGTATAATTATGTACAAAGTTTAGTTCTGAGGCTTTTACACATTTAAAATCAACAGAAATTATATTGGAATTTCTAATAGAGGGTTCAACAATATCCATTTCTCTTTCAATTCTTCCCAACCTGTAGGATTCAAATTGTAGTTTTTCCAATAAATCTATTTCTTCTTGAGAATTTAAAAAAGTCTGATAACCAATATTTACAAAATGATTTAATTCGTTATTGTCTTCCATAATTACCTTAGAAACAAACGATGTGTCGTTAAAACTTTTTTGAATTTTGCCAAGATCAAACTTATTATCAACTGAGGTTAAATTAATTTCTACGTTTTTATTACAATAAGACTTATATAAGGAAAATGTTAGGTCTTGAGAACCTCCAAAAAAAAAGGGAATAACATTTTTACTAATTAAAATTTCTGAGATATATTGAACAGCATGATAAGTATCTGTAATTTCATGACCATTAATTACATCACCACAATCTAACAAATTTACATTCCAATCTCCTAAATAAAGCGAATAAAACTCTTTTCTTAATCTATTTGAATTTATTTTTTTTGATTTATTGTTTGTTTCAACAGAACCGCGGTACTCATTCAAAGCAATAAAAGCTATATCTGCCTCTACAAGGTCAACAGATTCGTTCTGAAATATTTTAATGTTTCTTCCAACAGAGGATTGAGGAAGATATTTAATAAAGCTTAGAAAATCTGATTCTACAGTGGAAAGATAATCAGAAATCATTTTTATTTTTTGATTTTTTTGCTTGATTTTTTCTTGAAAAAAGCCGTTACATCTTCAATTGTAAATTTTTCAATATCAGTACCCTTGGGCAGTTCTACTTTATTTTTTCCTTTAATTACATTAAACCTTCCCCAACGGGCTTTCTCAATTCTAATGCCTTCATCTTCCCAAACCCTAAGTAATTTTTCAGCTTCTTTTTTCTTTTTATTTTCAATAAGCTCATAACATTCTTCCAAAGTCAGATTTTCAAAATCGTACGACTTATTAACATTTATAAACAATCCATTCCACTTTATAAATGGTCCAAACCTTCCTTTACCCTTACTAATATCATGACCCTCATAATTTCCTATCGGAGCGTCTTTTCTTCTTTTTTCTAAAATCAGTTCAACAGCTTGGTCTAGGGTAACCTCTAAGGGATTTAAACCTTTTGGAAGTGAAACAAATATATTGTTATGTTTAACATATGGACCAAACCTTCCTGCGTTGGACTCTACCTTTTCATTTTCAAAATCACCTAAATAACATGGAAGTTTAAATAGTTCTAAGCTTTCTTCTAAACTTATTTTACTAATTTTTTGATGCGGAAGAAGGCCTGCAAAAATTGGCTTTTCCTCATCGTCAACCTTACCGATTTGAACCATTGGCCCAAATTTTCCCAGACGAACCATAACTTTCCTGCCACTTACAGGATCGGTTCCTAAAAGCCTTTCTCCAGATTCTCTTTCAGCATTTTCTTTAACATCTTCAACGTTGGGGTGAAAAGTCCCATAAAATTCCTTCAAAATATTAGTCCAATTTTTATCACCATTGGCAATTTTATCAAAATCCTGTTCAACACTTGCTGTAAAATTATAATCTAAAATATTTTTAAAATTATTAACAAGGAAATCAGTTACAATTATTCCTACTTCAGTTGGGACAAGCTTTCCTTTATCTGATCCAGTAATTTCAGTACGTTGAGAATTTTCTATGTTTCCGTTACTTAATTTTAATTCGGTGTATTTTCTTTCATCACCCTCAAAGACACCTTTTGAAACATATTTTCTATTTTGAATAGTTGTAATGGTAGGTGCGTAAGTTGATGGTCTCCCAATCCCTAGCTCTTCTAATTTTTTTACTAATGCAGCTTCAGAAAATCTGAATGGTGGTCTTGAAAATTTTTCAGTGGCCACAATATTGACATTGGTTAAATTTTCACCAACTGAAAGTGATGGAAGAATTCCTGAGGACTCAGCATCTTCACTATTGTCTACCCCTGCTATATAAACTTTTAAAAAACCGTCAAATTTTATTACTTCTCCTTTTGAACTAAATTCATTCGAATAAGAACTTGACTTGATTTTAAACGTCGTTCTTTCCAGAATCGCATCACTCATTTGAGAAGCTATGGTTCTTAGCCAAATCAATTTATACAATCGAGACTGATCGGAGTCCATTTGAACATCAGACTTTTCTAAATTGGTTGGTCTGATTGCCTCATGTGCTTCTTGTGCACCTTTGTTTTTACTGCTAAATTTTCTTCTTTTAGCATAATTGTTCCCGTAATTTTTAGAGATCACGTGCTCAGCAGAATTTAGAGCGTCATTTGACAGATTTACACTATCGGTTCTCATGTAAGTTATATTACCAGACTCATATAATTTTTGAGCGGCAGACATTGTTCTACTAACATTAAACCCTAACTTTCTTGACGCCTCTTGTTGTAAAGTTGAGGTAGTGAAAGGTGGCGATGGAGTTTTTTTTGCTGGTTTTTTTTCAATTGATGATATGTTGAAATTACTATTAATGTTTTTTTCTAAAAACAACACGACATCATCTGTAGAATTGAAATTTTCAGAATATTGAGCTAAAAATTCAATACCTTTTGAATTTGCAAACTTAGCAACAACTTTAAAAGAAGATTTTGTAATAAAATTATTTATTTCTTTTTCACGATCAACTAATAATCTAACAGCTACAGACTGAACTCTTCCAGCAGAAAGACCTCCCTTAACTTTTCTCCACAATATTGGAGATATTTCAAATCCAACTAACCTATCAATAACCCTTCTAGCTTGTTGAGCATTAACTAAATTATAATCTATTTCTCTTGGGTTTTCAATTGCCTTTAAAATTGCATTTTTGGTTATTTCTCTAAAAACAATTCTTTTAGTTTTATGATTTTCTAATTTTAAATTTTCGGACAAATGCCATGCGATTGCTTCCCCTTCCCTGTCCTCATCACTAGCAAGCCAAACTAGTTCAGCTTTATCCGCTTTCTTTTTAAGTTCCTTGACAACATCCTTTTTATCTTTTGAAATTGTATATTTTGGTTTAAAATCATTTTCAACATCGACTCCCAGTTCTTTCGAGGGTAAATCAGAAATATGTCCATAACTTGAAGCTACTTTAAAGTCTGGGCCTAAATATTTTTCAATAGTTTTTGCTTTTGCAGGAGACTCAACAATTACCAAATTTTTGGACATAATTTGTTTTTAATTAAGATGACAAAAGTATATTTTTTTTTTAATTCAATAATTTTTTAAATAACTTGAGTTGATTTTTTCACTTAATTATTCTTAAAATATTTTCATAATTAATGTAATTCTAAAGACTTGATTTTATTCCAACAAGCTTTAACTAAAAAAGAATCTTAAAAAATTGAGTGCGCTTAGGCAATGTATGTAACAAATATTAACAACTATGAAGAAATAATTAGCCGACCTGACCCTTACTTAAAAACAATCTAAAATATAATTTATAGTTTTTAGCATATTTCAAAAATAACTTTAGTGAATTGATTTAAACAGAATTTTTCCAAGCCCATATATATCCAGAGTAATCATCTTCAACTAATGTTACAGTTTTAAATCCCAAATTTTGGATATAAGTATTTAATGATTCTAAGTTTTGATTAGGATTTTTTCCATTATGAGTTTCTATACATAATGATTTTATAATTTTAAACTCAGTATTTGACATCGAGTACAAAATATCATATTCAGAACCTTCACAGTCTAACTTAATAAAGTCAATATTTTTAATCTTATTCTCCTCAATGAATGAGCTGAATTTTATTGCCTTTACAGCAAAAGAATTAATATTATTTCCTTTTTTAAATACGCTTGCCACAGTTGTAAAACTTTCAATATCATTTGTGTTCAAATATATCTCATCATTGTTATTGCTTACAGCTAGGTTGTATAAATTCCAATCAAATCTTTTAAATTTCCTGGCATAATCCAAAGAAGTTTTATAACAAAATGGGTGTGGTTCGAATCCATAGATTTTTGCTTTCGGTTTTTTCCAAAACATTGCCAATGAAAAATAACCTGCATTAGATCCTATATCAATTACAACAGGAGATTCATTTTTTTCGAAAATTTTTTTTGGAATATGTTTAAAATAAATATCATCTAAAAAATTTTCTCTAAATGGACCAAGCATATTTTTAGGAACATAAATATCACCTAAACCGATTATTTCAAATTTAAAACCATTATTAAATCCAATTAATTTTCTTAAAATATATGACCTATAATTTTTAACAACTTTTATTAGATTTCTATACCTGTTTAATTTATTTTTAGATTTACTAGCCATTTTTTTTTTAGTTTATTTAAATTAATTTTAGTTATTGCATCTTCTTTATTAGAAGCCATAGTTTTACATATCTTACAAACACTGTATACATAGCTACGTATGATATAACTAAACCAGGAATGCCATCTAAAACACCTCTATGAAAAAAATAGTGTCTATAAAATCTAATAATTGGTTTGAGAATAAAATGGTATAAGTTTGGTTTTATATTTTTTTTATGTAATTCTAAGGCTTGTAAAATTGCGTAATCATTCTTTTTTGAAATAAAAATATCAAAACTTTTATAGGTATTGTGAACTAGTTTATTTTTTAAAAATCCGATTTTTCCTTTTGTAAAAATTTCTTCATGAACAAGTTTTCCATCGTAGCGGCAGCTATCTTTTTTGAAAAGCCTAATAACCTTATCATTTTGCCATCCAGAATATTTAATTTCTTTGTTCATAAATATATTGGAACGGTATATCCAAAATGCCGACTCATTAGTTTCTTCACTAGAAACTTTTTTTAAAATTTCTTTTTTTAAAGCTATTGAAATACGCTCATCTGCATCCAAAATACAAATCCAATTGTGTGTTGCTTTATCAATAGCAAAATTTTTTTGAGACGAATAGTCGTCAAAAATACGCTGAATTAAAACTACGTTATGTTTTTTTGCAATTTTTACAGTATTATCAGTACTAAAAGAATCAATTATAATAATTTCATCTGCAAATTGAACTGATTGTATAGCTTCTTCGATGTGAATTTCCTCATTAAATGTGGGTATAATTGCAGTAATTTGGGACACTTTAAAATCTAGCTTTATTAAAAAGTAAATATAAATTATTTAATAAATATCATTTACAAATATTATTGTAAATACTTTAAGTTTATTATCATCGAAGTAACAATGTTACTAGCAACCCTTTTGTCATACTAAAATACATGACATATTGACATATTTTTTATTATATTTGTGTTTAATTTATGTTCAAAAATCTTGAAATAGATTTGGATATAAGTTTAAATGGAGGGAACTCTGATTAAATATTTTTCCACCCATAGTTATACCAAATAGAAAAATGAAGAAAGAAGAAACTTCCATATTAGAAAAGAACCCGTATCAGTATAACGAAGAATCCACCCATATTTCCCTTAACTCAAAATCTCTACATTATGTTGATAATCAGGGGTTTAATAAAAGTAAGAAATTCTATATAGAAAGTTACGGTTGTCAAATGAATTTTGCAGACAGTGAAGTTGTAGCCTCAATTGTAACAAAAGAAGGATATAAACCCACAAAAGATATTAAAGATGCTGATTTAATATTATTAAACACTTGTTCTATAAGAGAAAAAGCTGAACAAACGGTAAGAAAAAGATTAAAAGGTTTTAATAAGTTAAAAAGAACCAATAAAAATCTTAAAGTTGGTGTTCTTGGATGTATGGCAGAACGTTTGAAAAACAAGTTTTTAGATGAAGAGAAAATAGTAGATTTAGTAGTAGGCCCTGATGCATATAAAGACCTTCCTAATTTAATTAATGAGATTAACGATGGAAGGAGCGCTGTTAATGTACTTTTATCCAAAGACGAAACTTATGGTGATATAAACCCAGTAAGGTTATCATCAAATGGTGTTACAGCTTATGTTTCAATAACAAGAGGATGTGACAACATGTGCACATTCTGTGTCGTTCCATTTACAAGAGGAAGAGAGAGAAGTCGTGATCCAAAAAGTATTTTGGAAGAAATTAAATTATTAGTAAATAAAAATTTTAAGGAGGTTACCCTGCTAGGGCAAAATGTCGATAGTTATCTTTGGTACGGAGGCGGATTAAAAAAAGATTTTAAAAAAATTAGTGATCTAAGAAAAAAAACTTCAATAAATTTTTCGAAACTATTAAAATTAGTAGCAGAAACTTTTCCAAAATTAAGAATTAGGTTTTCCACATCGAATCCTCAAGATATGGGTTCAGATGTTATACTTACCATGTCTAAATATAAAAATATATGTAACCATATTCATCTTCCTGTTCAATCTGGAAGTGATAATATTTTAAGAGCCATGAACAGGCAGCACACCAGAGCTCAGTACCTCGATTTAATTAAAGAAATTAGAAGAATTATTCCTGAATGTTCAATATCTCAAGATATTATAGCTGGTTTTCCAAATGAAACAGATAATGATCATCAGCAAACAATTGATTTAATGAAAAAGATAAAATATGATTTTGGATATATGTTTAAGTATTCTGAGAGACCAGGTACTTTGGCTGCGAAAAAATTTGAAGACAATGTTAGTGAATTAACAAAAAAAAATAGATTACAAGAAATTGTTAATCTGCAACAAGAGCATAGTAATTACAGGACAACCAATTTTATTGGCAAAACTGTTGAAGTATTAATAGAAAAAGAATCAAAAAAATCAAAGAGTCAATGGAGTGGTAGAAATGAGCAAAACACAGTAGTAGTATTTGATAAAAAAAATTATCAAATTGGTGATTTTGTGAACGTTTATATTAAAGACTGCACATCAGCAACTCTAATTGGAGAGCCTATTAATTTATCTAATTAATTAATCATGGAATTAACAACTCAAACAATCAAACAACGATTTACAATTATTGGAAATGATCACTTCCTAAATAGGGCGATAGAAAAAGCCGTAAGAGTTTCGCCAACTGATATTTCGGTCTTAGTAACTGGTGAAAGTGGGGTTGGTAAGGAGAGTTTTCCTAAAATTATTCATCAATTATCTCACCGAAAACACAATAAATATATTGCAGTTAATTGTGGGGCTATTCCTGAGGGTACCATTGATTCAGAGTTATTTGGTCATGAAAAAGGTGCTTTTACAGGTGCCAATAGCTCTAGAAAAGGTTATTTTGAAGTAGCTGATGGTGGAACAATTTTTTTAGATGAAGTTGGAGAGTTACCTTTAACTACTCAAGTTAGGCTTTTAAGGGTTTTGGAAAATGGTGAATTCATTAAAGTTGGTTCTTCAGAGGTTCATAAAACCAATGTTAGAATAGTGGCAGCAACAAATTTAAATATGGATTCAGCAATTCAAAAAGGAAAATTTAGGGAAGACCTTTTCTATAGATTAAGTACTGTTGAAATTAAAGTTCCTCCACTTAGAGATAGAAAAGAAGACATTCACTTATTATTTAGAAAATTTGCTTCAGATTTTGCTAAAAAGTACAATATGCCAACAATTAGATTGGATGAAAATGCTCAAAAATTGTTAACAATGTATTCATGGAATGGTAATGTTAGACAATTGAGAAATGTTGCTGAACAACTATCTGTTTTAGAAGAAAAAAGAAATGTGTCGGTTTCTTTATTAAAATCATATTTGCCTGAGTTAAGTTCAAATCTTCCAGCTGTTATAAATAAGAATAAAGATTCAAGTGATTTTTCTAATGAAAGAGAAATTCTGTATAAAATTCTTTTTGATATGAAAAAAGATTTAAATGATCTTAAAAAAATCACAAAACATCTCAATAGTGAAGAAAGTAGTATCGATTATAAAAGTGAAGAAAAAAATACTTTAGAAAAATTATATAATAACTCATCTAATTCCTCTGATCTAATTGAAATTAACAAAAAAAAGGTTGACTTTAAAAGCCATGAAGTGAGTGATGATAAATATCATTTTGCTGAAGAAATCAGTGAGGAAGAAACGCTTTCGATTCATGACAAAGAATTGGAACTAATAATAAAAGCACTGGAAAGAAATGGTGGTAAAAGAAAAGCTGCTGCAAAAGAACTTGGTATCTCTGAAAGAACACTTTACAGAAAAATTAAACAACACGATATTGAACTTTAGAAAAAAAATTACCATAATACATTTTTTAATTACTCTAACAGTTTTTGGCTGTGGTAGTTATTCCTTTACTGGTGCTTCAATACCTGAAGGAACTGAAACATTTCAAGTTAATTTTTTCGAAAATGATGCTGGCAATACAATGGGATCTATTTTTGAACCAGGACTTGATAGAGATTTTACCACATCATTAGAAAATATTTTACAAAATCAAACCAACTTACAATTAGTATCTATAGATGGGGATTTAGTTTATGAAGGCGAAATTATTGAATACAGAGTTAGCCCTATGACCGCAACATCTGAACTAACAGCATCTCAAAATAGACTTAGTATTTCAGTAAACGTTAGATTTATAAATATAAAAAAAGAAGAGGATGATTTTGAAAGAAAATTTTCTTTTTACTTTGATTATCCAGCAGAAACACAATTATTGAATGTAAAATCTGAAGCTCACGAAATAATATTTGAAAGAATTACTCAGGATATTTTTAATGCCTCATTAGCAAAATGGTAGAAATCAACAAAAAGAAATTCTCTACGCTCGTTGTAAGTCCTAAAAAAATTAGTCTGGACGAAACACTAGCTATTCGAAAAATTATAGAGCAATATCCCTATTTTCAAACTGCTAGAATAATTGAACTGGTTGGGTTAAAAATTCATAATAGCATTAGATTCAATAATTCACTAAAAGACTGTTCTGTTTTTACTACAAATAGAGAAATTTTAAGAGAAATTATAGAACTTCAAAATATCAGCTCAACACACTCTATAACTGAAAAAAAGAATGATTTTATTGAAGACTCTGAAAAAAGTAAAAATTCTTTCATTGATTGGCTTAAGAAAACGAAACCTATAAGTAAATTAGATTCTGAAAATCAACTAATCGATAATTTTTTTAAATCTAAGCCTGAAATCAAGAACAATAAAAGTAATAGCAATATAAATTTAGCCAAGGAATTCAAATTAAACAAAAAAGAATACATGACCGAAACTTTAGCAAAACTTTATATAAAACAAGAAAAATTTAAAGATGCTGTAAAAGCTTATGAAATTCTTAGTTTGAAATATCCAGAAAAAATCAGTTTATTTGCAGACCAAATAAAAAGTATAAAAAATAGTTTAAAAAAACATAAATAATCATGAGTAGTTTTTCGATATTTTTAGCACTAATAATTTTTGTTTCATTTCTGTTAGTTTTGGTTATAATGGTTCAAAATCCAAAGGGTGGTGGTTTATCCTCTAGTTTTGGTGGAGACTCTCAACAAATTGGTGGAGTTAAAAAAACTACCGACTTTTTAGATAAAAGTACATGGGTTTTAGCATCCCTTCTGTTAATTTTAATTCTTTTGTCTAATTTGACAATTGAAAAAGGAAATGAAAGTTCTGATTCAAAGTTACTAGATCCAAATCAAATTGAAACTTCAATTCCCGAAACTCTCCCTGATGAAATTCCACTTGAAATTCCAGTCAAAGAATAAAATATAATGTCAGGGTGTCATCTAATTGACATACTTTTTTTATCCATTTGGCAGTTAAATTTATTTGGCATGATTGATGAATACAATTAAAAAAAATATAATAAAATGAGCAAATTAAATATTAAACTACTTGCAGATAGAGTTTTAATCGAACCTCTTGAAGCAGAAACAAAAACAGCGTCTGGAATAATTATTCCAGATTCTGCAAAGGAAAAACCCCAAAAAGGAAACGTTGTTGCTGTTGGACCTGGAACAAAAGAAAATCCTGTTACTGTCAAAGTTGGCAATACAGTTTTATATGGAAAATATTCCGGAACTGAACTGAAATTAGAAAATAACGATTACTTAATCATGCGAGAAAGTGATATTCTCGCTATTGTTTAAACATTTAAAATTATTAAAATGGCAAAAAAAATTCAATTTGATGTAGAGGCTAGAGAAGGTTTAAAAAAAGGTGTTGACGCTCTTGCAAATGCAGTGAAAGTTACATTAGGCCCAAAGGGTAGAAACGTAATTATTGGTAAATCCTTTGGAGGTCCACAAGTCACTAAAGATGGTGTTACAGTTGCAAAAGAAATTGAACTCGAAGATGCACTTGAAAACATGGGTGCTCAAATGGTTAAAGAAGTTGCTTCCAAAACTAACGATTTAGCTGGTGATGGGACTACAACTGCTACGATCTTGGCTCAAGCTATTGTAAAAGAAGGCTTGAAAAATGTTACAGCTGGTGCAAATCCTATGGATTTAAAAAGAGGAGTGGATAAAGCAGTTGATGCGGTTGTTAATGAGTTAAATAAAAAAGCTCAAACTGTCGGTAATTCCTCTGAAAAAATAAAACAAATTGCTTCAATTTCTGCAAATAATGACGAGGCCATAGGTGAATTGATTACCGAAGCTTTTGATAAAGTAGGGAAAGAAGGTGTTATTACTGTTGAAGAAGCAAAAGGAACAGATACTTATGTTGATGTAGTAGAGGGTATGCAATTTGACAGGGGATATTTATCACCTTATTTTGTTACTAATTCTGAAAAAATGGAAGCAGATTTAGAATCTCCTTATATTTTATTGTACGATAAAAAGATTTCTGCCATGAAAGATCTTTTGCCGGTGTTGGAACCTGTTGCTCAAACAGGTAAACCTCTGCTTGTAATTGCTGAAGATGTTGATGGAGAAGCATTAGCAACTTTGGTTGTAAATAAATTAAGAGGATCTTTAAAAATTGCTGCTGTTAAGGCTCCTGGTTTTGGAGACAGACGAAAAGCAATGCTTGAAGATTTAGCAATCTTGACAGGTGGAACAGTAATTTCTGAAGATAGAGGTTTTACTTTAGAAAATACAACAATTGAAATGTTAGGTTCTGCAGAAAGAGTTACCATTGATAAAGATAATACAACAGTTGTTAATGGGTCTGGAGATAAAAATAATATTTCTGTAAGAGTTAATCAAATCAAAGCTCAAATTGAAACCACAACATCTGATTACGATAAAGAAAAATTACAAGAAAGATTAGCTAAACTTGCTGGAGGAGTTGCAGTGCTTTATGTTGGTGCAGCATCTGAAGTTGAAATGAAAGAGAAAAAAGATCGTGTTGACGATGCGTTACATGCTACCCGAGCTGCGGTTGAAGAAGGAATAGTAGCTGGTGGAGGTGTTGCTCTTTTAAGAACAAGAGGAGTCCTTGAAAAACTTACAAGTTCAAATTTAGACGAAGTTACTGGAATTCAAATCATCTCTAGAGCTATCGAAGCTCCACTTAGAACTATCGTTGAAAATGCTGGAGGAGAGGGTTCAGTTGTAGTAGCTAAAGTACTTGAAGGAAAAAATAATTTTGGATATGATGCAAAATCTGAAACTTTTGTTGACTTGTTAAAAAAGGGAATTATTGACCCTAAAAAGGTAACTAGAATTGCCTTAGAAAACGCCGCATCTGTTGCAGGAATGATTTTAACAACAGAATGTGCACTTGTTGATATTAAGGAAGATTCACCTGCGCCAATGCCTCCAATGGGCGGTGGCGGAATGCCAGGAATGATGTAAATCAAATAATTATGATTTTAACTGCCCTTAGGGGCAGTTTTTTTTTATGTTTAAAGAAGATATTAAATATATTGAAAGACAAATTAATAAAATAGACAATCTAGATGAATGTCTTAGAAAAATATGTTTTTATTTAAATAAAAATATTGAAGGGTATGATTGGGTTGGGTTCTATTTCCACAATCATAAAAAAAAAGAATTAAACTTAATAGCATTTTCAGGAATTCCTACCAATCACACAAAAATTCCGTTTGGTAAAGGTATTTGCGGACAATCTGCATTATCAAATAATTCTGTTATAGTTGATGATGTTTCAAAAGAATCTAATTACATATCTTGCAACTTAAATGTTAAATCAGAAATTGTTGTTCCACTTTTTAAAAAAGAAAATAACATTGGACAAATTGATATTGATTCAAATAACCTAAAACAATTTTCTTCAAAAGATTTAGAATTTTTAAAAAAAATTAATCAGATGATTTCTGAAAAATTTTTTTGATAATTAAAATTTTTTTAATTAAATAACTACATTTATAATTCATTAATTTTCCTTAAAATGTTAAAAATTAAATCTGCATTAATCTCTGTTTTTGATAAAAATGGAATTGACACTATTGCAAAAAAACTTGATTCCTTGGGAGTAAAAATTTTTTCTACTGGTGGAACTGAATCATTTTTAAAAAAAAATGGAATTCCTGTTTCGAGAATTGAAGATGTAACCGATTACCCCTCTATTTTTGGAGGAAGAGTAAAAACACTTCATCCAAAAGTTTTTGGAGGAATTTTAAATAGAAGAAATGATAAAAATGATTTACAAGAAGTTGAAAATTATAATATTCCGAATATTGATTTAGTCATTGTTGATTTATATCCCTTTGAAAAAACAGTACAATCTGGAGAAAGTGAAACAAATATTATAGAAAAAATTGATATTGGTGGAATCTCATTAATTAGAGCTGCTGCTAAAAATTTTAAAGATGTTCTGTGTATATCCTCCAAGGAGGACTACGTGGAATTTATAGATTTATTAGAACATAATTCAGGAAAATTTGAAATTAGTACAAGAAAAAAATTTGCTGCTAAAGCATTTAACATATCGTCTCACTACGATACTACTATTTTCAACTATTTCAATTTAGATTCAAAAGTTTATAAGAGCAGTTTTAAAAAAGGAAGAACTTTAAGGTATGGCGAAAACCCTCATCAAAAAGGATTTTATTATGGAGATTTTGATGCGTTATTTGAACAGCTTAACGGAAAAGAACTTTCATATAATAATTTTTTGGATATTGACTCTGCGGTTAATTTAATTTCCGAATTTAATGACGACTCTCCAACCTTTGCAATATTAAAACATAATAATGCTTGTGGTTTATCTACAAGGAGTTCTGTCCTGGCAGCATACAAGGACGCCCTTGCTGGCGATCCTATTTCAGCTTTTGGAGGAGTTTTAATTACCAATAGTTTAATTGATTATGAAAGTGCCAATGAAATTAATAAACTTTTTTGTGAAGTAGTTATTGCTCCCAATTTTAACAAAGACGCTCTAAATTTACTAAAAAGTAAAAAAAATAGAATCATACTTCAATTAAACAAAAGTAATTTATCAAACACAATCACTAGAACTTGTTTAAACGGGGTTTTAGTTCAAGATAAAGATTATAAAACAGATAGCTTAAATGATTTTTCAATTGTTACAAAAAAGCATCCATCTGATATAGAGTGTGAAGATCTGATTTTTGCTTCAAAAATTTGTAAGCATACCAAATCAAATACTATTGTTCTTGCAAAAAACAAACAACTTATAAGTTCAGGTACTGGTCAAACTTCAAGAGTAGATGCTCTTAAACAAGCTATTGAAAAATCAAATAATTTTAATTTTAGTTTGAAAAATTCTGTTATGGCTAGTGATGCTTTTTTTCCTTTTCCTGATTGTGTTGAGATAGCTCATAAACAAGGGATTGCTTCAGTAATTCAACCTGGAGGGTCAATAAAAGATAACTTATCCATAGACTTTTGTAATAAAAATAATATTTCAATGGTAATGACTGGAACTCGTCATTTTAAACATTAATTTCACTAACTTTAAATTTAGTTTTTTTAAATATGGCATTTTTTGATTTTTGGTCCGAATCTATTGCAATTGACTTAGGCACTGCGAACACACTAATTATTCATAACGACAAAGTTGTAGTAGATAGCCCCTCCATTGTAGCAATTGATAAAAAGAGTGAAAAAATAATTGCTGTTGGAAAAGAAGCTAATTTAATGCAAGGGAAAACTCACGAAAATATTAAAACTATTAGGCCATTAAAAGATGGAGTTATTGCAGATTTTAATGCCTCGGAACAAATGATGAGTTTATTAATTAAAAGTATTCCTGCATTAAATAAAAAATTTTTTACTCCTGCTTTAAAAATGGTAATTTGTATTCCCTCAGGAATTACCGAAGTTGAAATGAGAGCTGTAAAAGAATCTGCCGAAAGAGTGAATGGAAAAGAAGTTTATTTAATTCACGAACCTATGGCGGCGGCTATTGGAATTGGAGTTGATATAATGCAACCAAAAGGTAATATGGTAGTTGATATTGGAGGAGGAACAACTGAGATCGCAGTAATTGCTTTGTCTGGAATAGTATGTGATAAATCTGTAAAAGTAGCAGGTGATGTTTTTACAGGAGATATAATTTACTATATGAGAACTCAACATAATTTATTTGTAGGTGAAAGAACAGCTGAAAAAATTAAAATTAATATTGGGTCGGCTTCCGAAGAATTAGAAAATCCACCTGATGATATGTCTGTTCAAGGCAGAGATTTGTTAACTGGAAAACCAAAAGAAGCTTTAATTTCATACAGAGAAATTGCTAAAGCTCTTGATAAATCAATTATTAGAATAGAAGATTCTGTTATGGAAACTCTTTCTCAAACTCCCCCTGAACTTGCTGCAGATATTTATAATACTGGTATTTATTTAGCAGGTGGCGGATCAATGCTGAGAGGCTTAGACAAAAGGCTTTCCAAAAAAACAGATTTACCTGTTTTTATTGCGGAAGATCCCTTGAGGGCAGTGGTACGAGGAACTGGTATTACTCTTAAAAATATTGAAAGATATAAAAGTGTTTTAGTGCAATAGTTTTTATATCATGCAACAATTGATTGATTTCATTTTAAGAAAAAAAGATGTTGTAGTTTATTTTATTTTACTGTTCTTATCTCTCTCATTTATATTCAATTCAAATTATTTTCACAAATCTAAAGTCATACTTTTTTCCAATAGTATAACAAACTATACTAATGAAGTATTCGAAAATATAGATTGGTATTTTGAGTTAAAAAAAATTAATTCAAGTTTAGTTGAAGAAAATTTAATTTTAAAAAATCAACTAGAAAAATTTATCGAAAAAAAATCTATTGATTCCCTTAAAAACGTTGCTTTTCAATATCAAAATGCAAAAGTCATTTCAAATAATCTATCATCCTTTAAAAATAATCTAATTATAAACAAGGGAACAAAACACGGCTTAAAAAACGAGATGGGAGTAATCAGTTCAACGGGGATAGTAGGGATCATTGACAGAACATCAAAAAACTATTCCTCTGTAATGTCAGTTTTGAATACTGAATCAAAAATTAATGCAAAAGTCAAACGAACTTCTCATTTCGGAACATTAGAATGGAACGGATTAAGTAATCGAGACTTATTATTGAATGATATTCCAGAAACAGCTGATATAAAAATTGGTGACTCAATAATTACAGGCGGTATGTCATTGATATTTCCTGAAGGAATTAATATCGGAGTTATTTCTGAAATAATGAAACAAGAAAAATTTAATGATACAATTATGAAATTCAATATAAACAATCAAGTTAAAATTGCTAATATTGAGTATAGGGAAAATTATTTAAACATTGAAGTGAAATTACATACTGATATGAATAATTTAAATAACGTTTACGTTATTGAAAGTTTAAATAAGGATGAATTTGAAAACATAAAAAAATAATGATAAATATTTATTTGTTAATCTGTAAAAGATTTATTTTTTTAGTTCTAATACAAGTTCTGATTTTTAATAAATTTGATTTTTTTGGAATTTATGACCCCTATATTTGTTTAGTTTTTATATTAACCTTCCCTGTTAAATTAAGTAAAATCTCATTCATGGTGATAGCTTTCGCTTTTGGTTTGACTATCGATTTGTTTTCTAATTCGTTAGGTTTAAATACTGCTGCTTGTCTGACAGTGGCCTTTTTTAGATCATATATCATGAATTTTGTTTTTGGAGGATTTTTTGATCCTCGAGGCCTTAAACTAATTAAAAATTACATTTCAGATTCATCTTTTTCTCAAAAATTCTTATACCTAACATCAGTAATTTTAATTCATCACTTTATTCTTTTTTCGCTGGAAGCTTTTAGTTTAAAATATATTTCAACTATAATATATAAAACTCTTATCACAGCTTTACTTTCTGGAATTTTTTGTACCACATTAATTTATATAATGATTGAAAATGAAAAATAAACTATTACCATTTTTAATCATTCTTTCTTCTTTTATTTTTATTTTACGACTTTTTTGGGTTCAGTTAATTGATATTAATGATGTCAAACTTTCCAATAAAAACTCTGTAGAAAAAGTATATAATTTTCCCGAAAGAGGATATGTGTTTGACAGAAACGATAGATTAATTGTTGGCAATGAGCTTTTTTATGATTTAATGATCATCCCCGCAGAACTCAAACCTATTGATACTTTAGAATTTTGTAAAATTTTAAAAATAGCTAAAACAACACTTATTGATAAAATAAATAAAGCAAAAAAATATTCCAGAGTTAAACCCTCTGTTTTTCTATCCCAAATTTCTAAAACTGATTATGCTATCATTCAAGAAAAATTGTGGAAATATAAAGGTTTTTCTGTGAGAAAAAAATCTAATAGAAATTACTTATTAAATTCAGCTTCCAACATTCTGGGTTACATTAGCGAAGTAAATGACTATGAAGTTAAAGACAATAGTTATTATGAGTCTGGAGAACTAATTGGAAGACAGGGGATTGAAAAATCATACGAAAAAAAGTTAAGAGGATTAAAAGGAGTTAGTTATTTTGAAAAAGATAATTTTAATAGAACAACTGGTTCATATAAAGAAGGAGTCTATGACACACTTTTAAAACCTGCAAAAAATATTAATTTAACTATTGACTCAAACCTTCAAATTTATGGAGACTCATTGATGGTTAATAAATTCGGGAGTATCGTAGCTATTGAGCCTGAAAGTGGAGAAATATTATCACTTATTAATGCCCCTAGTTTTGATCCAAATCTACTGATTGGAAGAGAAAGATCTACAAACTATTTGAAATTAAAAAATGATACTATTGGAAAGCCACTATTTGACAGAGGACTACAAGGGATGTATCCTCCTGGATCTACATTTAAACTAATAAATGGTTTAATTGCTCTTCAGGAAGATGTTATAACTCCAAGCACAAAAATATTATGTAATGCCGGTCACTTTTATTCAAATAAAAGATTCATGAAATGTCACTGTAAGCCAGGAACTTATAACGATTTAAATAAGGCTATATACAATTCCTGTAATACATATTTTGCAACGATTTATAAAAAAACAATTGAAAAATACTCGAGTTCAAAACAAGGTGTTGATAACTGGAAAAATCATGTAAATAGTTTTGGGCTTGGGAATTATTTAGGATATGATCATCCATTAGGTCAGCCTGGTTTAATACCAGACTCTAAATATTATGACAAATGGTATCCAAATAACAGATGGAGAGCGGCAACTACTATCTCAAACGGAATTGGACAAGGTGAAATTTTAACAACTCCTATTCAACTTGGTAATATTGCTGCTTCTATTGCTAACAGAGGCTGGTTCATAACCCCCCACTTTGTTAAAAAAATTTCAAATGATAGTATTAAATTTAAATATAGAGAGAAAAAATATTCTTCAATTGATTCTATTCACTTTGAAAAAATAGTACAAGGTATGTATGATGTGATTGAAAAAGGAACTGCTCAAAATTCTAAAATTAGAGGAATTGAAATTGTTGGAAAAACTGGAACCGCTGAAAATTTCATAAAAATAGATGATGTTAGAAAACAACTAACCGATCATTCCATTTTTATAGGATTTGCACCCAAAGAAAATCCGAAGATTGCAATTGCGGTGTTTATTGAAAATGGATATTGGGGAACTAGGTGGGCAGCACCAATTGCAAGCTTAATGATGGAAAAATATTTAAACAAAAAAGTTGAACGAAAATATCTTGAAAAATATATTTTTAATGGGAATCTTATGAATGAATATTTAAAACCCTACACCAAATCTAATTTTTCAATTAATGAGTAAAATCAACCTAACAAAAATTGATTGGACCAGTATTTCGATTTTAAGTCTACTTATTGTTTTGGGATTAGGTAACATCTATTCTTCATCTCAAGCATACCTTTTAGAATCACTATTAAATTATAATACCTTTACAAAGCAACTAGTTTTTGTTATTCTCTCAATAGTAATTTTTTTATTTATTCAATTTTTACCATTTAGTTTTTTTATTCGCTATTCCAGTCTGTTATATATTTTTTCCATTATTTCTCTAATATGTTTGTTTGTTTTTGGAAATGAGGTCAACGGTGCTTTAGCTTGGTATCAATTTAATGGATTTAGTTTACAGCCCAGTGAATTTGCGAAACCAATTACAGCTTTAGCATTAGCAAAATATTTAAGTGATATTAATTCAAATCTAAAAACAATACAAACCCAGTTCTATTCCTTTTTAATTGTTTTAATTCCAATAATTCTAATTGGTATTCAACCAGACCCTGGGACTATTATTGTTTTTTTGAGCTTTATTTTAGTTTTCTATAAAGTTGGCCTTCCCTCATTATATATGAATCTATTTGTGGGGTTTATATTATTATTTTTTACAACAATTATTTTTACTCCGAAATATGTTTTAGCTTTTTTAATACTGCTAGTGTTGATTTTTATATTTTTTAAAAAAAATATGATTAAAAAAACATTAATATACGGAACTGTTTTTTCTTTATTTGTCCTTTCAGTTGATTTTATTTTTAATAACGTATTTGAACAACGTCACAGAGATAGGTTTAATGTAGTCATCGGATTGGAACAGGACAATAGAGGAGTTGGATATAACTCAAATCAATCAAGAATTGCATTTGCATCTGGGGGGATTTTGGGAGAGGGGTTTTTAAAAGGATCCCAAACTAGAGGAAAATTTGTTCCAGAACAACATACAGATTATATTTTTTCAACTGTTGGGGAAGAATGGGGGTTTCTAGGTGCTACTTTTATAATTTTTTTATATACCTATTTAATGCTGCGAATATCGAAAAGAGCTGATTTGCAAAGAAACCTTTTTAGTAAAATATATTCATACTCAACAGTAACAATTATTTTTACTCATTATTTTATAAATATAGGTATGGTTATTGGCTTAGTACCAACAATTGGTATTCCTCTACCCTTTCTAAGTTATGGTGGGTCAAATTTGATGGCTTTCATTTTACTTTTCGCAATCTATATTAAATTAGATTCTCAAAGAACGAGTAAATGGTAATTATTTATTTTTATTAATTAAATCTGGAAGATTATTGCCTAAAAACATGAAACTAGTTACCAATAGCATTATTGAAATTCCAGGGATAAATGCAAGATAACCTTTATCTAATATTATAAATTGGTAATTATCTTTTATCATTGAACCCCAACTAGGGACTGGGGGTTGTGTCCCAATTCCTAAAAAACTTAATCCGCTTTCAATTAAAATAGCAGAAGCAAAATTAGCGGCGCAAATTATTAAAATAGGACCAATAATATTAGGAATAATATGTTTAATAAAAGTTCTTAAATCTGAATAGCCCAAAACTTTTGTAGCAACAATGTAATCTTTATTTTTTTCGGAAATTACTTGTCCTCTTACCACTCTCGCTACTTCAACCCACATTGTTAAACCTACAGCAACGTAAACTTGCCAGAATCCTTTTCCTAGTGCAATTGAAATAGCAATAACCAGTAATAAAGTAGGAATAGACCAAAAAATATTAATAAGTGATACGACTACTTTATCTACAATTCCACCATAGTAACCTCCAATCATCCCAATTGAAAGGCCAATTATTAATGATATTAGAACTGCAATAAATCCAATAGATAATGAGACTCTCGTTCCAAGCATTATTCTTCCAAAAACATCTCTTCCGAAACTATCTGTCCCAAAAATAAATTTTCTTTGTGAAATATACTTTTTTTCAATTTCATCTTTTGATAGAGATTTATCAAAAGATGAATATTTAATAATTCTATTTTCTTTATTGAAATTTACATATGCTATTCCATTATCATATAACTCATAATTATTAACTAAAATTTCTTTATTTGGATTTTTATCTCCAAACAACTTCTTACTTAAAAATGATTGGTTGTCATCATTTACGTTCGGGATTTCTAAAATAATAGCTTTAAATCCTGGAGGTTTTGAATGAATTGGTAGATGCATCTGATTTGAATATTGCGAATCATCAGGGATAATAAAATAAGCAAAAATTGAAACTAAAAAACAAAAGAAGATAAAAGCTAAACAGAATGAGACACCAAAATTGTTTTTAATAAATGACTTTGTTTTTGAAAACATTAATCTTTATTAGCAATAATAGAATTATTACTAGAAGCTTTTGATTTTAAATTATCTAAAACTTTTAAACCTTCGTTTAGTTGAAAATCAGATTGTAAAACTTTTCTCCACCTGTTTCTACTTTCTAAAATTTCTTTTGAGTTTTCAATAAGCTCTTCGTCATTAGCTATAAATTCAAATTCTAGGTTGTTTTTATATTCTTTTATTTCATCAAATCTTGACAAATAATTTTTATCATCATTTTGAGCCTTCTTGTAATCAAGGTAATTGAGTGTTAAAGATTTTGGTTTTTGCTTAGAAGCTATCCATTTAGCATTTTCTTTGACTAGGATTGCATATTTACTTTTTTCAACATTTTCATTGCCAGATTTGATAACATCATCTAGATTAAAATATCCATCCCATTTTTTATAATTCGCAGAGCCAATTTGGTCCCACTTTAATGGATTTTTTTCATCATTTTCACCAATTGGAATAAAAGAAAGCCTATTTGGAACAGTGATATCACTTTTTACACCATCAACCTGAACTGATTCACCATTTATTCTGTAAAATATATCAGTAGTAATTTTTAGTGCTCCTAAATCAAATTGACTGTTAGACAAAAATCTATTAAGATCAATTACATTTTGAACTGTTCCCTTTCCAAAACTCTGTGAGCTACCAACAATTACTGCTCTATCATAATCCTGTAATGCTGCAGCTAATATTTCAGATGCAGAAGCTGACATTTGGTTCACTAAAACTACCATAGGGCCGTCCCAAAAAATTGAGGGATCTTTATCATACACAACTTGTTTTCTGTCTCCAAAGGATTTTACTTGAACAACAGGACCTTCCTTTATAAAAAGACCTGTCATGTCTACTACAGTCTGTAAGGAACCACCACCATTATTTCTTAAATCCAAAATCAATCCTTCAATTCCTTGTTCTTTTAGTTTAATTATTTCTTTTTTTACATCAGAGGCACAATTCCTACTTTTATAATTATCAAAATCTACATAAAACTTTGGTAAGCTAATTAAGCCATAATTTTTATTATTTTTCTTAATTAAAGTTGATTTAGCATAAGTTTCTTCCAATTTTATTTCATCTCTAATCACCGGAACAACCTCTATTTCGCCATCAATACTTTTTCTAATAGTTAATCTCACTTCGGAATCTTTTGGACCTTTAATTAATTTTATTGCATCCTCAAGTCTCATACCAATGACATCAACTGGCTTGTTGTTTTTTTCACCCACTTTAATAATTTCATCTCCAATCTCTATTTTTTTATCTCGCCACAATGGGCCTCCCAATATTATATCAACAATTTTTATACCGCCTTCTTCTTTGGATAATCTTGCACCAATACCATTAAACTTTCCAGAAATTGTCATATCAAATCTTTCCTTGTCTTCAGGTTTAAAATAGTATGTGTGAGGATCTAACTGAATTACAAATGAATTTAAATACGTTGAAAACCAATCTTTTCTTTGTAAATCACCCATTAAATCAAAAAGATTAATAATGTTTTTTTCCACCAGCTCAATAGATTCTTGAACAATTTCTTCGTCTGTTTTTGGTTCAAAATCATTATTTTTTTTAAGATTAGATTTTTGATCTGAAATTTTTAAATCATAAATATCTAATGCAGTGTATTTAAATTGTTTTCTCCATCTATCCTTTCGTTCATTATTATTTTTTGGAAATGATATGTTTTCAAAATCTAAATTAATTGCTTCTTTTTTTGAAAAATCAAAAGGAATATCCAATAATGTTGGGTAGAACTCTTCCACTTCAGAAATTCTTTGGATCAATCTTTCATATGATAAATTAAAAAAAGATAAATCATAATCTATCAATTGATTGTCTAATTTTAGCTTGTACTTTTTAAATTCTCGAATATCTGAAGACAAAAAGTATTTTTTTTGGGAATCTAAAAGTTCAATATAAGCATCAAACATTTTTTCAGAAAATTCATCATTTATTTCAATAGAATTATAATGATACTTTTCTAAAACATACTTTATAATTTCAATCAGTAATTTATCTTTATTAGAATTATCAAAAGTTGGATTAATTAATTTCCAACTAGCAAGTGCAAAAGTTATCGTAATAAAAAATATAATTATTTTACGTTTCATCAAAAATTTAAAATGTAGGCTTAGTAAATTTAATAAATTAGCACAAAAATCATGCTAAAACAATTCATTTTTAAAAAAATATCTATTAATTAAGTAAATATTTAAAGATATATTCTTTATTGTATTTTTACACAAAATTTATAAATGTCAAAAAAACCGTTAATATTAGTCACAAATGATGATGGTATTACTGCTCCTGGAATAAGGACATTAATCTCTGTTATGAACGAAATTGGAGAGGTGGTTGTGGTTGCTCCTGATAGTCCTCAATCAGCTATGGGGCATGCTATTACAATAAATTCAACCTTACACTCAAATAAGGTTAAGATTGATAATGGTCCACAATTAGAATATTCTTGCTCTGGAACACCTGCAGACTGTGTTAAATTGGGGATTAATGAAATTTTAAAAAGAAAACCTGATATTTGTGTCTCAGGAATAAATCATGGATCAAATTCCTCAATTAATGTGATTTATTCTGGAACTATGAGTGCAGCATTAGAAGCTAGTATTGAAGGAGTTCCAGCAATTGGATTCTCTTTATTAGACTACAGATGGAATGCTGAGTTTGAAAATATTAGAACTTTTGTTAAAAAAATAACTTTACTATCCTTAGAAAAGGGGATTCCTGAGGGAAATGCTTTAAATGTTAATTTTCCTAAATTATCAGAAAAAGAAATTAAAGGAATAAAAATTTGTAGACAAGCTAAAGCTTATTGGATAGAAAAATTTGATAAAAGAAAAAATCCACAAGGAAAAGAATATTACTGGTTAACTGGTGAATTTATTAACGAAGATCACAAAAGCGATTCTGACGAATGGGCTTTAAAAAATGGTTTCATTTCAATAGTCCCAGTCAAATTTGATATGACAGATCATAAAAGTATAATAAAAATTAAAAATTGGAATTTTTAATACGACTATGAAGTATTATATAATTGCGGGAGAAGCCTCAGGAGATTTACACGGCTCCAACTTAATAAAGCAGATTATTAAATTTGATAATAAAGCTGAAATAAGAGCTTGGGGAGGAGATAAAATGAAAAATGCAGGAGCAAAAATAGTTAAGCATTTTAAGGAATTATCTTTTATGGGATTTTATGAAGTAGTCCTAAATTTACAAACAATTTTAAAAAATATAAGATTTTGTAAAAAAGATATATTACAATTCAATCCAGATAAAATTATATTTATTGACTATCCTGGCTTTAATTTAAGAATTGCAAAGTGGGCTAAAAATAGTAAATTCAAAACAATTTATTACATAGCACCTCAAATTTGGGCATGGAGAGAAAGTAGAATAAAAAAAATAAAAAAATATATTGATTATTTATATGTCATACTTCCTTTTGAAAAAGAATTTTTTGAAAAAAAGCATGGTTTTAAAGTAAAATTTCTCGGACACCCACTACTTGACAGCATAAAACATTTCAAAGATTCTCAAAATAAAGACTTATCAAATGAAAAGAATAAGGAAATTATATCAATTTTACCTGGAAGCAGAAAACAAGAAATAAAAAAAATGTTAGGAATCATGTTAGGTGTTGTAGATCATTTTCCAAAATATCAATTTGTAATTGCTGGAGCTCCAAATATCGAATTAGAGTATTACAATAATATAATAAAAGATAAAAATATTAAAGTTTTTAAATCAAAGACTTATAGCTTACTATCTAGTTCTAAAGCTGCTTTAGTCACTAGTGGAACAGCTACTTTAGAAACAGCCATTCTTAAAATTCCTCAGGTTGTTTGCTACAAAACAAGTTTAGTAAGTTACCTGTTGGCAAAATTTTTCATAAAAATTAAATTTATTTCGCTAGTTAATTTAATAATGAATCAAGAACTAATTAAAGAATTAATTCAAAATGATTGTTCGAAAAAGAATATTATTAAAGAATTAAAAAAAGTTTTAGATTTAAATAATAGAAATCGTTTGTTAGCTAAATATGACAGCTTAATTTCCTTATTAGGGGAGCCTGGTTCAAGTAAAAGAATTGCTGAGGATATTGTTTTAAAAATATAGTTGTGAAAATTGATGGTATTGATAAAAAAATTTTAATAGAATTAACTAATAATTCTAGGACGCCTATTTTAGAAATTTCTAGAAAAATTGGAATTTCTGGTGCTGCTATTCATCAAAGAATAAAAAAATTAAATGATTCTGGATTAATATCTGGTCAATATCTAAAACTTAATCCCAAAGTATTAGGCTTGACAACTTTAGCATTTATTGGAGTTTATTTTGACAAGGCTGAAAGAAATTCAGCTGCAATTAAAGAAATGAAAAAAATGCCTGAAATCCTAGAATGTCATTACACAACTGGAAATTGGAGTGTTTTAATTAAAGTTTTGTGTAAAAATAATGAAGATTTAATGGCTCTTTTAAATAAAAAAATTCAAGCAATTGAGGGTATCTCAAGAACAGAAACTTTTATTTCGTTGGAACAACAGATTGACAGACAAGTTTCTATAAATTAGTTTTTTTGTTTTTTATTATATATACTATTATAATTAAAGCTAAAAAAAAAGTAATCCCATTTCCTAATATCATTGAGATACTGGACTTAAATATCCCATAAATAAACCACAAAATTACTCCAATTATAAAGATTATGAAAGTAGTCAATGAAAGGCCCTTTGAAGAATTAGTAGAAATAACTTTAATAACTTGCGGAATAAAAGCTAGAGTAGTTAATATCGCAGCTATCAATCCTATTATTTCAACACTATCAATCATTAAAAGATTTTTTAAAAGCATTTAACAAACTATATTGATTATTTTTCTAGGAACAATAATTACTTTTTTGATTTCTTTACCGTTGAGGTATTGAGGAGTTTTTTCATGATTTAAAATAATTTTTTTTATTTCATCAATATTCAAAGAAATCTCTAAGTTTAATTTAAACCTTAATTTACCATTAAAAGAAACTGGGTATTCGATATTACTTTCTTTTACAAACTCTGGATTAAAAATTGGATAATTCACATTAGAAATAGATTGATTATATCCTAATTTACTCCATAATTCTTCACAAATGTGAGGGGCAAAAGGAGAAAGAAGAATACAGAGATCTTTTAAGATTAGTCTGTTATTACATTTCAATGAATTCAATTCATTAACGCAAATCATAAACGCACTAACAGCAGTATTAAAAGAAAAATTCTCTATGTCTTGACAAACTTTATTTATTGTTTTGTGAAGTGTTTTCAATTCATCTTTTGAGGGTTCTTGGTCGTTTATTAAAAATATATCGTTTTTATGAAATAGATTCCAAAATTTATTTAAAAAAGAAAATGTTCCAGAAATTCCTGCGGTATTCCAAGGTTTAGCTTGATCTATTGGACCAAGAAACATCTCATATAATCTTAACGTATCAGCTCCATATTTATCACATATTTCATCTGGATTGACTACATTATATTTAGATTTTGACATTTTTTCAACCTCTCTTTTCACAAAAAATTTGTTGTTTTCCAGTTCGAATTTTGAATTATAAAATTGAGGTTGCCAGTTTTTAAGTTCATCAATATTGAGTTCGTTGTTTGAATTAACAAATTTAATATCCACATGTATTGCTTGAACATTTTTATCTTTTATAAGACCATAAGAAAAATATTTATCAGAACCGTTTAGTCTGTAGATATATGCACTATTTCCTAAAATCATACCCTGATTAATTAATTTTTTAGCATAATCTGGTACAGGCACTAAATTGTGGTCATACAAGAAATATTGCCAGAACCTTGAATATAACAAATGACCTGTGGCATGTTCACTTCCTCCTACATATAAATCAACTTCTCTCCAATAATCCAAAGATTCTTTAGAAGCAAAAAAGTCGCTATTATTTGGATCCATATATCTGTTAAAATACCATGAGCTTCCAGCCCAACCAGGCATTGTGTTGAGCTCCATTGGAAAGATATTCTTGTTGTCAATTAGCGAATTTTCAACTATTTTATTTTTTTTAATATCCCAGGCCCAGCACTTTGAATTTCCTAAAGGAGGCTTCCCTTCTTCTGTTGGTAAATATTTATCTACATCAGGTAATATGATTGGTAAATATTTTTCATTAATCATTACGGGATGGTTATTTTTATAATACACCGGGAATGGTTCTCCCCAATATCTTTGTCTACTAAAAACTGCATCTCTCAATTTATAGTTTACTTTATGAACGCCTTTATCTACCTTAATAAGTTCTTTTATTGCTTTTGAGGTTGCTTCATGGAAATTCATGCCATCCAAAAATTTAGAATTTATTAGTTCATACTTGTCTTTAGAATGGTAAGCTTCATTTGAGATATCAACATTTTTAAAAATGTTTATTATAGGTATTTTAAAAAATTTAGCAAAGTTATAATCTCTTTGATCACCACAAGGGACAGCCATAACTGCACCAGTTCCATAACTTGCCAAAACATAATCTGAAATCCAAATAGGAAGTTTTTTTTTGGTTAAAGGATGAATAGCATGTCCACCTGTAAAAACACCACTTATTGTTTTAACATCGGAAATTCTATCTCTTTCAGTTTTTTTTGAAGATTCTAGTATATAATCATCTACTTTATTTTTATTTTCTTTTGATGTTATTTTACTGACAAAAGGATGTTCTGGTGCTAAAGTTATAAATGTAACGCCAAAAATTGTATCAACTCTGGTTGTAAAAGCTTCAATTTTTTTTTCAAAATTCTCAATATCAAATTTTACTAAAGCTCCTTCAGATTTTCCTATCCAATTTCTTTGCATTTCCTTTAAAGGATCTGGCCAGTCAATATTTTTAAGTCCTTCTAATAATCTTTCTGAAAAAGCAGAAATTCTAATACTCCACTGAGTCATTTTTTTTCTTACGACCTCATGACCTCCTCTTTCTGACAAACCGTCTACAACTTCATCATTAGCCAAAACAGTTCCTAATTTGGAGCACCAATTCACGTCAATTTCAGACAAAAAAGCTAACCTGTAACACAGTAAAATATTTTCTTTTTTGGATTCAGAAAAAAGAATCCACTCTTCAGAGTTAAAAAATTCTATTGAATCAGAAACACATGCATTAATATTTGTATTTCCTCTTTTTTCAAAAATATTAACTAATTCTTCAACTGGTTTAGATTTGTCTGAATCATAATCATACCATGAATTATAAAGTTTTATGAACATCCATTGAGTCCATTTATAGTAATCTTTATTCGATGTTCTAATCTCTCTAGACCAATCAAAAGAGAAACCTAATCGATCTAATTGTTCACGATATCTTTTAATATTTTCGTTCGTAGTTTCAACTGGGTGTCTTCCAGTTTGAATAGCATATTGTTCTGCTGGTAATCCAAATGAATCATAACCTTGTGGATGTAATACATTAAATCCATTATGCCTTTTAAATCTTGAATAAATATCACTTGCTATATAGCCAAGTGGATGGCCTACATGAAGACCTGCTCCAGATGGATAAGGAAACATATCCATTACATAATATTTCGGTAAGCTGTTGTTATTTAAAGCTTTGTAAACTTGATTTTTTGACCAATATTTTTGCCACTTAGATTCAACTTCTTTAAAGTTATAAGACATATTATTAAATAAAGTAACAAAAATACATTTATTGTAGAAATAGGAAAAGTTTAAATGATCTATACAAAAATTAAAAAGGGTTTGTTATTTTTACTAAAAACATAAATAAATTGTCAAAAAATAAAAATAAAAGATTACTGTCATCTTATTTCTTTGTTACCATTAGTATTTCTATAGTACTCTTTATAATGGGTGCATTTTTTCTCCTAGCTTTCAATGCAAAAAAAATATCAAATGATTTTAAAGAAAAAATTCCTATTACAATTTATTTAAAAGATTCAGCAAAAAAAATTGAAATAGCTCAAATTCAAAAAAAAATTAAATTAAAAGATTATACCAGTTCCATGAGTTATATTTCAAAAGATAGGGGTGCCGAAATATTAATCGAAGAAATTGAAGAAAATTTTTTAGAATTTTTAGGAACCAATCCAATATTAAACTCAATTGATGTTTATTTAAAATCTGACTTTGTTAAATCAGATATATTAGATCAAATTTCAAAAGATTTTAGTGAAATAAAATTTGTTGATGAAGTTCGTTATGACGCTCCTTTGGTTTCGTTAATTAATGAAAATTTAATGAAAATTAAATTTTGGGTTTTAATATTCGCTTCGTTTTTTTTAGTTATTTCTATTTTAATCATTAACAGTTCTATAAGACTTTCCATTTACTCTAATAGAATGATTATTAAAACTATGCAATTAGTTGGGGCAACAAAAAAATTCATTAGAAAACCCTTCATTAATACTCACATTTATCTTGGCATCATAAGTTCATTTATAGCGATTAGTTTTTTAAGTTTTTCTTTATTATACATTGAGAAAAATGTCATTGAATTAAACTTAATTTCTGAAATTGAAATAATACTTGGACTATTTACCAGTATATTACTCTTCAGTGTAGTTATTACATCAGTATGTACTTATCTTGCTACACAAAGATTTTTAAAATTAAAAATTGATCAACTTTATTAAATGAAAAAAAATAAAAAAAATACTAAAGATTTTATTTTTGAAAAGAAAAACTTCCAAGTAATGTTAATTGGAATAGTTTTTATAGCGGTTGGCTTTGTACTTATGTCTGGTGGAGGGAGTGAAGATCCAAATGTTTTTAACCCTGAAATATATAATTTTAGGAGAATTAGATTAGCACCAACCCTAGTTTTAATAGGACTTGGAATTCAAGTTTACGCTATTTTATTAAAACCAAAAAACAAATAACATAATGGACTATATAGAATCCGTTATGTTAGGTATTATACAAGGTTTAACTGAATTTCTACCAATTTCCTCTAGTGGTCATTTAGAAATTTCCAAAGTAATTTTAGGAAATACACTTTCAAATAAAGAAAGCCTTCTTTTTACAATAGTTTTACACTGTGCAACTGCTTTTAGTACCATCTTTTTTTTTAGAAAAGAACTAATAGAAATAATTAATGGATTATTTAGTTCTAAGTGTAACGATTCTCATAGTTTTTCTGTTCAAATAATAATTTCAATGATTCCAGCAGTTTTTATAGGTCTTTTTTTTGAGGAAAATATAAACTCTTTATTTGACGGAAATTTAATTCTAGTTGGTTCGATGCTTTTTATAACAGCCTTACTTTTATTTCTTTCTGATTTTCTAAAAATGAAAAACAATAAAATTGGTTTTAAAAATAGTTTTTTAATTGGCATGGCTCAAGCCGTAGCAATTTTACCTGGAATTTCAAGAAGCGGAGCTACAATAGCCTCGGCTGTTATCTTGGGAATCGATAGAGAAAAAGCTGCTAGATTCTCATTTATAATGGTAATTCCGTTAATTCTTGGAAGTATGGCCAAATCATTAATTGAAAATGATATAAACTTTCAAAATATTGATTTAATTTCACTTTTTCTTGGTTTCTTTTCTGCTTTTTTCACTGGACTCCTAGCGTGTAAATGGATGATTTCATTGGTTAAAAAAAGTAAACTTTATTATTTCTCTATATATTGTATTATTCTCGGCTCTGTATGTATTATTTATTCAACCTAAATGAATTTTAGTAAAGAATCTTTTATTAATGGAGAATTAATTTTAATAAACAAACCCATTGGTTGGACCTCTTTCCAGGTTGTTAACAAGATAAGATGGTTAATCAAATCTTCATATGATTTAAAAAAAATTAAAGTCGGTCATGCTGGAACTTTAGACCCATTAGCACAGGGACTTCTTATTATTTGTACTGGAAAACTAACCAAAAAAATTACTGAATTTCAAAATGAAAAGAAAGGATATTGTGGAACTTTCTTTCTTGGAGCAACCACTCCTTCATTTGATTTAGAAACAGAAATTGATTCAAAAAGTTCAATTGAAAATATTGATTCAAACATACTGGAAGCTACTGCTAAAAAATTTTTAGGCTGTATAAATCAAACTCCACCTATTTATTCAGCTCTTAAGGTTAATGGAAAGAAACTTTATAATTATGCTAGAAAAGGTGAGCAGGTTAAACTTAAAAAGCGTGAAATAAATATTTTTAAATTTGAACTTAATTCAGTTAAACTTCCACTTATTGATTTTGAGATTGAATGTAGTAAAGGAACCTACATAAGGTCTATTGCAAATGATTTTGGAAAAGAGTTAAAAGTTGGTGCTTACTTGCATAAGTTAATAAGAACCAGCATAGGAGAATTTAAACTTAGTAATGCTTTAAGTATTGATGATTTTCAAAAAAAAATAAAAAATTAAGCTAAGTATTTTAAAAATTCAGATCTAGGAATTATTTCAGCACCTAAACTTTTTAAATGAGCGCTAGGAACCTGGCAATCAATTAATTTATAGTCATTTTTCAATAGCTCCTTTACCAAAAAAATAAAAGCTATTTTACTTGCATTATTTGTTTTTGTAAACATACTTTCACCGCAAAAAACATTTCCTAAATCAATTCCATAAAGCCCTCCTACCAATTCATAATTTTCCCAAACTTCAACAGAATAAGCATGCCCTTTATCATGTAGTATTTTGTAAGCCTTCATTAAACCATCAGTTATCCAAGTACCATTTTGTCCAAACCTTTTAACTTTTGCACAGGCATTGACAACTTCCATAAAAGACTTATTGAATGTAATTTGAAATGGATTATTCTTTAAAATTTTTTTTGTTGATTTAGATATTCTTAATTTTTCAGGAAATAGTACCATCCTAGGGTCTGGACTCCACCACAATAATTCATTATCATTTTCAAACCATGGAAAAATTCCCATTTTATAAGCAAGTAATATCCTTTTAGGGTCTAAATCTCCACCAACAGCAACTATTCCCTCTTTACTAGCATTAAGTGGAGATGGAAATATATGTTCACTGTCAAGCTTATGCATTTTTACTAAAATGGAAGATCGTCTGGCTCTTCTTTATTTATCTCATCTGCAGGCTCAAATGCTTCAGCTGGAGGAACAGGTGGTATGGTAGAATCATCATTGTCAGAAAATAATTTTTCTATTCTCCATCCTTGGATAGAATTGAAATATTTAATTTCTCCTTGTGGACTTTCCCAGTCTCTTCCTCTCAGATTAATATCCACCTTAACAGATTGACCAACTTGGTATGAATTTAAAAGATCACACTTGTCTTGAATAAATTCAATTAATAAATCTTGTGGGTATTGTTCTTCAGTTGTAATAACAACTTCTCTTTTTTTAAAACCATTTGACCCATATTCTTTAGTCTCATTTATCAACTTTAACTTGCCTGTAATATCCATAATATATAAATTAAATATAAAATTAAATAAATTTTAGTGTACAACTAAAGGAAAAAAAACTTTTATATTAGATTATATTAACAATATTTTGATCAAAACTAACCCAGGTTTCAATATGCTTAGATTATCTCTTGTGATATCACTGGCTATAAGTGTATTTTTAATACTAATCAACACAAATAAAATAATAGATTATACAAAAAATGAGGAGCGTAAAAAAATAGAACTTTGGGCTTCAGCTCAGAAAAAATTTATTGAAAATAAGAATTTAGACGATGATATTGGAGAATTAACATTAATGATATTAACTGAAAGTTTTGAAAATCCCATAATTCAAGTTGATGCCAATGGTAAAATATTATCTCATAAAAATATTTTTGAGAATAATATTATAGAAATTGATTCTATTAAATTAAAAAATGTATTAAAGAAAATATCTGCTGAAAATGATCCAATACTAATTAAATATAGTAATAGTATTAATCAAAAATTATATTATGGCAATTCACCAATTTTATACAAAATTAAATTTTATCCATTCGGCCTATTAATTGTTGGATTACTATTTTCAATTACTTTATTTATTTATTACAAATCTTCAATAACTTCAAATCAAAATAAAATTTGGGCTTCATTTGCTAAAGAAACAGCTCATCAAATAGGTACTCCATTGTCTTCTTTGATGGGTTGGTCTACTATGCTAAAAGATGAAAAAATTGACAGTGGTATTATTGTTGAAATTGAAAAAGATATAGAAAGGTTAAATAAAATCACAAAAAGATTTTCTGAAATAGGGTCTGTTCCTAAGCTTTATAAAGAAAATGTAAATGAAATATTGAATAATTTCATTAAATATTTAAACAAAAGAAATTCTTCATTAATTAAATTAAAATTTAACTCTTGTAATGAAGTGATTTATTTTAGAATTAATAAAACTTTATTTGAATGGGTAATTGAAAATTTAATTAAAAATGCTATTGATTCTATGAATGGAAAAGGAACTATAGAAATAAATGTAATAAAAACAAATAGTAATGTTCAAGTAGAGATAAGGGATAGCGGAAAAGGAATTTTAAAAGAAAATTTAAAAAAAATATTTAACCCCGGCTTTTCTTTAAAGAAAAAAGGTTGGGGATTGGGATTATCCCTGTCAAAAAGAATCATAAATTTATATCACGGTGGTAAAATATATGTAAAAGAATCTAAGATTAATAGTGGGTCAATATTGGTGATAAGGCTACCCTTGTTTATAGAAAGTTCCTGATTTTTTCTGCAATTTCCTCAAAATTCTCATGACTACATTTTTTTTTGTGTTTAAAATCTACATCTTTCATTGAATTTATTGGAATAAGATGCACATGAGCATGAGGAACTTCTAACCCAATTACTGACATAGCCACTCTTTCGCATGGTATTGCTTTTTTTATGGCTATAGCAATGACCTTAGAAAAATTTAATAATTCACTATATAATTTTGATTCTAGTTCGAAAATATAGTCTTCTTCAACTTTAGGGATACAAAGGGTATGTCCTAATGCATTTGGGTTTACATCCAAAAAAGCAAAACAATTATCTGTTTCAGCTATTTTATAGCATGGTATTTCGTTTTTAATAATCTTGCTGAAAATTGATTCCAAAGCAGTTATCTGTTAATTGAAATGATTTCAAACTTCAAAGTTCCGTTGGGAACTGTGACCTCTGCTACTTCGCCTACTTTTTTTCCAAGTAATCCTTTTCCAATTGGTGAATTAACAGATATTTTTCCAGACTTTAAATCGGCTTCGCTTTCTGCGACTAGTGTGTAATTCATTTCCATTTGATTATTTAAATTTTTAATCTTTACCTTGGATAAAACTAAAACCTTAGATAAATCAAGTTGTGATTCATCAATTAATCTAGCATTAGCAACAATATCTTCCATTTTAGAAATTTTCATTTCTAACATTCCTTGTGCTTCCTTAGCTGCATC
>CALKEO010000021.1 GCA_938088195.1 uncultured Flavobacteriaceae bacterium | reverse complement strand
TTGATTGAATAGTTGAGGTGTCAAAAGGAAACTTACCATCTTGAGGGTCTAAATCCAACACACTATCGCCATCACATTGTTTAGCAATAGTAACTGCGTTGGCAATAGGTTTTGGCTCAACATAAAGTGTGGCAACTTGTTTAAGACCTAAACACTCAACACTTGAAAGTTCTGTGTTTTCAATACTGGCCCAAATAGCTTGATTAGTTGGTGTGGTATTGATATAACTGTTTTCAATATTAATTATATTTTTATTTGTCAAAGCATCCTCTTTATTTTCAAATAAACTTACTTTAATGGTTTGAGCAGAAAACTTTGCATCAGAAGCTATAAGTTTTTGTTTAATATCTTTTAGAATGTCACTACTAAATGTGGCGACACCATCTTGGGTAAGAGCTGGAGAATCATCACAAACTGCATAAGAAAGCATGAAATTATCAGCAATTAGACTCGCACCAACTTTAATATCAATTTGAGAAGTTCTAAAACAGTTATTTGAAGTAATAATTTTTACATAAACACTTTGATTGAAAGCCTCATTAGTAAACTTTGTTGGATCTGTAATTCGTGAATCCACATTTAAATCAGAATCTGTATAATATTCAAAGGTTTCATTTTCGTAGTCAGATGATATAAGGGATTCGTTTTTAGTTAAATTAAATAGCGATTTGCCATCATTTATTTCATCATCGTCACATTGTTCTACAGTGATTAATGGTTTTACTAATGGAAGGGCAGCGACTTTAATATCAAATGAAGTTGTTGCTCTAAAACATCCAGAACTTTTATTTAAAACTCTTACATAAATTTTTTCTCCTCCAGCTTTACTGTTTGTGTAGGGAGATGCTAAGCCTGTGCTCGCTGAATTGTTTGCATCATCTTGACTGATGTGGTAAGTAACAGTAAAATTATCAGGGCTTTGATCACCAAGAATAGTAGCTGTTTGAGAGGATAAATCAAAAGAAGAAATAACTCCATCTTTATCATCGCCAACAGAGCTATCATCACATTTAATAATTGAATTGACTTGGTTGGAAATAGGAAGTTTTTCAAATACTGTTAAAGAGACCTCATCACTTTTTGTAGGACATAGATATTGGTCAGAGTTAACCAAAACTCTATATTTTTCACCATTCATTTCAACTTTGACATTATTGATAACCAATGTTGAACTTTCAGTTCCGCTATAAGTTTCTGATTCCACTAAATCATCCCAAGGTTCAAAATTGGAAGAACCAATATTGTATTTTTGCCATTGAAATGAAGGGTTGTTTAAAGTTTCAACACCAACACTGAAAGTCGTGTTAGCCCCCTCTTGACAAGCTGCGGTTGAAACCGGAACGGAATTGATGGTTACAGGACTGCTTACCTTTTGAAAAAAATAAATTCCATTTTCATCTTTTAGCGGTTCTTTAGAATAATCATGTTCAGCCACCCCTCCGTTTTCATTTACTCCGTTATTTTCAGTTGTTGGAATTCCAATTCCAATCATTCCATTACCATCAATATCTATATAACCTGCCTCTGTTACATCGTTACAACCATCTCCATCACTATCTAAATCTAAATAATCTTTTATATTATCACTATCAGTGTCCAATGAATAGTTTTTAATAGACATGATACCGCTGAAAACTCCATCGGTTGTAGTATTGCTTCTTTTTTGAGTGATTGAAATACCGGAAACCTCACTAGCGTTAAAAGAATAATCAAAATCCTCTCTGTTATTAAGCTTAAAAATAATTTCATTAGCTGTATGGTTAGCCACACCAGACTCAAAAGCTTCATCAAAATTTGTATCAACCAATAAGTTTCCGTTAGGATCTAAAAGTGTAATATTTTGAGTTATGGGGTAGACTTTAATTGAAAAAACATCTTCAGTATTTTGAAAATCATCTTCTGAATTATCAGATAATTTTATATTTAAATTTTCATTAAAAGAAAGTGTGTAGTTCAATTCCACATCACTTCCTGCTCGAATATTTGTTTTAAAAACCCCGTTTTCAGTTCCCTCTAAAGTATTTATACCAACAGGAACACTTGTAATAGTTCCGCTATTCTCCAAAATAGTAGTGTTAATCGAGTTGTCTTTTTCAAATTTTATAGTTGGACTATCTACATTGGTAAAATCAATTGAAGCATTGCCAAAAGATTCATTAATGTTAGTAATTCCATCATTATCTAAATCAACATCAATATTATCAACTATTCCATCTTGATCAGAATCGGTCGGACATAAACTAACAACAATTTTATTTGACAAAAAGTTAAGATTGGAACACTCCAAAACACCTTCTAATTTATATGACCCGACCTGAGTTGGTTTAAATGTGGTTTCAGTATTTCCAGTTGGCTCAAAATCTCCAAATTCATTTTCTTTTAGCCATCTAATACTGTCAAAATTTTTAATATTATCAGCTGTTAAAAGAATATTAGACTCTCCATTTTGTTTTATACAAGATCCTAACACTTCTAGCTCAACATCATATACTATTTCTGGAGGGGTAGCAAATCCTGAATAAAACCCACCAGTTGTTGCAGCACCTTCATAATTAAAATAAGCAACGTATAATTCGTCATTTCCCTTAACGGAAATATTACCAGTTAAGCCTTTTACTATATATGTAACATAATTTTCGTTTCCAATTACATCAAGTGGTCCAGTCACTTGACTGTAAGTTCCAATTGCCTGATCGTTTATTAAAATATTCGAATTTTTTTTGGTTATAAAAGTTACCGCACCTTCAAATGTTTTAATACCTACTTTATCTATACTTGCTATGTTGTCTACATCTCCTTTTGAGGAACAATTTAACGGAGGAACAAAAAACATACCCTGATTGGCAGCTGCCGCAAACCCAGAGGCGTAAACACTTCCTGTTCCTTGAAAAGCAAATAATTTATGATCTAAATTGGATGTTTTAACATACATATTCCCACCTGCTTCATTAGAGCTATACTTATTACCCTCAATTATAAAGTATCCCCCGGCTTTTTCAATGGTACCATAAGTTTCACCATTTACAATTATTTCAGTATTATCTTGATCGGCTATTAATAAAACATTTTCCCAACCATTATTCCCATTTCCCCTGATAAAAATATACTCTGATCCAACTAAATCAGATCCAACAATTTGATCAAATCCATAATCTTGTCCTCCAGTTTCTGTAGCAAAACTTCCGCTGGCTGACCCAGTGTTAATTATTACAGGCTTGCTGGAGGTTACTAAAGTCCCTATTAATTCGTTTCCAAAACCACCTTGACTAGCCAGGATATAGCTTTCTCCTTTATTAAGATTGACAACATGAGGAAGATCAGGGGTTTTGGGACCTCCTGTTGTATCAATATCTTTGGTAAAATTAAAAGTAACTTGAGTCAGATCTTCAGAAGCCATCACTGAAATAAAACCAATGTGTGAAGAGTTTTGGTTTTGAAACATTCCAGCACGAAACCGGGTTCCTAGTCCAGATTTACCTTTACTAACCAATGCCCCTGCTTGATATTGTTGGCCATCTGAATTTGCTCTTACTGAGACATAGACATCTGAATCAGACTCAACAACGAATCCTTTATTTAAAACTTGTTCTGTTTGAGATGGATCAACAAAAAAATTACTCCACCAGCCATTATTATCTCCAGGATCTTGAGCGAGTTCAATTGCTGCAGGTATATTATTGTCAATAGTTCCTTGAAAAAAGACAGTACCTGAGTCCGATGTTGTACCAACTACTCCACCTACTTTTACCTCAAAATTTACTGGCGATGTACTAGGAGTCGAAATATACAGCCACTGATCTCCTGGGTCATCTGTAGCAGTTATTGGTGGGATATAATGAATTTTACTTAACTGAGCATTAACAACAGCTAAAGAAAATAAAAAGAATAATAAAAAATATTTTTTCAACGTATATTTTAATCTTGCGTAAACTTACATGATAATTAGAAAATAACAATTATCAAATAAGATTATTGAACTTAGATTCATTTTAAATTTTAATGAATCAAAAATGATAATAGTGTAATTTTTTTATGTAAATGGATATGCTTTTTATAAATTTATAAATAGTTAGAAAGAGACGTCTAAATAAATGAAGAATAAAAAAAACAGAAGAGAAGCATTAGTATATCATGCAAAACCAAACCCTGGAAAAATTGAAGTTGTTCCAACAACTAAATACAATAGCCAAAGGGATTTATCTCTTGCGTATTCACCAGGCGTGGCTCATCCTTGTCTCGAGATAGAAAAAAATATTGAAAATGTATATAAATATACCTCAAAAGGAAACTTGGTTGCAGTAATCACCAATGGTACAGCTGTTTTAGGTTTGGGCGATATTGGCCCAGAGGCTTCAAAACCTGTAATGGAAGGTAAAGCATTGTTATTTAAAATTTTTGCTGGAATTGATGTTTTTGATATTGAAATAGATACTAAGGATACTGAAAAATTTATTGAAACAGTAAAAAATATCTCTCCTACATTTGGAGGGATTAATTTAGAGGATATTAAAGCGCCAGAAGCTTTTGAAATTGAAAAAAGACTTTCTAAAGAACTTGATATACCTGTTATGCATGACGATCAACATGGAACAGCAATAATTTCCTCAGCTGCTTTATTAAATGCCTTAGATTTAGTTGAAAAGAAAATTGAAAATGTAAAAATGGTAGTCTGTGGAGCTGGTGCGGCTGCTATCTCATGTACAAGAATGTATAAAGCTTTTGGAATTAACCCTAAAAACATAGTTATGACTGATAGTAAAGGGGTTATAAGGGCCAACAGAAAAGAACTATCAAGTGAAAAAAGGGAATTTGCTACAAATAGAAAAATAGATACTTTGGAAGAGGCAATGATTAATTCGGATATTTTTATTGGTCTTTCAAGAGAAAATATGGTTACTCCAAAAATGCTGTTATCAATGAAAAAAAATCCCATTGTTTTTGCAATGGCAAATCCAAATCCTGAAATAGCGTATGATTTAGCAATGAAAACAAGGGATGACATCATTATGGCTACAGGAAGATCAGACCATCCCAATCAAGTTAATAATGTATTAGGATTCCCTTTTATTTTCAGAGGAGCTTTAGATGTAAAAGCCTCTAAAATTAATGATGAAATGAAGATGGCAGCTGTAAAAGCACTAGCTTTATTAGCAAAAGAAACTGTTCCTGAATTTGTGAATATTGCCTACGATAAAACCAAGCTTACATTTGGAAAAAGTTATATTATCCCAAAACCTTTTGATCCAAGGTTAATTACTAAAATACCACCTGAAGTGGCCAAAGCTGCTATAAAATCAGGTGTAGCAAGAGCTCCAATTGAAAATTGGGAAAAATATGAAGAAGAACTCCACTCTAGACTTGGAAATGACAATAAAATAGTAAGACTTTTAGCAAATAGAGCTAAGGCAAATCCTAAAAAAATAATTTTTGCTGAAGCAGATCATTTGGACGTTCTAAAGGCTGCCCAAATTGTACATGAAGAAGGAATAGGCTTTCCAATTCTACTAGGTGATAAGGATGTAATATTAGAGCTAAAATCTGAAATTGAATTTGAGGATGAAATTCCAATTATAGATCCAAAATCTAGTGAAGAAATAGAAAATAGAGAAAAATACGGAAAAAAATACTGGGAACTAAGAAGAAGAAAAGGAGTTACTTTGTTTGAAGCAGTAAATAAAATGAAGCAAAGAAATTTATATTCTGCAATGATGCTGTTAGATGGTGAGGCAGATGCTTTAATTTCCGGCTATTCAAGAAGTTACCCTGTAACGGTAAAACCTATGTTAGAGGTCATAGGTAAAGCTCCTGACGTAAATAAAGTAGCCACAACTAATCTAATGATTACAAGTAAAGGTCCCTTATTTTTATCTGACACATCAATTAATATTGACCCAAGTTCAAAGGATCTAGCAGTTATAGCTAAAATGACAGCAGAAACTGTTAAAATGTTTGGAATGGAACCAAATATCGCAATGTTATCTTACTCAAATTTTGGATCATCAAATCATCCTATGGCTTTAAAAGTTAATCAAGCAGTTAAATTTTTACATAGAAATTTTCCTGATTTGAAAGTAGATGGTGAAGTACAATCTGATTTTGCTCTTAATAAAGAAATGTTTAAGGATAAATTCTCTTATTCAAAACTTTCTGGAAAGAATGTTAACACATTAATTTTTCCAAACTTGGATTCAGCAAACACTAATTATAAAGTGATAAAGGAATTAGACAATGCGCTTTCAATCGGACCAATTATGATGGGAATGTCTAAGGCAGTACATGTTTTACAATTAGGTGCAAGTGTTGAAGAAATGGTAAATATGTCTGCTGTTGCAGTTGTTGATGCTCAAAAAAAAGCTAAAATTAAAAAATGATTACACAACTAAAAGGAAGAATGATTGAGAAATCTCCAACAGAAATCGTCATTGATTGTAATGGAGTGGGTTATTTAGTGAATATATCGCTTAATACTTTTTCAAAATTGTCAGATTCTGAGAGTATAAGTTTATACACTCATTTACAAGTTAAGGAAGACTCACATACTTTGTTTGGTTTCTTTGAAAAGACAGAAAGAAATTTATTTAGACAATTAATTTCAGTTTCTGGAATTGGAGCTAGTACAGCCAGGACAATGCTTTCTTCATTAACACCCGGGGAAATACAAAGTGCGATAGTTTCTGGGAATGTTTCAGTTATTCAATCAGTAAAAGGAATTGGCTTAAAAACTGCACAAAGAGTAATAATTGATTTAAAAGATAAAGTAAGTTTAATTTCAGAAAACGATCAATTTATTGGAAATATTAGCAATACAAACCAAGATGAAGCGTTATCAGCATTAGAGGTTCTAGGTTATAATAGAAAACAAACTAGTAAGCTAATAGAAATGCTTGTTAATAATTCACCAGAAATGTCTGTGGAAGAGTTAATAAAAGGGGCATTGAATAAATTGTGAAGTATTGAATAAAATTTCCTTTAAAAAAAAGTTTTTTTTATTATCATCCATATTAACTCTAATATACAATTACAGTTTATTTAGCCAGAAGATTATTAATTTAGACACTATTGGTAATACTGTATATTTAGGAAGTTTTAAACTAAAACCACCTTCTTTTTTTGTTTCTAAGTATACTTATGATCCACTCACTGATAAGTATGTATTTACGACAAAAGCAGGGGAGATTAATGTAGGCACCCCTCTTTTTTTAACTCCATCAGAGTATCGAAAACTAATAAAATCAAATAATATAAAAATATATTTTCAAGAGAAATTAAAATTGCTTGAGGATGAAGATTCTGATGAGTCAAAAAAAATAAAAAACTTACTTCCTGATCTATATTTAAATTCAAATTTTTTTCAGTCAATTTTTGGAGGTGATGAAATTGAACTGACCCCCCAAGGGTCTATTTCAATGGATGTAGGTGCTCGTTATCAAAAAAGAGAAAACCCTTCAATTTCTACAGGAAATCAAAGTAATATTAATTTAGATTTTAACCAATCTATAAGTTTAAGTTTGAATGGAAAAATTGGAGAGAGATTAACTATATCTTCAAACTATGACACTCAATCTACGTTTGATTTTCAAAATTTATTAAAGCTTGATTATACTCCAACTGAGGATGATATTATTCAAAAAATTGAGTTAGGAAATGTAAGTATGCCATTAAGTGGGTCTTTGATTTCTGGAGCTCAAAGTTTATTTGGTTTCAAAACAGAACTAAAATTTGGAAACACAAGAGTTACCACAGTTCTTTCTGAGCAAAGATCTCAATCACAAACTGTTATGGCCAAAGGAGATGGAAGCTTTGAAGAATTTTCAATATTTCCTTTGGATTACGATGAGAATAGACATTTTTTTTTGGGACAATATTTTAGAGACAAGTATGATAAAACCCTTAAAAACTACCCTTATTTAAACACGCAAGTCAATATAACCAGAATCGAGGTTTGGGTTACAAACAGAGTAAATCAAACTCAAAATGTAAGAAATGTGTTGGCATTGCAAGATTTAGGAGAATCAGATCCTTTAAAAACAAAAATAGATGAATTTTATCCTAGTTTTATATTAAAGACTGGGAGTAATGTCTATCCTGACAATTCAGTCAATAAATTTGATCCATTATCAATAGGTACCGGGCTTTTAAACTCTTCAATTAGAGAAATAGCTAATGTTAAAAATGGATTTGGACCAATATCAAACTTAATAAGTGAGGGTAATGATTATTCTGTTTTGGAAAGTGCGAGAAAATTAGAACCCAATGAGTATAAACTTCATGAGAAATTAGGATACATATCCTTAAATCAACCATTAAATAATGATGAAATTCTAGGGGTTGCCTACCAATATACTGTTGGTGGTCAAGTTTTTCAGGTTGGAGAATTCGCCAATGATGGAATTGACGCAACAGACACATATGAAAACAATGGTCAACTTCAAATTTCAAACAATAGTCTAATTGTTAAAATGTTGAAAAGTAGTCTTACCAATATTAATCAGCCAGTTTGGGATTTGATGATGAAAAACATCTATTCCATAGGGTCATATCAAATTAACAAAGATGATTTTAAACTAAACATATTTTACACTAATCCTTCTCCATTAAATTATATTGAACCAGTAGATTCTTCAATATGGCCCTCTTCAATTGATGGTAAAACTTTACTATCAGTTTTTAATTTAGATAATTTAAATATGAATAATGATATCCAAAATGGGGGAGACGGTTTTTTTGATTTTGTTCCTAACCTAACAATAAATTCAACTAATGGTTTGATTATTTTTACATCAGTTGAGCCTTTTGGGGAATATCTTTTTGATAAGTTAAAAAATAGTAATTCAAATTCTGAGAATTATGAAAATTATAACTCTTATAATGAAAATCAAAAAAAATATGTTTATCAGGAAATTTATAAATCTTCAAAAATCGAAGCTGAGGAAAAAATAGAAAAAAATAAATTTCAATTAAAAGGGTCATATAAGACATCGGGCGATTCGGGAGGTATTGCCATTGGTCAGTTTAATGTGCCAAGGGGTTCTGTTAAAGTTTCTGCTGGTGGAAGATTATTGCAAGAGGGGATTGATTATACAGTAAATTACCAAGCAGGTAGAGTTCAAATTTTAGATGAAACATTAAAAAACTCAAATATTCCTATTGAAATCTCAACAGAGAGTAATTCTTTTTATGCTCAACAGAAAAAGAGATTTTCGGGAGTTAACATTGAACATAAATTTAATGATAACTTTATTTTGGGTGGATCTTTAATGAATTTAAGTGAAAGATCAATTAGTCAAAAGGCCAATTACGGGGTTGAACCGGTAAATAATACAATGATAGGTCTAAATGGAATTTTTTCTACTGATATTCCTTTTTTAACTAGAATGGCAAATAAACTCCCAAATATAAACACTCGAGTTCCCTCTACAATTTCACTTAAAGGTGAAGTAGCTTTTTTACATGCTGGTAAACCAAAAAATTCAGGTTATGATAACAGTGCTACTGTTTATGTTGATGATTTTGAAGGTTCGGAAACCAATATAGACTTAAGAGATAATCTTTCATGGAAACTTTCAAGTGTTCCACTTAATGTTAATGGTTCTCAGTTTGGAACTGATGACTTGAGACTAGGTCACTACAGAGCAAAATTGGCATGGTATAATATTGATCCAGTTTTTTATACTAGACAAAGACCAGCCGAAATAGACGATAATGAATTATCAAAAAATGAAACAAGAAGAATATTTATTGATGAAATTTTCCCACAACAGGACTTAATTGAAGGTCAATCAAGAGTTCAAAATACATTTGATTTAAATTATCTTCCAAATGAAAAGGGTCCTTATAACAATATAGAAAATGATTTATTTATAAATAATACTGAAAAAAATTGGGGAGCTATTTCTAGAAAAATTAATACTACCAATTTTGAACAGTCTAATGTTGAGTTCATTCAGTTTTGGTTATTAGATACATTTGAAGACAATTCGTCAGGAGACAATTATCTTGGGAATTTAGTTTTTAATCTTGGAAGTATTTCAGAAGATATTTTAAAAGATGGTAAAAAATTATATGAAAATGGATTACCAACTGTTAATTCTCAACAAATAACAAATAATTCATCTTGGGGAATTTCTCCAGCTACTCAGTCATTAGTTTACACTTTTGATGCTGATGCTAACAATAGAAAACTTCAGGATTTAGGTTATGATGGATTGAATGATCAAGATGAGAAAATCAAATACTTTAACGGAGATAACTCAGATCCAGCTGGAGATAATTACCAATATTATTTAAACACAAGTGGGGGAATATTAGATCGATATAAAAACTATAACGGGACACAGGGCAACTCACCTGTTTCATCAGACTACAGAGGTTCAACAACAGTACCTGATTCTGAGGATGTTAATCAAGACAATACTATGAATACCATAGATAGTTATTTTGAATACATTATACCAATTAAAAAAAATATGGATGTTGGGAATCACCCCTTTATAAGCGATGTAAGAAATGATGTTAAAGTAGATCTTCCTAATGGACAAACAAAAAACACTCGCTGGATCCAATTTAAAATCCCAGTTTTTAAACAGTTTTATAAAAGCAGTAAGTACAGTCCATACTTTAATGCAGTAAATGGAATAGATAATTTAAGGTCTATTAGATTTATGAGGATTTTATTGAAAGATTTTTCTGGCCCAGTAAACTTTAGGTTTGCTACTTTGGATTTAGTTAGAACTGATTGGAAAAGATATTCAAAAACTCTTAACAAGGACAACATATTGTATCCAAATACTTCATTTGATATTGGTTCGGTAAATATTTTAGAAAATGAAAATAGAGTTCCCGTAAATTACATACTTCCGCCTGGTGTTCAAAGAGAAGAGATTAATTCTAATAGTTCAATTATTAGACAAAATGAGCAGTCGATGACAATTAAGGTTACTAATCTTCAACCTGAAGATTCAAGAGCAGTTTATAAGAATTTAGATTTTGACATGAGACAGTATAAAAAGTTGAAAATGTATATTCATGCTGAATCTATTGAGGGCAGCCCTTCGCTACCTGGTGAAGGATCTTTTGAGGATTATGATAAAAGACTGGTTGGTTTTATTAGAATGGGCTCAGATTTCACTGACAATTACTATCAAATTGAGGTACCATTAAAGCCCACTGCATTTAATCAGGGTAGTTCAAATAAATTTAGTGCAGACCAAGTTTGGGAACCTGATTCAAACTCGATTGATTTTTCTTTAGAAATATTAACAAAATTGAAGGCTCTAACTCTATCAAGTCAATCTAATTTATCTCAAACATTGTATTTTAATGAAGATCTTCAACAAATAGATGAATTTACTTCAATTTCAAGTTTGCCAGGAGATAAAAAATATAAGTTTGCTATTAAAGGTAATCCAACTATTGGAGGAATTAAAACTTTAATGATTGGAGTTAAGAACCCTTCAACTAATAAGGGAGATATTCTCTCTGGTGAAGTATGGTTTAATGAACTTAGACTTTCAGAAATTGATGGTAAGGGTGGATGGTCTGCCCTGGGTTCTCTTGAAGCAAATATTGCCGATGTAGCAAATTTCTCTGTTTCTGGAAAAATGTCAACTGTTGGTTTTGGATCAATTGATAAAACCCCAAATCAAAGAAGTAGAGAAGATTTTAAACAATACGGATTTATCGGAAGTGCAAATTTTGGAAAATTTTTACCTGAAAATTGGGGGATTCAAATACCTCTTGCCTACAGTGTTAATCAGCAAGTAACAACCCCTGAGTATGACCCTTTTTATCAAGATATAAGATTAAATGATAGATTGGCTTCTGCAGAGAGGAAAAGTCAACGAGATTCCATTAGAGATCAAGCAATTTCTTTTAAACAATCAAAGAGTATAAGTTTAATTGGGTTAAAGAAAAATAGAAGTGAAGATAAATCCGAAAGATTTTATGATATTGAAAATTTCGATTTTTCATACAGTTACAATCAAGAAATTGAACATGATTATGAAATCGAAAATTTAACTAAAAAAACTGTCAGAGCAGGCGCTCAATATAGTTTTAGTTTTGAACCATTTGTAATCTCTCCATTTAAGTCAGTTTCGTTTATTAGCGATAGTAAATATTTGGAGTGGCTTAGTGAATTTAATATTAACCCTTTACTGTCTTCAATCTCATTTAATACTAATATTAATAGAACCTTTAATAGTCAGCGCTTTAGGGAAGTTTATATAGAAGGGGCCGATTCTTCAAAACAAATAGCACTGCCAGATATTCAGCAAAGGAATTTTTTATTTGACTGGAATTTAAGTTTAAGTCAAAACCTTACTAATTCTTTAAGATTGGATTTCTCAGCATCAAACAATAGTGTGGTAAAAAATTATTTTGAAAATGATCCTGATGGAAATAAAATTGTAAATAAAGAATTTGAAATATGGGATGGATTTTGGAGTACCGGAGAAACTAATTCACACAATCAATCTTTTGGATTAAGCTATGAGTTGCCATTTAAATTATTCCCTTTAATTAATTTTATATCCACGAGCTATAATTATTCAGGAGATTTTAATTGGGAAAGAGGCTCAGATGCGATGGCAAAGGTTGAAGATGAATTGGGAAATATTTTGGGAAGGGTTAATACAATTCAAAATGCAAATACTCACTCCCTTAGCAGTTCTTTTAATATGGCTAAACTTTATAGAAATATTGGGCTTGTAAAAAAGAAAAAACCAAAAAAAGCTTTAAATAAAATAACAAATTCAATTATTGGTTTATTAACAGGTATTTCTAGACTAAAATTAAATTATACAGAAAATAATGGACAAGTATTGCCTGGATACACACAGACGCTAGGCTTTTTTGGGACAACTAAACCTTCATTTGCTTTTGTGTTTGGGAGTCAGTCTGATATAAGATTTGAAGCTGCTAAAAATGGTTGGTTGACTGATTTCCCAAGTTTTAATGAACAATATTCAAGAGTTCACAACACAAAATTTAATATAGTAACAGAAATAAATTGGATTAAAGATTTTAAAATAGATTTAAACGCAAATCGAGAATATTCTGAAAATTTCTCTGAAAATTATAAGATTTTGGATAATAATTATAATGCTTTAGGATCGAATTTGTTTGGAAATTTTTCCATATCATCAATTTTGATAAAAACATCTTTTAGGGACAGTGATCAATACAAGTCCCAAACTTTTCAAACTTTTCAAAACAATAGATTAATAATAGCCAATAGATTGGCTTCAATAAATGGAAATTCGAATGGAGATATCGATGAGGATGGCTTTCCTCAAGGTTATGGTAAAAACAATCAATCCGTGCTGATTCCAGCATTTTTATCTGCATACACTGGAGAAAATCCAGAAAACATTTCTTTGGACGCCTTAAGGAGTACGCCGCTCCCTAATTGGTCCATACAATACACAGGACTATTAAATATTGATTTTTTCAAGGAAAGATTCAAACGATTTAGTCTTGGTCACTCCTACAGGTCGAGTTACACACTAAATAATTTTAAATCAAATTTAGAATTTAACTCATCAAATAATAAAATTACCGATTTGGCTGGAAATTTTTTAAACGAGACATTATATACTAACATAAATTTAGTCGAACAATTTAATCCTCTTTTAAAAGTAGACATGGAACTTAAAAATTCTGTTAGAGTAGTTTTAGAAATGAAAAAAGACAGGGCACTATCGTTAAGCTTAGATAATAATTTACTTACTGAGGTATCTGGAATGGATTATTCTATTGGAATGGGTTATAGAATTAAGGATTTAAAATTTAGAAATAATATTGGAGGGAGACAAAGTATTTCTAAGGGTGATCTGAATATTAAAGCTGATTTAAGTTTAAGAGATAATATCACTATCATAAGAAATTTAAATATTGATGATAATAAGGTAACTGCAGGACAATCTATATGGTCGTTGAAATTTTCAGCTGATTATGCTTTGAGTAAAAGCTTTAATGCAGTATTTTTTTATGATCATTTATTTTCTGAATTTGCTATTTCTACAGCATTTCCTCAAACTACAATCAGATCAGGGATGACACTGAGATACAATTTTGGTGAATAAATTATTTATGAAAAAATATTTATAAAACTTACATTTACAAATTAAAATTTATTTAAAATGGAAATTAAACCTGAATTAAAGTATACAAAAGACCACGAGTGGATTAAGGTCGAGGGTAATGTGGCAACCATTGGAATCACTGATTATGCGCAAGGAGAATTGGGAGATATTGTTTATGTTGAAATTGAAGCTTTAGATGAAGAGTTGCAAAAGGAAGAAATTTTTGGATCAGTTGAGGCTGTTAAAACTGTTTCAGATCTATTTATACCAGTTTCAGGAAAAATTACTCATGTTAACGATAGCTTAGAAGATAACCCAGAACTAATTAATGAAGACCCCTATGATAAAGGATGGATTATTAAAATGGAAATTCAAACCCCAAGTGAGTTAGATGAACTTTTAGATGCTGATTCGTATCAAGAACTAATTGGTGGATAAAGCTTTATTAAAAAAACTTACGATATTATACACTCTATCTATTTTTTTAGTCTCTATAATTCCTATACCTAAACTACCATTTCCGGAGTTTGCTCTCTTTGAATGGGATAAATTTTTTCATTTATTTACTTATTTAATTATGACGATAACGTGGATATGGTTAGGCTTTTTAGAAACCAGTAGGTTTAGATGGAATTATGTTAAAATAGTAATTTTTATCGCAATTATAACTGAGTTTTTTCAGGGATTTTTGCCAATTGGAAGATATTTTGAGATTGCTGATATTATTGCAAATATGACAGGAATTCTAATTGGAATTTTTTTAGGTAAAAGCTTTATTCTTAAAAATAAGCAGCCATAGCTTTTATTTTAAAAAAAAAAAATTATTTTAGCTAAGAATACATTGTAATTATGCAAAGAAAAAAAAACCCACAAGCGGACCTTAGGAAATATAGTAGTTTAATGTTTGCTCTGGGCTTATGCTTGGTGCTTTTTATTTCATGGCAGGCTATTGAGTATAAAACATACGAGAGACAATACGATTTAGAATCTCTAAATGTCGAGGATGATGATGATGAAGAAATTCCGATCACTGAACAAATTAAAACACCGCCGCCACCACCTCCACCACCAGCTCCTGAAATTATTGAAGTAGTTGAAGATGAGGAAGAAATTGAAGAAACTATTATTGAATCTACAGAGACTGATCAGGAAGAAGTGGTTGAAGAAGTTGAGGTTTTGGAAGAGGAAATTGATATGGATATTCCATTTGCTATTATTGAGGATGTTCCTTTATTTCCCGGCTGTGAAAATGTAGCTAAATCTCAAAGAAGAAAATGTTTTCAAGAAAAAATACAAAAACATATAATTAAAAACTTTAGATATCCTGAAATTGCTCAAGAAATGGGGATACAAGGAAGAGTTTTTGTCCAATTCATAATTGGAAAGGATGGTAATATTAGCGGAATTAGAACACGTGGGCCAGACAAAAATTTAGAAAAAGAAGCAAATAGAATTATCTCCAAACTCCCAAAAATGACACCAGGTAAACAACGTGGTAGACCAGTGAGGGTACCTTTTAGTATCCCAGTGACTTTCAAGTTGAATTAAACTTTTTATTTGAGGTCTTAAATGTCCAGTTAATAATTGTTTTCTCAAATATTCTGTATTAACTTTGCGCCCTATTTTATTATGGCTATAAGTTCATCCAAAACCTATTATTTTTCGTTAAATAATTTTTTAATGTCAACTTTTAAAGACTTCCTTGAATTAACAAAAGCAAGATTAGCCATAAGTGTTGTGTTTTCATCACTTGCTGGGTATTTAATTGCTGCAGATAGTTATGATCTAATGGTAGTCTCAATGTTGTTTATAGGTGGTTACTGTATGGTTGGAGCTTCGAATGCATTTAATCAGTTAATTGAAAAAGACATAGATTCTTTAATGGATAGAACTAAAAATCGTCCAATACCTTCTTTGCGACTTTCAACTACAAGTGCATTTTTAGTCTCTGTTTTATTGACTTTATTGGGGATAATTATTTTATATAAAATAAATCCAAAAACAGCTCTTTTCGGTGCAATTTCTATTTTTATTTACACGTGTCTTTACACTCCTTTGAAAACAAAAACTCCGCTTTCTGTTTTTGTTGGCGCATTTCCTGGAGCGATTCCTTTTATGCTAGGTTGGGTTGCAGCAACAAACAATTTCGGAATTGAAGCAGGTACTTTATTTGCTATTCAATTTTTTTGGCAATTTCCTCACTTTTGGGCTCTCGGCTGGATGCTTCATGATGATTACAAAAAGGCAGGTATTAATATGCTTCCTACTAAAAATAAAGATAAAGCCACCGCATTACAAACTGTTCTCTACACTATTTGGATGATTATGATCTCAGTGTTTCCAGTTAGTGGTTTAACTGGCGAATTACGTCTAACTATTTTTTCAGCTGCTTTAATTGGATTAATTGGGCTAGCGATGCTTTATTTTTCTATTAATCTTTATAATAAAATGACAACCGAAGCAGCAAAAAAATTATTTACAGCTAGTGTTGTTTGTTTAACATTGGTTCAAGTTATATATGTAATTGATAAAATGTTTTTATGGAATTAAGTGAAAATGAAAATGAAATACGTTTAAAGAGGATAAAGGCAAAAAAAATGATGCTGTTATTTTCTATGTTAAGTATTGCAATGACTTTTGCTGGACTAACCAGCGCTTACATTGTTAGTAAATCTCGACCTGACTGGTTAAAAGATTTTGAACTTCCAATAGCTTTTACTTTAAGTACTGTTTTTATAGCAATTAGCAGTCTTTCTATAGCTTTTGCAAAAAAAAATTTAAATCAAAATAATAGTTCTAAAACTAATTTTTTGTTACTTATAACTTTTGGATTAGGAATATCATTTGTTGCCAGTCAATTTATCGGTTTCAATAAATTAATTTCCTCAGGTTATTTTTTTACTGGAGCGCAAAGTACTATTACTACTTCTTTTTTATACGTTTTGACTGTTTTGCATTTAGCGCACCTCTTTGCGGGATTAATTGTACTAATTGTGGTGATAATTAACAATTATAAAAATAAATATAAAACAGAAAAATTAGGTTTTGAATTAGCGGTTACATTTTGGCATTTTCTCGGAATTTTATGGCTTTATTTGTTTGTTTTTTTCTATTTCTTTAGATAGTAAAAATATGTAACTTTGTAACAAAATTATTTTAATTTGATGAGCACAACAATATCAACAAACATAGAGGAAGAAGATCTTTGGGGAGGGGGTAAACAACCTTTTAAGGCTAGTTATGGAAAACTAATGATGTGGTTTTTTATCGTTTCCGATGCCCTAACTTTTTCTGGATTTTTAGTAGCGTATGGTTTTTCAAGATTTAAAAATATTGACTCTTGGCCTATAGCTGATGAAGTTTTCAATCACTTTCCTTTTTTACATGGCGTTGATGCTCCAATGTATTATGTTGCTTTAATGACTTTCGTTTTGATTTTTTCATCAGTTACTATGGTTTTAGCTGTTGATGCAGGCCATCATATGCAGAAAGATCGTGTTGTTTTTTATATGGCACTTACAATTATTGGAGGAGCTATTTTCGTTGGCTCACAGGCTTGGGAGTGGAAAAATTTTATCAAAGGTGAATATGGAGCAGTTGAAACTAATGGCGGCCAGATTTATCAATTTGTTTACGAGGATAATCCAAAAAAAAGAATTGGATTAGAAAATTTAGCTCTGGAAATCCCAGGAGATAGAGTTCAGCATGAGCGTAAAAACGGAATTTGGTTTAGAGATGAATCAACTTTACCTTCTTTCACATTAAATGAAGTCATTAGTGGTTTTAAATCAAATCCTAATATTGTAATTAAAACAGAAAAAATTGACGAAAAAGGTCATAAAATTATTTTAAGTAGAGAGGAATCTTTGGAGAAAATTAGCCAAGCCAAATATGTGGTCGAGGGTGCCAATCTGGTTCGTAATGAATACGGCAATAGACTGTTCGCTGATTTTTTCTTTTTTATAACTGGATTTCATGGTTTCCATGTTTTATCTGGCGTTGTAATCAACATAATTATTTTCTTTAATGTGCTTATAGGCACATACGAAAGAAGAGGGCATTATGAAATGGTAGAAAAAGTTGGTTTGTACTGGCATTTTGTAGACTTGGTTTGGGTTTTTGTTTTTACATTCTTTTATTTAGTATAATTTTTAAATATGGAAAACAACACACATAAATTAGAGATTTTTAGAGGACTTTTGAAGTTTAAGTCTAATCAAACAAAAATTTGGGGAGTATTAATCTTTCTATCCATAGTAACAACTATTGAAGTAGTTTTAGGAATTGTAAAACCTGAGATCTTAATGAATACTTTTTTAAGTACTAAGCTTATCAATTGGATATTTATTATTTTGACACTTGTCAAAGCCTATTACATAGCTTGGGATTTCATGCATCTTAGGGATGAAACAAGCGGATTACAAGCTTCCATTGTGATTACTCTTATCTTTTTAATTGCTTATTTAGTATTTATAATTCTTGTCGAAGGCAATTACATATATGATGTGATGTATGAAGGTTTTGTAAGTTGGAACTTTTAATTTATTCAATATAACACTTCTTTAAATGCGAAAGTATTTTGTACTTACAATCCTTTTTGTTCTTCCTCTTGTTGTATACCTTTTTTTTGCATCAGGTATAAATCATTTTGCTAAGCTTCCCATATTAACAAAAGACATTAAAGATATATCTGTTATATCCTCTGAAAGTTTTAATAATAAGATTACAATTTTGGGATTTTTTGGCTCCAAAATTCAGGATAAATATGGAGATGCTGGGAATTTAAATCAGGAAATTTTTAAGAGATTTAATGAATTTAAAGATTTTCAGTTTTTAATGATTCAACCTTTTGGAACAAAAAGTTTATCAGATAGTCTTTTGTTTGAAATGAACAGGCTTACAAAAACTAATTTTCAAAACTGGAAGTTTATTGAAGTGAGTAATAAAGATTTGTTAGATGTTTTTGAAAGTTTAAAAACAGATCTTAAATTGGATTCAAGTTTAGCCACATCTTATGTTTTTATAATTGATAGAGATGGAAATCTAAGAGGAAGAGATGACGAAGAAGGAATAAAATATGGCTATGACTCTAGATTCGTTGCCGATATTAATAATAATATGGTAGATGATGTTAAGGTGATTTTAGCTGAATACAGGATGGCATTAAAAAAAAATAACATTTATAAAAACGAATTTTAAATGAAAAAGTATTCATACGTTGGAATTTCATTTGTAGTTTTAATATTTGGGATTTGGTTTTTTCCAAAAATTATGGATCGCTTTGAGAGTGATAGCTTAAAAAAGAATACTAGATTAAATTTTTCTAAGGAATTAAACTTTGTAAAATTAAACGGAGAGAAAAAGAAAGTTCCCGATTTTATTTTCAAAAACCAAGACAATTTATTGATTAGCAACGAAGATTTTTTAGGAAAGGTTTTTGTAGTTGAATTTTTTTTCACAAAATGTCCATCTATTTGTATTGAAATGAATAAAAACATGAAAGTTTTAGATAAAGAATTTGGAGATAGGAATGATTTTGGAATTGCTTCATTTTCCATAGATCCAGAACATGATACGGTTCAAGTTTTAAAAGAATATGCTGAGTTTATAAATGTTAAATCTAAAAACTGGCATTTTTTAACTGGAGCTCTTACAGATATATATGATTTATCAAATACCGGCTTTAATATTTTTTCATCGATTAATCCTGACGTTGCTGGAGGTTTTGAGCATCAAGGATTTTTTGCTTTAATTGACCAAGAGGGTTATATTCGCTCAAGAGACAACGCAATGGGATCACCGATTGTTTATTATTTAGGAATTGGTGATGAAAATTCAGAAGTTCAGGGAATTGATATGATAAGAGAGGATATTGCTAAATTATTGAGTGATGAGTAAAAATAATTCAAAAATTTATAATACTTTGATTGTAATAGTTTCAATAGCTATTCCTATTGTTGTAGCGATTTTATTTACCGTAAAAATTCCAGACGCAACTCCCCTAACATTTCTTCCTCCTATATACGCTACTATTAATGCTGTTACTGCGTTATTATTAGTGTTTGCAATAAGAGCTATTAAATCTGGGAAGCGTTTGTTGCATGAACGATTGATGAAAGTTTGTATCGGTTTATCTTTGATTTTTCTTGTTATGTATATAGCTTACCACATGACCTCGGACCCAACTCCTTTTGGTGGAGAAGGATTTGTAGCCTACTTATACTATTTTATCCTTATTACTCACATAATTTTATCAATAGTTTTAATTCCAATGGTCCTTACAAGTTATGTAAGAGCCATTCAATCGCAATTTGATCCTCATAAGAAAATTGCTAAAATTACTTTTCCGGTTTGGTTATATGTAGCTGTAACGGGAGTGATTGTTTATTTAATGATTTCACCATATTACTAAATGATTTTTTTAATTACATATAATCTTCAATGCGCGATGTGTAGAGCTGTTTTAGAATCTGGAGCGGATCAAAAAGTAGCAGAAAGTTTAAATGACGGCATTGTATATTTAATGATTATCCCATATGTGTTAGGTTTTTTAACTCTTGTTTTTCTTTACTATAGGTTTTTTAAGAAAAAGTCATAATTCAATTTTTTTTTATACATTTGCTACTATGTATAACAAAGTACTATGTATAATATTAAATTAATGAAATTATGAAAAAAATAATATTGATTTTATTGATAATTTTCACTTTCAGTTCTTGTGGATTTGATGTTAAGCCTAATGTTTCTGTGAAAAATGATATAAATTTAACTATTGATGGAGAGAATATTGATGGCCTTCAAGGAGAATGGATCATATCGATTGAAGAAAAAGAAGATGATAAGAAAGATAAAAAAGAAATCATAATCATAACCATTGAAAAGAACGAATTAGATTAAGCGTAGGTTGAGTACTGAAAACTTTAAAATACAGATACGAAAAGGTCTTCTAGAATTTTGCATTTTACAAATAATTTCTAGAGACGAGGTCTACACATCTGATATTATTGATGAACTTAAAAATTCAAAAATAATAGTTGTTGAGGGCACTGTTTATCCTTTGTTGAATAGACTTAAGAAATCAGGATATGTTCAACATGTTTGGCGTGAATCAGACCAAGGACCGCCTAGAAAATATTATTCTATAACTTATCAGGGAACTCTTCATATAAAAGAATTAATCATTTCATGGAATGAGTTAGACGCTTCAGTAAAGAAGTTATTAAAAACTAAAAAATGAAAAAACTATTTTTAATATTACTTGAATTTAAGATAAATATTTTGAAGAAAATTTTAGAATGGTTTAGGAAATAATCAAATAAAAAATGAAAAAAACATTTACAATTAATATCGGTTATTCAATTTTTAATATTGAAGAAGGGGCTTATGAAGTACTGAAGAGTTATTTAAATTCTATTAAAACGTATTTTTCTACAATTGACAATGACTCTGAAATTATTAAAGATTTTGAGCTCAGAGTTGCAGAAAATTTTTCATCAAAAATTTCTTCAAGTAAACAGTGTATCAATTTAAATGATGTTAAAGAAATGATTCAAATTATGGGATCATTGGATGATTTCAAAGAAATTTACAGTGATAACGAAACAGAAACAACTAATGAGGAGAAAAAAAGTAATAAACTCTTTAGAGATTCCAGTAATAGAATTATTGCTGGAATATGCTCAGGAATAGCTGAATACTTTAAAATTGATCCAATAATTATAAGAATCATATTTTTTATTGCTGTTCCTCTAAACTTAATTATATATATCATTTTGTGGATAGGAATACCATCTAAAGATTTTGATCCTAATTTGAGAAAAATACTTTTTAGAGATAAAGAAAATGGAATATTTGGTGGAGTGTCAAAAGGACTTTCAAATTACTTAAAGATTGATGTCAATATAATAAGAGTTGTTTTTGTGGTAAGTTTATTTTTTGGTGGTGCAGGATTGATGTTTTACCTATTACTATGGTTTTTCACTAAAGAGGCCAAAACCATTGGACAAAAAATGAATATGTCAGGTTTCAATGTAAATTTATCCAACCTTGAAGATTTCATTAAAAAAAAAACGGGAAACCTAAATAATTCAGAAAACACCTTAACAAAAATATTCTTATTTCCTTTTAGACTATTGGCTCCAGTAATTAATGCTTTTTTTAATATTGGTGTTTTTATATTAAAAACGATATTTTTTATAATTAGCACTGTATTTATTTCGGTTTGTGGAATATTATTATTTGTACTTCTAAAAATATTATTTAACGAAATATCTCAAAGTCAAGACCCTGAATTTTATGAGCTTTTAAACTCAATTCCAGATTATTTTATAATATTTTCAACCTTATTTTTATTGTTAACTATTGTACTTACAATAATAACATCATTTTATGTATTATTTAAAAAGAAATCAAATACTTACGTTAGTATATTCTTAATTTTTTTGTGGATTGTTTTCTTTATTTTTACAGCTATTTCGATACCTAACATAATTTTAATTTTACAAGATTTAGATCATTTACCATATTGGATTAATGGGTTTGATAATAAGTCGTACTATTTTAATTGGATTTTTTAATCATGAAAAGATTTATAATTTTTTTATTGTTTGCTGTTAATTTAAAGGCCCAATCAACATCGGTTAAAATCTTAGACTCCATCTCCTTTGCTCCAATACCATTCGCTACAGTTTCTTTTTCTAATAGTAGTGGAATAATATCTGATGAAAATGGAGATTTTGAATTAATAAAGAATGAATTAAACGATGAAGATTCCTTATTTATATCATCCATGGGATACAAAAAAGTTTCTTATTCCTTAAATAGATTTAACGATAGCATTATTTTCTTAAGCCCAAAACCAATAGAGTTGAACAATGTAATAATTACAAATAGGAAACTTAGTTCACAAGAAATAATAGAAAAAATAAAAGCTGCAATAACTCAAAATTATCAAACTGATTTATCAGAAAATAAAATTTTTTACAGAAAGGAATATAATAGTACAATAGAAAAGTTCGAAATAAATAAATTTAAATCGTCTATTGATAATGTAAATGATTTATTAATTGATAGTTTACTTTTAAATTTACCAAGTGAAAATAAATCTGTTACAGAAGTCCTATCAAACTATTATGGTAATTTGGAAGAAGACAATCAGAAAATTAATTTAATAAAATCAAGAGAAACTTATAAAAAAGAAAACGAAATATTAGAATCGTTAAATTCAAAACTTGAGGAATCTCTTAAGAAAAGTCTAAAATCTAATTCTTACTTTAAAATTAGATCTGGCTTATTGCCATTTTCAGGGGATTTAGAATTTGATGGTCTATGGGATATTGATAGTACAAATCAAGCAGCTTTAAAAAAAGCTAACGATGATGAAATAAAAAGAAAAGAAAACTTTGCTAATTCTATAAAAGGAAGAGTCTCTAATATTTATTCAAACCTTTTTTATAATGACGCAACAGATTTAGATTTTATTTTGAAATCCAATAGATATGAATTTAGCAATCCAGAGCTTAATTATTTGGGTAATCAGCTAGTATATGTAATGACTTTCCGGCCTAAGGGTTCAAAAGATTATAAAGGGACACTACATATTAACTCAGATGATTTTGCAATAATAAGAATTGATTTTAAAAATGTTAAATCTTTATTTAAACTAAAGCTACTTGGTTTTTCATCAGACAATTATTTAATAGAAGGTCGAATGGTTTTTTCAAAACTAGACAAAAAAAAATATTCCTTGACTTATTTTCAGGTTTCATCAGGCTCAAAAGCAGGAATAGATAGGCCATTTAAAATTATTGAAAAAAATAAATTTGTTAAAGGTAGAAGAAAGCAAAATCAGATTTCTTTTAACTTAGATTTTATTGTTAATTCTTTAAATAAAGTTGAATTAAGGGTTTTTCAATCAAAATCTATTGATTTAAACCTATATGATAATTTAAAAGAAGAAAATAAAATTTTACCTGAATACGTAGATGAATTTAAAACTAATTTTTGGGAAGAATTTTAATTTGGTTTATAAAATAAACTAGTTTATAAAGGAAAAACTTCATTTGAGGATTTTTTTAAACAATTACAATCTTTAAAAAATGAATAATAAAGCATTAAATTTGGGCACCATAATTGATATATTTCAAAATGAATCACAATCTTATGATTAAAATAAAAGATTTACATAAATCCTATAAAATGGGATCAAATTCCTTACATGTTTTAAAAGGAATAAATTTTGAAGTTGAAGAAGGCGAATTAGTTGCAATAATGGGATCTTCAGGCTCTGGAAAATCTACCCTATTAAATATTTTAGGGATGCTGGATCTTTTGGATAAAGGAACTTACGATTTAGATGGCGTGCCAATTAAAGATTTAGACGAAACAAAAGCTGCTAATTACAGAAATAAATTTCTTGGTTTTGTATTTCAATCTTTTAATTTAATCAATTATAAAACTGCCTTAGAAAATGTAACTCTACCTCTCTATTATCAAGGTTTTAAAAGAAAAGAAAGAGAAGAGGAAGCGCTAAGGTATTTGGATAATGTAGGTTTAAAAGAGTGGGCAACTCATTTGCCTAGCGAACTTTCTGGGGGACAAAAACAAAGAGTGGCTATTGCCAGAGCTTTAGTTTCAAAACCAAAAGTTTTGTTAGCGGATGAACCAACTGGAGCATTAGATTCTAAGACTTCCAAAGAGGTTATGGCTTTAATTCAAAAAATTAACAAGGATGGTAAAACAATTTTAATAGTTACACATGAGGAAGATATTGCTAAAATGTGCTCTAGAATTGTTAGGTTGAAAGACGGAGTAATTATGGAAGATAAAAAAAATAAAATGGTAAAAGCTATTTAATGTTTAGTAGAGATCGTTGGTTAGAAATATTTGATTCAATCAAAAAAAATAAACTTAGAACATTTCTTTCTGGGTTTACTGTTGCTTTAGGTATTTTAATATTTGTTGTTTTATTTGGTTTTGGTAATGGACTTGATAATACTTTTGATAAATTTTTTACTGATGATGCTTTAAATACTATGTGGGTTAATGCAGGTAGAACTACAAAACCTTATATGGGTTACAAGGCTAATCGAAGAATAGAATTTGACAATAAAGATTTAGAGGACATCACAAACAGGTTTGATTTTTATATAGATGGAATAACTCCAAGAATTTCTGAGAGTGGAAATATTGGATATAAATTAAAATCAAATAATTATTCGGTGAGAGGTGTAGGTCCTTCTCATCAAAAAAACGAAATGACCATAATGATGCAAGGTCGATATATTAATGGATTGGATGTAGAAAATAAAGAGAGAAATGTTGTTATTGGTAGATTAGTAAAACAAGATTTATTTGGAGATGAAGATGCTTTAGGTAAATTTGTCTCTGGTGGTGGAAGATCATGGAAAGTTATTGGTGTTTTTCAAGATGATGGTGGAGATAACGAAGAAAGAATAGTATACGTCCCTTACACAACCCTTCAACTAATTCAAAAAAACACGGATAAATTACAACAGATTATTATTTCATATAAACCTGAAATTGGTTACGCAGGAGCTGTTGCCTTTGAAAATCAATTAAAAAAATATTTAAAACAAAAAAAATTCATTGATCCTACCGATCCAAGAGGTGTTTTCATTAGAAGTGTTGCTTCAGATTTAAGTCGAAATGATCAATTTAAAACCGGCCTTTCCTCTATTATTTTGTTTGTAGGGATTGGAACCCTTCTGGCTGGAATAATTGGAATATCAAATATTATGGTCTTTGTGGTTAAAGAAAGAACTAAAGAGCTTGGTATTAGAAAAGCAATTGGAGCAACACCAAGTTCTATTATTGGAATGATACTTCAGGAAGCGATTTTTATAACTTCAATTTCCGGATATATAGGCCTTATAGCTGGAATTGGTATTCTTAAATTGGTTGGTAATACCTTAGAGGAAGATTATTATATTTTAGATCCTTATGTTGATCTAAATACAGCAATACTAGCAACTTTTTTATTAATTGGTTTTGGGGCATTTGCAGGATATTTACCAGCAAAAAGAGCCGCTAAAATAAAACCTATAGAGGCATTAACAGACAAATAAAATGAAAAGATTATTTGATAAAGATACTTGGCAAGAAATTTTTGGATCTATTCAAAAAAACAAAGTCAGGACTGTTATTACAATGATAGGAGTTCTTTGGGGGATATTTATTTATATTGCTCTAGCCGGTTCTTCAAAGGGATTGGACAACGGATTTGAAAGAGCTTTTCAATCTATTGCTTCAAATAGTATTTTTATTTGGGCACAATATACAAGTCTCCCATACGCAGGATATAAATCTCAGAGAGCTATTCAATTAAAATTAGGAGACGTTGATATTTTGAAAAAAAGAGTAAAAGGAATAAAGTTTATAGCTCCACGAAATGTCGCAGGTGTTTTTGGTTCAGCAGGCGGAAATATAGTTCGAGGTAATAAGACAGGGACCTATGCAATATATGGCGAGTTTCCTGAATACATTAAAATAGCAACTTCAAAAATATATGACGGGGGAAGGTTTATAAATGAAACGGATATAGAAATGGAAAGAAAGGTTTGTGTAATTGGAGAAAGGACACAATTAGAATTATTTGAGGAAGATGAGAATCCAATAGGAAAATTTATTAGTATTAATAAAATGAATTTTAGAGTAGTGGGAGTACATAAATTTGTTCAAGGTGGAGGTTTTGGTGATGATGGAGATATTTATATCCCTTTTGCAACTTTTAAAAAAATATTTAATACTGGAGATAGAGTTAATTTTTTTATGATAGCAGCCGATGAAAATATTGATGGCGTACAAGTTGAAAAAGATATTAAAGCAACTTTAAAACAAATTCATAAAATAGATCCAAATGACGAAAGAGCCATATCGGGATTCAATCTTGGTGAAGTTTTCAAAAAAACAATGAATTTTGCTAACGGGTTAACATTTTTATCTTTAGTTGTGGGTATTGCAACTATTTTAGCTGGTGTTATTGGAATTGGAAATATACTGCTAATTTCTGTTAAGGAAAGAACTAAGGAAATTGGTATTAGAAGAGCTTTAGGTGCCACACCCTCTGAAGTTAGATCACAAATTATTCTTGAATCGGTTTTTTTAACTATTCTGGCAGGAATAATTGGAATAATTTTAGGAGCATTAGTACTTTATGGAATTAATGCTGCTACAGCTGATATGACAGATTTTCCATATACTAACCCAACTGTACCCATTCCTTATGTTTTGGGTGCTTTAACACTTATGATTGTACTGGGCACATTAATAGGTATTATCCCTGCTCAAAAGGCAGTTAGTGTTAAACCAATTGACGCATTAAGAGAAGAATAATTAATTAATTAATATGAAATATTTAAAATACATCGGAATTGTTTTACTAATTGGAGGAATTTTATTTGCCAGTGCTTTTTTTATAAAGTCAAATAGTAAATCTTCAATTGTTTATGAAACACAAAATTTAATAACTACAACCATTGAGGAAAAAATTGTAGCTACAGGAAAAGTACTTCCTGAAGATGAAGTGAACGTAGTTCCTCAAATAGCTGGAATTATACAGGAAATATACGTTGAGGAGGGAGATGAAATATTAGCAGGAGATTTAATTGCTAAAATTAAAGTCGTTCCCAATGAGCAAACACTTAATTCAGCTGAGGGAAGAGTAAAAAGTGCAGAAATAGTTATGAAGAACTCTAAAATTGAGTTTAACAGAAATCTAGGATTATTTAAAAAAGAAATCATTTCAGAACAGGAATATAATGCCTCTGAACTTAGATACAATCAAGACATGCAGAATTTATCAAATGCAAAGAGTGATCTTCAAATAATTAAATTAGGCTCATCTGGTGGATCATCCATTACAAACACCAATATTAGAGCTACTGTTTCAGGAACTATATTAGAAATTCCTATTAAGGAAGGCGATCAAGTTATACAAGCAAATACTTTTAATGCAGGTTCTACAATAGCAACCATTGCTGACCTTAACAAAATGATTTTTGAGGGACAAGTAGACGAGGGAGAAGTAGGAAAATTGAGTACAGGAATGCCCTTAGTAGTCACCTTAGGAGCAATTGAAGATAAAGAATATGAGGCTAAATTAAGATTGATTGCACCCAAAGGAACTGAAGTTGCTGGCGCCATTCAGTTTAAAATTGAAGGTGAAGTTTATTTAGATGATGAATATATCGTTCGAGCCGGCTATAGCGCTAATGCATCAATTGTAACAGATAAAAAAATAGATGTTATAGCAATTAGCGAAGCATTATTACAATACGATTCTCAAACAAAAAAACCATATGTTGAAATAGAAACCTCTAATCAAAAATTCATTAGAAAAGATGTTGAATTAGGTATTTCTGATGGAGTCAATGCTGAGTTGTTAAGTGGTTTAGCAAAATCTGACAAAATTAAAGTTTGGAATAAAACGGAACCAATTAAAAGAGGGGAAGTTGATAGTAGAGACGACGGTAGAACTAAATTCGATTAAATAATTTAATTACATGAAAATCTTAAAGTACTTATTTATAGTAATTGTCCCCAATATCTTATTAGCTCAACAAACGTGGACTCTTCAAGAATGCGTTAATAGAGCAATCGAAATGAATATTTCAATCAAACAGTCAAAGCTAGATTACGCAGGCTCTGAAATTGAAAAACAAGGAGCTATAGGTAATTTTTTACCCAATATCAATGTAGGAAGTAATCATTCTTGGAATATTGGACTGAATCAAAATATTACAACTGGGTTATTAGAAAATGTTACCACTCAATTTACTTCAATGAATTTGAATATGAATGTAAATATTTACGGAGGACTTCAAAATATTAACAGGTTACACAGAGCAAATCTTTCAATTTTAGCTAGTCAGTATCAGTTGGAAGATATGACTGAAAACATTGCATTATTGGTTGCTAATTCATATTTACAAATTTTATTTAGTAAAGAATCACTTTCTGTTCAAATCTTGCAATTGGATATTACAAATAGTGAGTTAAAAAGAATAAATGAGTTAGTGAGTTCCGGAGTTGTTCCCAAAGGAGATTTGTATGAGATTGAAGCTAATCTGGCTTCTCAAGAAAAAAATCTAGTTGACGCTCAAAACGCATATTATTTATCTAAAATTTCTTTAGCTCAATTATTATTAATTGATGATTTTGAAAATTTTGATATTGCTAATGAAACTTATGATATTCCCATTTCTGATGTTATGAATAAAACCCCTGAAGAAATTTTTAATTATGCAGTTTCAAATAAAAAAGAGATTAAGATTTTCGAAACCAATCTTGATATAGCCAAAAAAGACTTAGAAATATCTAAAGCTTCATTGAAACCAACCTTATCAGCTTTTTATTCTTACAGCTCGAGAATTGGATATTCTGACAGATTAGTGCCTACAGATGAAATTTTTTATACTCCAATTGGTGTTGTTGAAGGCACTGGAGAAAGAGTAGTAGCCCCTTACACAAAAATGACAACATCAGGTCCACAATCTTTTTCAAAACAATTTGACTTAAATGCCGGTCAAAATTTTGGTCTTAGTTTAAATGTTCCCATTTTAAATAACTTTTCTAGGCGTTCAAATGTAAATAGAACAAAGGTTAACATCTTAAGAACTGAAAATTCATTACAACAAAAAAAATTAGATTTAGAAAATACAGTTAATCAATCCTTTTCTGATGCAAAAGGAGCTTACAAAGCTTATCTAGCTTCGAAAAAGTTAATAAAGGCAAGAGAATTAGCTTTTGAATATGCTAAAAATAAATTTCAAGTGGGAGCCATGAACTCTTTTGATTTTACCCAAGCTAAACAGAGATATGAGTTGGCACAGTCTGAACTAATAAGAACAAAATATGATTACATATTTAAATTAAAAGTCTTAGAGTTTTATTTTGGAGTCCCAATAACAGTTAATTAATCTTACTTGGTGAGTTATATTCTAAACATAGAATCCTCAACAACAAATTGTTCTATATCATTGGCTAATAATGGTGAATTAATTTCTATAAGGGAACTTAACGAAAAGAATTATTCTCATTCAACAAAGCTGCATTCTTTTATTGAGGAAGTTTTAAAAAATTCAAATATCACTGTAAATAAATTATCAGCAATAGCTGTTAGTAGTGGTCCTGGATCATATACTGGTTTAAGAATTGGTGTATCCGCTGCAAAAGGACTATGTTATGCCCTACAAATCCCATTAATTTCAGTACCTACCCTTCAAGTGTTAGCTAGGCAACTTAATATCCAGCGGGAAGATTTAATAATTCCTGTAATGGATGCTAGAAGAGATGAGGTGTATTCTGCAGTTTATAATTCAGAATATGAATTAGTAAGAGATATTTTTCCAGAGATAATTGACAGCGAATCTTTCAGTGGATTAGCTAAAGACAACAAATTATATTTTATTGGAAATGGTCAAGAAAAATGTGAAAGATTGATAAGGAAGAACTCTAATTTGATTTTTTCAAATTACGATACTTTTCCATCTTCAAAAGAAATGATTTTAATTTCTTTTAAGAAATTTAAAAAATCAAAGTTTGAAGATATTGCTTATTTTGATCCAGATTATTTAAAAAAATTTAAAGCAGGATAGCTAACCATTTATAGCATTCACCTCAGAAATCATCCCTGGAAGCATTTCTTTTAACATATTTTCAATACCACTTTTAAGCGTAACTGTTGATGAGGGGCATCCGCTGCAAGCTCCTTGAAGAATTACATTAACATTCTTTGTTTCTTGATCATATGATTGAAAAACTATATTACCACCGTCTGAAGCAACTGCTGGTTTCACATGCTTTTCTATAATTTCAATAATCTCTTTAGAAATGTCATCAATATTCTCAATATCCAGTTCAACAATACTTGAGTTAGTATTAATAAGATCTTCATTAATTAAGATATTATTATCTTCGATATATGATCGAATAAATTCTCTTACGTCCATGACATTTTCGTCCCAATTTGAAGTTGAATTTTGAGTAATAGAAATAAAATTAAAGTCTAAAAAAACCTCTTTAACAAATGGAAATGTAAATAGTGATTTTACAATTGGTGCATTTGATGTTTCATCAATATTTTTAAATTCATAAACTCCTTTAACTATCTTTTTATTAACTACAAATTTCATCACATTTGGATTTGGAGTGCTTTCTGCATAGACTGTTGTAGGCGAAATTTTATTTGATTCAACCTGAGAAACTAGCCCCCCTTCGTTGAGGAAATCCTGAATTTGTTTGCATAGTTCATTTTTAACATCATTCCACTCTAAAATATTTAATTTTTCAATATATACGGAACGTTTATTTAAAACTACTTTCTTTACAAAAGGCAAATAAAAAATTTGTTGAATTAATGGGAAGTTTTTAGCATCTTCAATTTTTATAAATTCTAATCTTTTCTCTGATAAGAATTTATTTGAGTAAAATTCAAGTTCTTCTTCTCTGCTCGTTTCTTTATATTTAATTATGTGTTTTTCCATCTAAATAATATTGATTGCAAATTTAAAATTTAAAATTTTGTTAAGAGATTGATCTGATCCGTTACAATAAAAAGTGTATAAGGGATCGATTAAATTTGACTCTAATTTATTTTTTATTAATAATCTATTAGTTTGCTTAGCTACAGCCTTTCCGCTATCCAGGATTTTTATATGACTAGGGATTAAAGATTTAATTGTTTTTATCAAAATAGGATAATGCGTACAGCCTAAAACAAGGTGATCTATTTTATTTTGAATCATCGGATTCAAGTTTTTTTTTAAAATATTTTCAATTTTTTCTCCACTAAATATACCTTTCTCAATTAATTCAACGAGACCCGTTGCATTTTTTTCAATTACTTTCACATCTGATGCATAATTGTTAGCTGTTTTTTCAAATAATCCACTTGATAAAGTTCCTTTGGTCGCAAGCACACCGATTAAGCCACTTTTTGTTTGCATAGCAGCAGGTTTAATTGCCGGTTCAACTCCAATAAAAGGAAGATCAAAATTTGTTCTTAATTTACTTATGCTATTTGTTGTCGCAGTATTACAAGCCACAACAATAATTTTACAACCTTTTTCAATTAAAAATTTAGTGTTTTTGATACTTAATTTTTCGATTTCTTTCTTAGATTTATTTCCATATGGTGAATTATAATTATCTGAATAATAAATAATACTTTCCTTTGGTAATGTTTTTTTTATTGAATTTAAAATAGTTATACCACCAATTCCTGAGTCAAAAATTCCTATTGGTGCATTATTCATTGAGTAAAAGTAAAAAAAAACTACCTAAGGAAACTTAGGTAGTTTAAAATATTAGTAGTAAAAGTAATTTAGAATCCTAATTCTACTTTAACCTCTGCCATTAAATCTTTTCCATTTGCTAAAATCAAACTTCCTCCTTCTGTAGCATCTATAACGTAATCAAAACCTTGTTCTTTAGCAATCTTTTGAATAGCTGCTCTTGCTTTATCGATAAGTGGTTTTAATAAGTCTGCTTGTTTTTTTTGAATATCTTGTTGAGCAGTTTGTTGGTATTGTTGAATGTTTTGTTCCATTCCCTGTAATTCTTTAGCTCTAGCTTGGTTAGTCACTTCAGTCTGATTTTGTTGGTCAGCACCATAAGTTTGAAGTTTTGTTTGATATTCTTTCATTGAAGCTTCAATTTCTGTTGCATAAGTCTTTTGCAGCTTTTCTAGTTGCGCTTGTGCTTCCTTAACTTCAGGCATTTCACTAATTAAGGCCTGTGAATTAATGTGAGCAACTTTACTTTGAGCAAATACTGTAGTTGCTACAAATAAAAATAAAATAGTAATTGATAATTTTTTAAAAGTTTTCATTTTTTAACTTTTTTTAGGTTATTTTTCTTTTTTCTTAGTTCTAACAGACTATCTTTTCTTTTTTGATAGGCTTTTCTTTTTTCTTCTCTTTGCTTTAAAAGTAGTTCTCTTTTTGCTTTTACTTCTGCAGCTTTTTTGGCTTTGGTTTCTTCTATTAACTTCTTTTTAGCTTCATACTCAGGATTAACTTTTTCATCCTCAAATTCAATTTTAAGCTTTTCAAGTTTTTCAGTTTTTAAAATACTTTTTAAAACCAGGTCGCTAATATCGTATTTTTTTTCGGAATAAAACATAATTGCATCAGCAGATTGATCAAAAATTTTATCAAACTTTTTTTGTTTTGAAATGGTTTCAACAACATTTAGAACTTGATCTTGTATGGGCCTGATTAATAACAACTCCTGAGTCACCCAATCCCCATTAACTCCAAAACGTTTTATTTGGTAATCATTTAATTGTTTTTCTTCAAATTGAATTTCAGACTCTCTATCTTGAACAATTTCAAAAGTCAACAAAGGCCTTTCAATTTCTAAACTATCCTTAAGAACTTTAATTTGAGCTTTTTTTATTTCAATTTCATTTTTCCATTTACCTATTTTTTCTTCAAGTTGAGCATTGGCCGTCTTATAATCCTCCATTTGAGAGAGAATATATTCCATATTAACATATCCAATTCTTTCTGCTTTTTGAGAAAAAGAAGAGTCAATTGTTAAAAAAAAAATAATTAAGAAATATAAAAAGGAAAGTCTATTCATTTTTATTGTTTAGTCATTATAACGTAAAAACTCTAGAATTGTTGTCCTATAACAAAGTGCGTTTCCCATCCGTGAGAATCGAGCCCACCATCAACTTGACTGTCTAAACCGTAACCAAAATCAATTCCAAGTAATCCAAAGGCTGGCATAAAAATTCTTACACCAAGCCCTGCAGATCTTTTCCCATTAAATGGGTTAAATTCTCGAAAACTATTAAACCCGTTTCCAGATTCTAAAAATGTTAAAGCAAATATTGAAGCAGATGGTTTTAATGTTATGGGGTATCTTAATTCTATTGAAAACTTATTGTAAATAGTTGATCCATCTTGATCCGAAAGAGATTGATTTTGATAACCTCTTAAACTGACTGTTTCTCTTCCGTCCATAGCGTACTGAGACATACCATCACCACCAAGAAAAAATCTGTCAAAAGGAATAATTCCTCTATCTTGGTTGTAAGCACCCAAGAATCCAAATTCTGCATGGGTTTTTAAAACAAATTTGTCTATTATTTTTGTATACCAACTACTTTTAAATTTAATTTTATAAAACTCTAGCCATCTGTATTTTTCTTGATCAATTTTAGCCTGATTGGGTGTGCCATCATCATTTTGATATTCTGTTTGATCTTTTAAATTAGCATAGTCCACATTATTAAATAAAGAATAGGGAAGTGTAAATTTAGCACTTAATTCAAAACTTGATCCACCAACAGGGAAAATTGGATTTATAAATGTATTGTTTCTAGTGAGACTGGCTGTGTAGGCAATATTGTTAGATTTTCCATCTCCAAAAGTGAATAAACCAGTATAATAATTATTTAAATTGTAATACTGATAACTTAAAGCTTGAGAAAATCGAAAGTAGTCATCAGGAACTCTTAATCTTTTAGTAATACCAATAGATGCACCTGAAATTTCAAACGATTGATCTTTGTTAGCAAGCCCAGTAAAGTAATCGTATCTATACTGTTTTGTTTTAGAAATTGAAAAAGAAAATTGTCTAGGTTCCTTCCCTCCTAGCCACGGTTCTGTAAATGAGAAACTTTGAGTACTATAAAATCTGTTTGCCTGCAATCTTAAGGACAGGCTTTGACCATCTCCCATTGGAACAGGTTTGTAAGCAGCTTTATTTTTTAATCCCTTTAAAGAAAAGTTGTTGAATGATAAGCCTAAAGTACCAATAAATCCACCCCCTCCATAACCACCTTGAAGTTCAACTTGACTAGCACCTTTCTCTACTAATCCGTACTGAATATCAACTGTTCCAGCATTAGGGTCAACATTTTTAAAATCTGGACTTATTTGTTCAGGATCAAAAAATCCCATTTGTCCAAGCTCTCTTACTGTTCTAACAACTTTATCTTTACTGTAAAGTTCACCAGGCTTGGTTCTTAGCTCTCTATAAATAACATGATCATTAGTTCTTGTATTTCCAACAACATTTATTTTATTAAAATACGCAGGTTTACCTTCAATTATTCTTATTTCAAAATCAATAGTATCATTTTTAGCAGCGACCTCTACAGCGTTAATACTAGAAAAAAGATACCCGTTATTTTGGTACGTATTTGTTATATCTTGTCCGTCAGGTTTTGTGTTATCTGCGACCCTCTTTTTCAATAATACGCCGTTATATGTATCTCCAGTTTTTAATCCAAGAACTCTTGAGAGTTGATTATCTGAAAACACAGTATTCCCTAGAAAAGAAATCTGTCCAAAATAATACTTATTGCCTTCCTCAATATCAAGATTAACAGTGATATTTTTACCGTCAATATCTAAAGTGTCTTTATTAATTCGAGCATCTCTATATCCTTTTTCTTTATAAAAATCTAAAATGGAAGTTAAATCTTCTTTGTAATCTTTTTCTATATATTTAGATTTTTTCCAGAACCTACCAAATAATTTTGTTTTGGTATTTTTCATTTTTTTTCTAAGTTTTTTTGAACTAAAAACTTCGTTTCCAATCACATTAATTTTATCAATTTTAACTCTATCGCCTAAATCAACACGAATTAACATTTTACTCATATTGACATCAGATGAGTCGGACTTGATATCAATAACAACCTTTGTATTTAAGAAACCGTCTTTTTTATACTTATTTACTATAAAGTTTTTTGTTGTTTTTATAAAGTTTTGGGTTATTTTTTGTCCTTTTTTTAATTCAGTTTCAGTGACGATTGTTTCAATTTTAGATTTTTTTAAACCAGTGATTTTAAATTCTGAAAGTGTAGGTAATTCTTCAATAACAATTTCAATACTAGCCTTTTCACCATCAATATTTGTTAAATAAAAATTTATATCACTAAACAAATCTAGTTTCCATAACTTACTTATAATGTTACTAATTTGTTCGCCAGGAATCCTAACTTTATCACCTTTTCTTAGACCGGTGTAAGTGATTACAGTTTGTTCGTTAAAGCTTTTTAATCCAGAAACATTAATGTCTTCTAAAACATATTCATTTCCTTTAACAAAAGATTTTTCCTGAGCATAAGAGTTAAAACTCAAAATAAAAAAAATAATTAATGAGAAGTTTTTTAAAAGATGCATAAAAAATCTTAATGTTTTATTTTTGTTCACTAATTTTTCCAAACCTTCTTTCTCGTTTCTGATAACAAATAATTGCATTAAAAAAATCATTTTTTCTAAAATCTGGCCAAAGAACATTAGAAAAATACAACTCAGCATAAGCAATTTGCCATAATAAAAAATTGCTAATTCTATATTCTCCTCCTGTTCTGATCAAAAGATCAACGTTTGGTAAATTTCGGGTGTAAAGATGCTCATTTATTATCTTTTCATCAATATTTTCTTCAGAAATTATGTTATTTTTAACTTTATTAGAGATTAATTTAAAAGCATTGTTAATTTCTTGTCTTGATCCATAGCTTATTGCCAGAGTTAAAACAAGTTTTTTATTATTAGATGTTTTTAAAATCACCTCCTTAAGTTTTTCTTTGGATTGTTTGTTTAAGGCATTTAAATCTCCAATGGTAGACAGTTTAATCTCATTTTTCATTAAACTATCTAGTTCTTTTTCTAAAGAATTGACTAATAAACTCATAAGGGCATTAATTTCAATCTTGGGCCTTTTCCAATTTTCCATAGAAAAAACATAAAGAGTTATGTTTTTGACTCCAATTTCTATTGAACCGGAAATACAATCCCTCACAGACTCAGTTCCATTTTTATGTCCAAAAATCCTTTTTTGATTAATTTTTTTTGCCCATCTTCCATTACCATCCATTATTATGGCTACGTGATTTGGAATATTAGATTTTAATATTTTTTCTTTCAAATTATTTTAATTAGGACAATAACAGGGCTCAAATCCAAATATATAGGTTAGTGTAAAGCCAGTAAATACATACCAATCTTGACTTAAATCACTTCCAAAAGCTTTTTGAGAGTATAATTGCATGTTCTTATATTGAGGATAACTACCATCTAAATTATCAGTAAAAGTATGTTTAGCTGAAATTTCAAATCCAATGATAAGGTCTTTATAAGGTTTTATTTTATAACCTAATGTAATTGGAATGGCAAGTGAAGAATTTTCACCATATTTTTTTGCTTCATTTACACCTGTTGGGTAATGAAGGGCATTATATCTAAAAAAAGCAACACCTGTATGGATATAGGGTGTCATTTGAAACATATCCTCCCTTAAATCAAATTCAAAAAAATTAAAATCTATACCTAAACTTAATTCTGCTGAAATTTCATTTTTAAATTTTTTTCCTCTTTCTTTTCTGTAAGCGGCACTACCAGTCCATTTATCATTACTTCCAATAGTTGCATAATTAAACTGTGCCCTAGCTGAAATTCTATTATTAAAATTTTTTCTATATAAAATTCCTAAAGCATAATTATCAGTTTTAAACTTTGATCTAGAACCCTCAAATCTTCCTGGATCAATGTATGTTGTAGGACCTAAGTCTCCAATATAATTTGTACCTCCAAAATAAACTCCAATCTCATTACTTTGTGAAAATGAATTTAAAGCTGATAAACAAATCATAGTATATAAAACCTTTTTATACATGTGCGATTCGTAAATATAAAAATTTCATTTTCATAAGGATTTCAATTTTTTTTATTTAAGTATTTCTTTTGTCCTCACCCCATAAAAGTTTATTTCTAAGTGTCTTGTAAAAACTATCTTCATTTAAATGAGCAATCCTAATACTAAACTTAGCTTTGTTTATTTTAATTATATCTTCATTTTTAACAGAAATTATTCTTGAATCAAGTGATAACAAATGAAAATCTTCTCTACCAGACACAATTAATTCAATTTCTGTATCATCAGGAATAATTATAGGTCTTGCATTTAAATTATGAGGAGCTATGGGAGTTAAAGCCAAGGTTTGACTTTTAGGACTCATTATAGGTCCCCCACAACTCAGTGAGTAGCCGGTTGATCCCGTAGGAGTTGAAATAATTAGTCCATCAGCCCAATATGAGTTTAAAAAATCACCATTCAAATTAGTTTTGATTTTAATCATTGATGTGGTATTTTTTCGACCAACCGTAATTTCATTTAATGCAAAGGCAAAATCAGTTTTTTCTTTAACATTAACCTCTAAAAGTGTTCTGTTCTCAATTTGGTATTCCCCTTTAATTATTTTTTCTAGTTTAGGTTTCAGTAATTCCTTATTTAATGTTGCTAAAAACCCCAATCTACCTGTATTAATTCCAATAATAGGAATCTGTAAATCTTTTACAAAAGCTATAGACCTTAAAAGTGTCCCGTCGCCTCCGATAGTTATCATTAGTTTAAACGAATTATCCAAATCTTTATAACTCGAAAAAATATCATACTTATTTGTTGAATTTAAATCTTCGTTTAAAATACTGACAAACTTTTTTTCCAAAAAGATTTCTAAACCATATTTATCTTTTAAACTAAAAAGTTCGAGTAATATATCGTTTGTATATTTTCCTGAGTGTTGGCTAAAAATTGCGATTTTCATATGCCGAAGAATATCATGCAATTTAATTAAAAATTATAGAGAATCCATTAACCCAAATATTGTATTTTTAGAAAAAAATATAAATGGTTAAGCTAAGTGTAAATATTAATAAAATTGCTACATTAAGAAATGCAAGGGGAGGTAATAATCCAGATTTATTAAAAATGGCTAATGATATTCAATCTTTTGGAGCGGATGGCATTACAATTCACCCAAGACCTGACCAAAGACATATCACTTACAACGATGCTATTGAGTTACCAAGTGTAGTTCGTAAAGAATATAATATTGAAGGAAATCCAATAGATAAATTTATAAAGTTGGTTTTAAGTATTAAACCTGACCAGGTTACCCTTGTTCCTGACTCAATTGATGCCATAACGTCTAACTCAGGGTGGGATACTATTAAAAATAAAAATTTCTTAAAAGATGTTGTTTTAGAATTTAAAAAAAATGGTATTAGAACCTCTGTTTTTGTTGATCCAATTTTAAAACATATTGAAGGAGCGAGAGATGTAGGAGCAGATAGAGTAGAATTATACACGGAATCTTATGCAATTAATTATGAAAAAGGCAATCTAAAAGAGTTAGATAAGTTTATTAAATCTTCAAAACTTGCCAATAATTTGGGGCTAGGTGTTAATGCTGGGCATGACTTAAATTTACAAAACATAAATTATTTTGCTTCAAACATGCCTTTTCTTGATGAAGTTTCAATTGGACATGCTTTGATTTCTGAATCTTTGTATCTAGGAATTGAAAATGTTGTTAATTTATATTTAAACAAGTTAAATTGATGCTTTTAAAAAGTAAGATATTTGGTCAAGGCAACCATGTATTGATTGTTCTTCACGGATTTCTTGGGATGTCAGATAATTGGAAATCTTTTGCAAAAAAAATGAATGAAAAATTATTTCAAGTTCATTTATTAGACCAAAGAAATCACGGCGAGAGTTTTCACAGTAATTACTTTGATTATAAAACTTTAGCTGATGATTTAAAATTTTATATCAATTTCCATAAAATCAAAATCTGTTCTGTTTTGGGTCACTCCATGGGAGGAAAGACTGCAATGATGTTTTCTAATGTGTATCCTCAATTTTTAAAAAAATTAATAATAGTAGATATTTTACCAATTTTTTATAAAAATGATTATCTAAAAATTTTAAATTCTTTAAAATCACTTAATCTAAAAAAACTCAAATCTAGAAAAGACATTGATAAAGCTTTAGAATCTAAAATAAAAGACCAATCTTTTAGATCTTTTTTATTAAAGAATTTACAAAGAGTAAGCAATCAGGAATTTGGTTTTAAGATAGATTTAGAAATAATTTGTAATAATTTAGATGAAGTTGAAAAGGAATTACCCTCAAATTTGTTTTTCAACGGTGATGTATTATTTATAAAAGGAGAAAAATCAAATTATATAAATGATATAAATAGTCGTAATATATCAAAACAATTCCCCAAACATAAATTAGTTGAAATTCCAAATGCTGGTCATTGGGTTCACGCTGAAAACTTAAATGACTTTTTCAAAGAGACTGTTCTTTTTTTAGAATCTTAAAAGTTGGCCACCTTTAAGAAAAGAGCTACTTTTGCGACCTAATTTTGTTAAATATGAATGTTTCAAAAAAAGATGTTGACAAACTAAATTCAATCTTATCTATTGATTTAAAAAAATCTGAATACGAACCAAAAGTTGAGCAAGTTTTAAAAGATTACAAAAAAAGAGCTAATATCCCTGGTTTTAGAAAAGGCCATACGCCCATAGGTCTAATAAAAAAACAATACGGTCTTTCTGTAAAGGTTGATGAGATAAATAAGTTAATTCAACAAGCATTAAATGATTATCTTTCTAAAGAAAAGTTAGCTATTCTTGGTAATCCAATCCCAAAAGAAAGTAAAGATTTGGATTGGAGCAACGACGACCTTTTGTTTGAATTTGAAATTGGTCTTTCTCCACAATTTGATGTGTCATTAAAAAATAAAAAGGCAATAGAATCTTTTGAAATTGAAGCTGATAATAAAATGATTGATGGTCAAATTGAAAACATTCAAAATCAATACGGCAAACTTATTTCAAAAAATAAAGTAGAAGAAAAGTTTGAGTTAAATGGAAGTTTCTCAAACAAAGAATTTGAAATTGATAATGACAGTAATTTTAAATTGAATAGCATTAAAGGAAAATCTAACAAGGATTCAATTAAGAAAATGAAAGTTGGGGACGTTATTTCTTTAAAAACTAAAGGATTATTTGTTAAGGATTCAGATCTTGATTTTCATTTAAAATTAAAGGATGAAAATAAAGCTTTGGTCAGTCTAGTAGATTTTAAATTAAAAGAAATTAATGAAAAAATTCCTGCAGATTTAGATCAAGATCTTTTTGATAAGCTATTTGGAAAAGATACTATAAAGTCTGTCACAGAGTTAAGAAAAAAATTAAAAAATGATGCTGAAAAGAATTTTATTAATCAATCTGATCAAAAATTATTGAATGATGTAACAGAGTATTTAGTTAATAATACAAAATTTGATTTACCTGAAAAATTTTTAAAAAAGTGGATGCAAACTGCTGGTGAAAACAAACTTAATGAGGAAGAGGCTAAAGCAGAATATGAAAAATCTGAAAAAGGATTAAGGTACCAACTAATCGAATCTAAATTAATTGAAAATAATGATATAAAAATAGATGCAAATCAGATTAAAAGTTTCTCGAAAGAGTTGATAAAAACTCAAATGATGCAGTACGGACAGGCGAATCCCGATGAAAAAGAATTGGAGTCAATATCACAGCGAATACTTTCAAATAAAGAGGAGGTAAAAAGAATTTCAGACCAACTATTAAGTCAAAAACTTATTTCACTATTTAAGTCTGAACTAAAATTTAAAGTAAAAAAGGTATCATACGAAAAATTTATTGAAATGGCTTATTCTAAAAAATAGTTAACTTTAATATAAACAATATTTTATAAAAAAACATGGACTACTCTAAAGAATTTAAAAAATACTCTATTAAACATCACGGTATTAACTCATTATATTACGATAAATTAGTTGGGAGTATGACGCCCTATATTATTGAGGAAAGACAATTAAATGTAGCTCAAATGGATGTTTTTTCTAGACTTATGATGGATAGAATTATATTTTTAGGAACTGCGATTAATGATTCAATTGCCAATATTATCCAGGCTCAATTACTTTTTTTGGAAAGTACAGATAAAGATAAAGATATTCAGATATATATTAATTCACCTGGGGGCTCAGTTTATGCTGGTTTAGGAATATATGATACCATGCAATTTATTAATCCCCAAGTTGCCACAATATGTACAGGAATCGCAGCCTCTATGGCTGCCGTTTTGTTGTGTGCTGGAGAAAAGGGTAAAAGATCTGGATTAGAACATTCAAGAGTTATGATTCATCAACCATTGGGTGGAGCACAAGGACAGGCTTCGGATATTGAAATAACAGCAAGAGAGATTGGTAAATTAAAAAAAGAACTATATGAAATCATAGCCAAACATTCTGGTCAAAAATATGATAAAGTTTATAGTGACAGTGATAGAGATTATTGGATGAAAGCTCCAGAAGCTAAAAAGTACGGGATGATTGACGAAGTGCTTAAAAAAAAGTAATATTAAAATAATTATCTAAGTGAAATATTTACTCTTTAAATACAATGTCTGAAAAAGAATTAATTTGTTCATTTTGTGGTTTAAGTAAGTCTCAAACCAACTTACTTGTAGCAGGCCAAGATGCTCATATTTGTGATAGTTGTATTGAACAAGCTTATGGAATAATTATCGAAGAATCTAAAAGAGAAGATGCCAAAGCTAATGATGAGGATTTAAAAATTGCTAAACCCAAGGAGATAAAACAATTTTTAGATGATTATGTTATTGGTCAGGAGCAGACAAAAAAAATAATTTCAGTTGCCGTTTATAATCATTATAAACGATTATTTCAAAAAAAATCTAAAAACGATGTAGAAATAGAAAAAAGTAATGTTATAATTGCTGGACAAACTGGGACCGGAAAAACGCTAGTTGCTAAAACTATAGCCAGGATGCTAAATGTCCCTTTGGCTATAGTAGATGCTACTGTTCTTACAGAAGCTGGTTATGTTGGAGAAGATGTTGAAACTATTTTAACAAGATTACTACAGGCATCAGATTATGATCAGGCAAAAGCTGAAAGAGGTATAGTGTTTATTGATGAAATTGATAAAATTGCTAGGAAAAGTGATAATCCTTCAATAACAAGAGATGTTTCTGGTGAAGGAGTTCAACAAGCTTTATTAAAACTTCTTGAAGGCACTGTAGTTAATGTTCCTCCAAAGGGCGGAAGAAAACATCCAGATCAAAAATTTATTGAATTAAATACCCAAAACATATTATTTATTGCAGGAGGGGCTTTTGATGGTATTGAGAGAATTATTTCCAAGAGATTAAATATGCAAGTTGTAGGTTATAAAAATTCTTTTGAAATCAACACAAATGATTCCAAAAATCTATTGAGCTACATATCTCCAATGGATTTGAAAGATTTTGGACTGATACCAGAAATAATTGGAAGGCTTCCAGTTTTGACTCACATGAATAATCTTGATAAAAAAGCACTAAGATCTATTTTAACTGACCCGAAAAATGCAATAATTAAGCAGTATAAAAAATTATTTGAAATGGATGATATACAAATTTCATTTTCTGATGATGGCTTAGATTATATTGTAAATAAAGCTTTAGAATATAACCTTGGTGCCAGAGGACTTAGGTCAATTTGTGAAATAGTTTTAAATGATGCTATGTTTGAAATGCCAGGTTCAAAAAGAAAAAAACTAAATATTGATAAAAATTATATTACAAAAAAAATATCAAATTCTAATTTGAGTATTTTAAAGGCTGCCTCCTAAATTAGTTTTAACAATTCTTCAATTAATTTTCTGTCATTACATAATCTAGGAACTTTATTTTGTCCTCCTAGTTTTTTATTTTTTTTTAGCCAATCATAAAAAAGATTTTTTCTTGCTACTATTATTTCAATTTCAGACATAGTGATATTTTTAAATCTTTTGGATTTATAGTCTGAGTTGGTTTTTTGTAAATTGAAATCTAAATCCTTTTTAAATGCTAATAAATTTTTAGGTGGATTTTTAAATTCGATGAGCCATTGGTGGTGTCCAGATTTTTTTTTGTTCATATAAAATGGGGCAACTGTATATTCAACAATATTTAATTTATGACTTAATAAAGTTTTTGTAAGTGCTTTTTCAGCATTTTCAATTATTAGTTCTTCACCAAATGCATTTATGAAACTTTTAGTTCTTCCTGAAATTTGTATCCTGTAAGGACTAATTGAGGTGAATTTAATTGTGTCACCAATTTTATACCTCCATAAACCTGAATTAGTCGATATTACTATTGCGTAATTAATATTTTTTTTCACTTCCGACAAGTTTATAACTTTTTGATTAAGCAAACCATAGCTGTCCATTTCAATAAATTCATAGTAAATTCCATAATCAAGCATCAACAATAACTCATTAGAATTATTTAAATCTTGAATGGCAAAAAACCCCTCTGATGCATTATATGTTTCATAAAATTGCATGTCATTAGATAGAATTTTTTTAAACTCTTGTCTATAAGGATTAAAGTTCACTCCACCATGAAAGTAAACTTCAAGATTACCCCAAATTTCAGAAATATTAGTTTTTTTAGTTTTTTCAAGGACATTATTTAAAAGTGTTAACATCCAAGAGGGAACACCAGCTAGACTAGTTACATTTTCATTGATAGTATTTTCTATTATTGCCTCCACTTTTTCGTCCCATTTTTCCATTAAAGAAATTTCATTATTCGGCGTGCTAATCATTTCAGCCCAAATAGGTAAATTATCAATCATAATTGCTGATAGGTCTCCAAAAAAATGGTTATTATTTTCATATAACTTTTTGCTTCCACCAAGTCGTAGTGATTTTCCAGAAAATAAATTTGAATTTTCATTATTATTTATATAAAAGCAAAGAGCATCTTTACCAGCTTGAAAATGACACTTTTCAAGAGTTTCATTACTAACGGGAATAAATTTACTTACAGAATTAGTAGTACCACTAGATTGAGCAAACCACTTTATAGGCTCACTCCAAAAGATGTTTTGTTCTCCTTTAATTGATCTATTAATCAAATTATAAAAATTTTCATAATCCGATAGAGGAATTCTATTTGAAAATGTTTGATAATTTTTTATTGACTTAAAATCATGTTTTTTTCCAAATTCTGTATTTTTCGCTCTATTTATAAGGCTAGTAAGTGTTTCATTTTGAACTTCAATGGGATATTTCATAAATAACTCAATTTGATGAATACGTTTTTTTAAAAACCAAGACATCACAGTATTTAAGAAAGAAAAAGGCATTTTTATAGTATATTTATTACATAAATTTAATCCAAATTTTTAAAATAATGTTTAAAGGAGTACTAAGAAAAATGAAAGTAGAGCTGAGTGATAAGGTTAATTATTATTTGGATTTTAAAAATGATTTCCTTCACATGAATTCTTTTTTAGGAAAGAAAATAAAATTAAAACATGTTGGATATGAGTGTTTAAATTGCCAGTCCAGTGAAATGATTTATAGACAAGGTTTTTGTAAATCTTGTTTTTTTGAAATGCCTAGTACCGCAGAATGGATAATGAAACCTGAACTAAGTAAAGCTCATTTAGATATTGAAGAAAGAGATTTAGAATATGAAAAACAAGTTCAATTAAAACCACACATACTATATTTGGCTTTTTCCAGCTCAGTAAAGGTAGGAGTTACTCGTAAAACTCAAGTTCCTTTCAGATGGATTGATCAAGGGGCAGTTAAAGCCATTCAAATTGTTGAGTTGCCCAATAGATATCTAGCTGGGATTAGCGAGGTGGAATTAAAAAAACATTATGCTGATAAAACAAACTGGAGAGAAATGCTTAAAATTGGGTCTAGCAATGTTGATTTAAAAGAAGAAAGGTTAAAATGTTTAAACTTAGTCCCAAATGAAATATTATCCTATATTAACAATAATGAATTTTCAACTTTAAATATAAATTATCCAGTTATTTCAAGCCCTACAAAACCACAAAGTTTGAATATTGTAAAAGAAGAAAAATTTGAAGGAGAATTAGTAGGTGTTAAAGGACAGTACCTTATTTTTAAGGACGACACTGTTTTTAATATAAGATCCAATGAAGGTTTAGTCTTAGATTTAAACTTCACTTAAATTTTTATTTCCTCACCAACTTTTAAATTGAATTTTTTTCTAAAAAGGTGAACAAAAAGATACAAAAGAGGTGTGTCTAAAAATGCAATTAATATTTTAAAAACAACCCCTGACACTACAAGTCCAACAAAACTGTCCCAACTTAGAACTTCAAAGAAACATAGAAGTGTTATGACAGTGAACGTATCAATAAATTGAGAACTAAAAGTAGAAAAGTTATTTCTTAACCATAACATTTTACCTTTAGTTAATTTCTTCCAAAAATGATAAATTTTGATGTCAATAAATTGAGCAAATAAGTACGCTAACATAGATGCTAAAACAGCTAATCCTGAAAGAGAAAAAACTTCAGAAAAAGTTTGGTCATTAATTGGTGAAGAATCTAAAGCAGGAACATAATTAGACACTAAAATTATGAGCAATGAAAAAAAAGATGCAAATATTCCAGCAACAACAACTTGTGTTGCTTTTTTTTGTCCATATATTTCTGATATTAAATCAGTAACTAAAAATGTTATTGGATAGGGTAATATTCCTACAGAAAGTTCAAACAACTTTATTCCATTAATCGTAAAGTCAAAAGGGTACCAGAAAAAGAACTTTTGAAAGATTAGATTTGATACAACTAGTGATGTAATAAATAAAGCTGCTAGGTACAAATATATTTTGCTGGCTAATATTTTTTTTGATTCACTCATGAATTTCTTTTGTTGTAAAAGTATAAAATAGCATTAGAAATAATGATAAATAATCTAATTTTGAATTTGTGAAGATGAAATTAACATATTTGTCACTTGGAAGTAACATTGGAGATAAAAAAAATCACATACAGTCTGCTTTAAACAAAATTGACAGGACTATTGGAAATATAATTTCAATTTCAAGTTTGTACGAAAATCCATCCGAGGGTTTTGAGGGTGAGATGTTTTATAATTGCTGTATTTCGTTGGAAACAATTTTTTCAGCTAAGGAACTTTTAAAGAAACTATTAGTTGTTGAAAAAGAGGGAGGAAGAGTGAGAAGCAATGACAGGGCTTATGTATCTAGGTCAATTGATTTAGATATTTTGTTCTATGAAGATGAAATAATTAATAGTAAAGATTTAATAATTCCTCACCCTAAACTTCACCAAAGAAAATTTGTAATCAAACCCTTGTTAGAAATAGCAAAGGGAAAAATTCATCCAATTATTAAAAAATCGATACTGCAAGTGGCAGAAGATTTAAAAGAATTTAGTGAGATAAAAAAAATTAAAGAGCAATTATTTAACCCAGTGTATAATTCCTTATTAAATTATAGCAACATTGTAGTGGAGGGGAATATTGGCGTGGGAAAAACTTCATTATCAAAAAAACTATCTTCAGACCTAAATAAAAATCTAATATTAGAAGGATTTAAAGAAAACCCTTTTTTAGAAAAATTTTACGAAGATCCTAAAAGGTATGCATTGAATTTAGAACTCACTTTTTTAATTGATAGGTGCAGGCAATTAAACGATTATAAAAATCAATTAGATTTGTTTAAAACCGGAGTTGTATTTGATTATGATATAGTCAAATCTTTAATTTTTGCTGGAATCACCTTATCTGAAAATGATTTTAATTTATACAGAAATATTTTTTATTTCATGACAAAAGATTTAATTAAGCCTAGCTTAGTAATATTCTTAATGCAATCTCCTGAAAATTTGTTAAACAATATTAAAAAAAGAGGAAGATATTTTGAAAATAAAATTGAGAAAGAGTATTTAAAAAAAATTAATCAAGCTTATCTAAAATCATTGAAATCAAATTCAAATCTTAATACATTGTTTATTGATGTTTCAGATATTAATTTTGTGGAAAATAAGTTAGATTACATGGAATTGTTATTTCGAATAAAAAAAAGTTTAGTTTAAAGCATTGTAGAATTCCCACAAAACAATAGCTGAGCAGGAGGACACATTAAGTGAATGTTTTGTTCCATATTGAGGAATTTCAATAACATTATCTGATAAATTTATAGCATTTTGGGAAACACCCTTCACCTCGTTTCCTAGAATAATAGCATGTTTAATATTTTGTGAAATTTTAACAGAGTTTAACTTACAAGAGTTCTCTGTTTGTTCAATACTCCAAATATAAATACCTTCCTTTTTCAGATTTTCAATTACCAGGTGAATATCCTTGTGATACTCCCATTCCACACTTTCAGTAGAACCTAATGCAGTCTTTTGTATATCCTTATTTGGAGGGCAAGCAGTAATTCCACAAAGAATTATTTTTTCAACAATAAACGCATCTGCTGTTCTAAAAATGGAACCAATATTATTCAAACTTCTAATATCATCAAGAATTATAATTAAAGGTGTTTTAGGAGTCTTTTTAAACTCCCCGACTTCTAATCTACCAAGTTCACTATTTTTTAATTTTCTCATTAGAAACCTAATAATGTTTTTTACAAAGTAAAAGATTAAATTTCTAAATAATAGTAAATTAGCTTATTATCAATTTAGAAGTGAAAAAAGAGATTAAAAAAGTTACTCCACTAATGAAACAATACAATAAGATTAAGGATAAGTATCCTGATGCATTATTGTTGTTTAGGGTTGGAGATTTTTATGAGACTTTTCATGAAGACGCTGTTAAAACATCAAAAATTTTAGGAATAGTTTTAACTAAAAGAGGTGCAGGAAGTAACAGTGAGACTAAGTTAGCAGGATTCCCACACCACTCTTTAAACACATATTTACATAAATTGGTTAAAGCAGGAGAAAGGGTAGCAATTTGCGATCAATTAGAGGACCCTAAAACAACTAAAACTATAGTTAAAAGAGGAGTTACGGAATTAATCACACCTGGGGTTTCATTGAACGATGGTATCCTCGAAAAAAAATCTAATAACTTCCTCGCATCGGTATATAATAACAAAGAAAATTATGGTATTTCGTTCTTAGACATATCAACTGGTGAACTTTTAATTTCTGAGGGTAATATTGATTATATAAAAAACTTATTAGAAAGTTTTAATCCAAAAGAAATTTTGATTTCAAAAAAAAATAAAAAAGAGTTTGATTCTATTTTTGGAAATTTTAATTCAATCTTTTATTTAGAACAGTGGGTATACAATAAAGATTTTGCATTAGAAAAAATAAAACGTCAATTTAAAATTTTAAACCTTAAAGGGTTTGGTTTAAGCGAAGATAATTTAGGTGTGATTGCATGTGGATCAATTTTATTTTATTTATCAGAAACACAACATTCACAACTTTCACATATTACTAATATTAATCAAATAATTAATAAGGATTTTGTGTGGATGGACCGATTTACAATGACCAATTTGGAGTTATTAAGGTCTACATCTAAAGATGGTATTTCCCTTTTAACTGTAATTGACTACACATCAACTCCAATGGGAGGAAGAATGTTAAAAAGATGGATAATTCATCCAATTTTAAATCTAAAAGAATTAGAGTTTAGACATAAAACTGTGGATTATTTTGTTAAAAACAATAACGATTTAGATCAAATCTGCGCCATTCTAAAATCATTTAGCGATTTGGAAAGGATTATGGCAAAGGTTGCTACTTCTAAAATAAGTCCGAGGGAATTAATCCAGCTAAAAAATAATTTAATTACAATTAAGCCCTTAAAAGAACTTTTGGACTTAACGTCTGATAATTTTGTCCAAAAAATATCTAAATCATTGGATTTATGTGAAAAATTAATTAATGTTTTAGAGATTACTCTAGACGAACAGGCACCTGTAAATGTTAACAAAGGGAATGTTGTAAAAAAAGGATTTAATTTAGAGTTAGATCAATTAAAAGACTTATCTAAGTCTGGAAAAAATTATTTAAATGAAATTCAAAAACGTGAGATTGAGAATACTGGGATTAGTTCTTTAAAAATTAGTTTTAATAATGTTTTTGGATATTACTTAGAGGTAAGAAATGTCCACAAAGATAAGGTCCCTGAGGCTTGGATTAGAAAACAAACTCTTGTTAATGCAGAAAGATACATAACTCAGGAACTTAAAGATTATGAGTCAAAAATTTTAGGTGCTGAAGAAAAAATATTAGCCTTAGAAACTCAAATTTTCAATGACTTAATATTGAAATTAAGACCATTTATTTCAACTATAAAAACTAATTCTAATTGGTTAGCTATTTTAGATTGTTTATGTGGTTTTGCATTATTAGCTGAAAAAATGGATTACACATTTCCTTTAGTTAATGACTCAAACGAAATAAAGATAGTTCAGGGAAGACATCCAGTAATAGAATCAAAATTACCTTTATCTAATCCATATATACCAAATGATATTTTACTTTGCAATGATTCAAATCAGATTTTAATGATTACAGGTCCCAATATGTCTGGAAAATCTGCAATTTTAAGACAAACTGCTTTAATCGTTCTATTAGCTCAAATAGGAAGTTTTGTTCCTGCTCAAAAGGTTGAGATGGGTATTGTTGATAAAATTTTTACAAGAGTTGGGGCTAGCGATAATATTTCTATTGGGGAATCTACCTTTATGGTAGAGATGAACGAAGCAGCAGCAATTATTAATAATATTTCAAATAAAAGTTTGATTTTGTTAGACGAAATTGGAAGAGGAACTAGTACCTACGATGGAATTTCAATAGCTTGGGCAATTGCCGAATTTTTACATGATCACCCTAATAAACCTAAAACATTGTTTGCCACTCATTATCATGAAATTAATATGATGGCTGATACTTTTGAAAGAATTAACAATTATAATGTTTCGGTCAAGGAAACAAAAGATAATGTAATTTTTTTAAGAAAGTTAGTTCCTGGTGGAAGTGCACATAGTTTTGGAATTCATGTAGCTAGTATGGCAGGAATGCCAAAACAGCTTATTTCCTCTGCAAAAAAAATATTAAATAAGTTAGAAAAATCTCACCAGTTTAATAAATCAAATAATAAAAGTGGTGACTCTAATTTACAACTAAGTTTTTTTAATTTAGATAATCCAAAATTAGAGGAATTAAAAGAAGACATTTTATCATTAAATATAGATGAATTAACGCCCGTAGAGGCATTAATAAAATTAAACGAAATTAAAAGAATATTAAAAACTTAGTTTCTCTACTTTATTTAGGATAACAATATTTACTTTTTTTGATTATTTGTTTTACATTTGCAATCCAATTTGCGAAAGTAGCTCAGGGGTAGAGCATCACCTTGCCAAGGTGGAGGTCGCGGGTTCAAATCCCGTCTTTCGCTCTGAAAAGATACTGCTCGAGTGGTGGAATTGGTAGACACGTTGGACTTAAAATCCAATGATCAGTAATGGTCGTATGGGTTCAAGTCCCATCTCGAGTACTAAAAGGGAAACATCGCTAGATAGTTTCCCTTTTTTATTTTTTTGAATTTATGAATTCTACAATTTTAATTGATAAAGTAATTTTTTTGAACTATAAATTATTTATAAAATTTATAAGTCCAGTAAAATAGTTCTCTGTGTCATCCCACATTGCCATATGACTTCCGTTAGGACAATTTAAATAGAAACCATTTTGAACCTCATTCGCCATCCACTCCATTTGTATAGGGTCCATTGTATCATATTTGGCTCCAATTGAAAGAAAAGGAATTTCTAATTTTTTTAAATCATCTGTTACATCCCAATTTTTCAAACTAGCATCTCCTACTATCCCAAATTCGGATGGACCTTGCATTTTTAAATATATTGGAAAATTAATTTCTGCAAAAGCATTTGACACATCTTCTGGCCAATCTGCAGCAGGGATTCTCATAACATGCTTTGGATAATAGTTATCATGAATTAACTTTAGATAATTTTCATTAGTATAATCTTGCACAGCTTCGTATGATCGAATTTGTTTTAAAACATCTTGATCAAGTTGAAGAGCAAGAACATTTTTAGCATAATTATTATAATCAGGCACAGATGGAACCATATTAGAAACTATTAGCGCTTTCAAGTTTTTTTGATATTTCAATGCATATTCAATTCCTAAAATTCCTCCCCAGGAGTGTCCTAATAATATGAAATTATCTTTATTTAGTCCTAGAGATTTACGAACCTGTTCAACTTCATCAACATAATGTTCAATTGTCCATAAATCTTCTATTTGAGGGTTGTCGCTTAATGTTGATCCAAGCTGATCATAGTAATAATACTCAATATCTTCATTAGGAAAATAAGAATCAAATATTTTAAAATATTGATGATTTGCACCAGGGCCACCATGTAATAACAGTACTTTTTTTGTTGGATTATTACCAGTTCGCTTTGTCCAGATGTTAAATTCACCATGTTCAGTTGTTATTTTAATAATTTTTACTGGATCAGGTGTTTTAACATCACAAGAAGTTAAAAATAGTACACAAATTAAGGTAAGGAAAATTGAAAAATTTTGTTAATCATTGTTAAATAAAATTAGAAGTTGGTCTAATTTAACAATTTTATATTTTATTCGCTAGTTCATTGCCAATACTTGAACCAATAGCAATTCCCATTCCACCGAGTCTTATACCACAAAACACATTATTACTAATAGATTTAACTATTGCAGTTTTTTTGTTTCCAACTCCCATTATACCACTCCATCTATAATCAATTTCAAATTCATTTTTTGGAAGAATTATATTTTTCAAAATCAATTCTAACTCAGATTGAATAGTGTTGTTCAGTCCAAATTTATCAGTCTCTTCTTTTTTAAAGTCTAAATTTCTTCCTCCTCCTAATAAAATTCGATTATCAACATTTCTAAAATAATAGTAGCCTCTATCTAGATGAAAAGTTCCTTCAATTTGAAGGTTTTCGATCGGTTTTGTTATTAAAACTTGAGCTCTAGCAGGTGCTATTTTTTCATTTAATAACTTGTTTGAAAATCCATTTGCAGCAATAAATAATTTTGATGATTTGTAACTAAAATTTTCAGTTACTATTTCTACAGAACTATTATTTTCTAAAAATGAAGTAACATTTATATTATTAAGAATTTTTATATTTTTTCTTTTTACTTTTTCAAGTAGAGCTTCCATCATCAAGCCAGTATCGATTTGACCTTCAAATGGATTAAAAATTAGCTTGTCAACTATTTTTTTAAAGCCAAAAGTATTGTCTTTGATTTCAAATACAGTCGATGAAAACAAGGGTTTAAGAAGTTTATTTACTTCATTTAATTTTAATTGACAGTTTTCAAAAAGATCGATATCTTTCTTTGTAAAAATCTCAAAACCACCATTCTGTTTATAATTAAGACTATTGTCTCCAATAAAATTTCTCAAATATTTTAAACCTTCTTTTCTTTTTTTTATTAGAGATATTATTTCAGATTCGGAGTGACTTTTTAAATCATCAATTATTTCAGACATACTTCCAAAACAAGCAAACCCTGCATTTTTAGTACTAGCACCTTGAGGAAGGCTGCCTTTTTCTAAAATTAGTATTTTGGACTTTGGAAATTTTTCTTTAAGTCTTAAAGCACAATTTAATCCTACAATTCCACTACCTACAATAGTGTAGTCAATATTACTTAACCAAGATTTAATTTCCCAATAAGATAAATTCATGTGTAGAAACTATAATGTAAATCTAATTCCTCCAAAAATAGTTCTTTTTGGAGCAGGCTCATAATATCTCCCTCCAAAGGCATTTATTCTGATGTTATCAAAATATTCATTATCAAAAACATTACTTATAATTAGATAAGGGTATACAATAGATCGGGATAATTTAAACTTTTTTCCTATTTTAAAATTGAATGTATTGAATTCATCAATTTTAATAGTATTTGAGTTATTAGCATATAAAGTACCAATATTTTTAAAATTTAAATTTAAAAAAAGTTCATTTATAGTTTTATGCTCAATACTTAAAGTGAAAATATCATTAGGGATTCCAGGTATTTTATTGCCTTTATAATTGAAGTTATTTTCAACAAATTCTTTAAAAACATAGTTTCCTAATGAATAGGAAGAACTTATAATAGTTCGATTAAGTGTGTAAAAACCTGTGATTTCTATTCCATTTCTTTCTGTTTTACCTGCATTATTATAAAATTTTTGATTTGGAAATTTTTCATCTTCATAAGAAAGAATTTCATCATTGGTAATTGATTTAAAATAGACTAAATCAATATTTGATTTTTTTTGTGTGTCAAATAATGAGAATCCTAATTCAAAACCCATATTTATTTGAGA
>CALKEO010000020.1 GCA_938088195.1 uncultured Flavobacteriaceae bacterium | reverse complement strand
TTTTGCGGAGAGACGGGGACTCGAACCCCGGCGACAGTTACCCGTCGACAGATTAGCAATCTGCTCCATTACCACTCTGGCACCTCTCCTTTGTTCATTTGGTTTAAATGAGCGAGCAAATTTAACTTTTCCAAGTCAATTCAACAAGATTTAAATGAAAATTATAAATTCTTAGTTAATTCCTTTACAATTCTATTTTCTGAAAAGAATTCTTTAGCAATAACTTTTATTGATGTGTAAGCAGGAATCGCGGCAATCATCCCTAAAGGACCAAATAATAATCCTCCCATAATTATAATTATGAATATTTCTAGTGGGTGTGATTTAACACTATTTGAAAAAATAAATGGTTGACTAAAAAAATTATCAATTAATTGTCCAATTACAAATCCAATACTAACATAAATAGCTTTTGGAAGTATCACACTACTAAAATCAGCTCCTATTTGACTAGACATCGTTAGGAGAATCATTAATATTCCTCCAACCACTGGCCCAATAAAAGGTATTAAGTTTAATAGAGAACATAAAAAAGCTATTACAAAAGCATTAGGAATTCCTAGAATTAACAAGATTATTGTGTAGATAATAAATAGAATAAAAATTTGTAAAATTAGTCCAGCAAAATATCTAGATAGAAGAAACTTTATTGAATTAAAAGATTTGCTAAATTTTTTACTGGATTTTTCAGGAATTAGAACATATAGAGTCTTTTCTAAGATCATCGCATCTTTTAATAAAAAGAAAGAAATGAACATGATAGAAAGAATACCTATAGTTAAATTTCCAAGAGCTTTTCCTAGTGAGTTTAAAATTTCTGGAACAAAACCAAAGTCCATATTACTCAACCAATCTAAATTAAAAATAGTATTATTTAAATCAATGTTAAATCGATCCAAATAATTTGACATTTCTACATATAAAAACTTTATATTTTCTTGAAAGGAATCAATGTCTAAAAGTGAAAGGTTTTTTCCTTGTTCAATTACAAGAGGAATGAAAAGAGATATAATTCCTACAATAATTGTTAAAAAGAGTAACATTGTTATTAACGTTGCCGAGGTATTTTTTAATTTTAATTTATTGTTTAAAAAAATAATAATTGGTCTTCCAATAAGAGAAATTATTCCTGCAATTAATATATATCCTACTAAAACTTTAATTTCGTAAACAAGAAAAATTGCTAACAAAACTCCAGTTACAACAAGGAGTGAGTGAAGTATTCCTTTAGAAATTTCATTTTTAGACATGTTCAAATATATTATAAATTAACGATTGAAAAAGTATGGCAGGCCACAATACCTGCAGTTTCGGCTCTTAATCTAGTATCACCTAAACTAATATTTTGAAATTTATTTTGGTTACAAATCTCTATTTCTTTTTTTGTAAAATCCCCCTCAGGTCCAATTAAAATTGTATTTGATGAGTTAGGTTTTATCGATTTAATTAGAAGGTTTTTTTTAGAATCATTACAGTGAGCAATAAATAATTCATTTTTACTTTCCATATTAACGAAATCTGTTAATTTTTTTAAGGGATTTAGTTTGGGTAAGAATGTTTTTAAAGATTGCTTCATCGAGGAAATTAATATTTTATTAAAACGTTTCTCATTAATAAATTTCTTCTCTGTTCTTTCACAAATTAGTGGAGTGATTTCAGTAACACCAATTTCATTTGCTTTTTCCAAAAACCATTCAAATCTTTCATTTGACTTTAGTAAAGAGATACCTACATGAAGAGAGTAGGGTAAAGGGGTTCTTTTTTTAATGTTATTGATATTTACTAAACACTCGTTTTTAGAAATTTGAGAAACCATTCCCTCAAATAAAAAATTCTTTCCGTTAGTAATCACAATATTATCACCAATTTTTTTTCTTAATACCTTAGATATGTGTTTACTTTCTTCTTTGCTGAACTGAGCAATCTTACTACTTTTTGATAATTCTGGAAGGTAAAACAATTGCATTTTTAAATATTATATCTTGATTTTGCCCCTTTTTCAAGATTAGAAAAAAGATGATTCTTAAATTTTAAATACCCAACCATTGCAATCATAGCTGCATTATCAGTTGTGTACTCAAATTTTGGAAAAAATACTTTAAAATCATTTTTTTCTTCTTTAAATTTTTTTATAATTCCACTATTGCAAGATACCCCTCCGCCAAAAACAACATTTTTAATTCCAGTTGACTTAATTGCCTTAGTAACTTTATCAAATAATATTTCAATAATTGTGTTTTGAAGGGAAGCGCAAAGATTATTGAGTTCGATTGAGATAAATTTACTATTTAGCTCGCTTTCTTTTTCTATAAATCTTAAAAACCCAGTTTTTAGACCACTAAAGCTAAAATTTAAATCATCAACTTTAGGTTTTGTAAATTTAAATTTATCGAAGTCGCCTAATTTTGACTTCTTATCAATAATTGGACCGGCAGGATAGGGCAGCCCCATCATTTTTCCACATTTATCAAATGTTTCTCCCATTGCATCATCAAGTGTCTCTCCAATAACAGTCATTTCAAAATAGTCTTTTACTAATACAATTTGAGTATGTCCTCCAGAAATAGTTATGCCTAGAAAAGGAAAAGTCGGTTTTTCTTTGCTACAATCTTCAATAAAATTAGCTAAAAGATGTGCTTGCATATGATTCACTTCAATAATCGGAATGTCTAATCCTAACGATAATGATTTTGAAAAAGAAGATCCTACTAAAAGAGAACCTAGTAATCCAGGGCCCCTTGTGTAGGCTATAGCATTTAACTGATTTTTGTCGATATTTGCTAATGAAATTGCCTGACTTACAACAGGAACAATGTTTTGTTGATGAGCTCTTGATGCTAGTTCTGGAACGACTCCACCATAAGATTTATGAATCTCTTGGTTAGCAACAAGGTTTGATAATACTTTTCCATCGCATAAAACTGATGCTGAAGTATCGTCACATGATGATTCAATTCCTAAAATGTATGTAGGCACAATATTTGTTTAATAACAAAGATAATACATATAAATATCAAAAATTTCTTAAAAAAATATCGTTTTGGTCTAATAGCTTTTTTAGCATTATTATTAATTCTTTTTTCAATAACGACGATATCTTCAGTTCAAACTTATTTAGCGAAAAAAATTGCTGATAAGTTTAATGAACAATATGGAACAGAATTGCAAATAGATTCGGCAGAACTAAAAATTTCTGGTAAAATTGATTTAAATAATTTTTTAATCAAAGATCATCAAAATGATACATTGATATATTTTACTAATTTGTATCTCAGCCCAATAAGTCTAAATAAATTAATTTCTAAAGATTTAAACTTTAGATCTATTGATTTTAGTGGATTAAAAATCAATATCTATAAGTATTTAGGCGAGGAACAAAATAATTTAGGAATTTTTATAGATAAGTTGACTAATGAAAATAAAAAAGTAAAATCAGATTCTGATTTTATTTACAACATCAACAAGATTAATGGTAATAATTCAGAGTTAACATTCAAAGATTTTAATTTAACTAAAAATAATTTTAAACTTGATAATTTAAACTTAGATCTATCAAATTTTATAGTCTCTAACAATCAAATAGAATTAAATTTAAATAATATATCATTTAATAATGATGAGGCTTTAGCCCTAAATCAATTATCCTCAAAATTAATATTTTCAAAAAATGATTTTAAGTTAAACGATTTAAAATTAAAATATGAAAATTCAAATATTGAAGGAGATTTGGTACTTGATTTATCAAGATTAGATGTTTCTGATCTAAAAAACACCAACATATATGATTCATTGTATATAGACCTAAAAATTAAAAATTCTAAAATCTTTCCCTCTGATTTTAATAAATTTTTTAATAAAATTGATAAAAGTTATTCCTCCGCTTTTATGTTTGAGTCAAAAATTAATGGCTTTTTAAATGCATTAAATATAAATAATACTATTTTTTCAAATCAAGTGAGTTTAATTGAATTTGACTCAAGAATTTTAAATTTTTTTAGTTCTAACAATAATTACTCGCTGAGTTTTATATTTAAAAATATTAACACCTCTTCCTATGAAATTAATTCATTAGTGCCTGAAATTTTTGGAACAATACTACCATCCTCTTCCAAGAGTATAGGTGATTTTAAATTCAAAGGATCGATGTCTGTTAACTCCCAAAAAGTTGAATCTGATTTTAATTTACTTGTTCAAAATGGGCAAGTCAATGCTTTATTAAGTATATCAGACTTTTCAAATATTGATAATGCTATTTATAAAGGATATGTGGAGGGGAAAGATATTAATATATCTAAATTCATAAATTTCAAATCTATCGGAAAATCAAATTTTAAATTTGATATTTCTGGACGTGGTTTTACATCTGAATTTTTAGATTCTGAAGTTACAGGAAAAATTTCTCAGATTACTTTTAATGACAAAGTTTTTGAAGAGTTGGATATTTTTGGAAAAGTTAAAAATCAAGTCTTTGATGGAAAATTAGACTTAAATGATCCAGATTTAAATCTTGATTTCAACGGGTTAATAGACTTTAGCAATGATTTAGTTGATTTTGATTTTAACTCAACTATAAATTTAGCTAGACTGCACAACTTAGGTTTTAATGAAACTAGTGAAATAAATGGCGAAGTTGTTGTTAAGTTAAGAGGAAAAAGTATGGATGATTTGATTGGAGATTTTCGTTTAAATAATTTTAAATATCAAAATATTAATGGAGTTGTCAATTTTGAAGATTTATCTGCACAACTTAGAAATAATGAGGGAAATAGAATTATTAATATTAGATCTGATGATATCATTAGTGGAATTTTGATTGGTGAGTACGATTTTACTAACCTAAAATCATCTATTCTTAACAATTTTGGTTCACATTATACTAATTATGTATTATTAAAACCATATGAATCCCAGAATATCTCTTTCAATTTAAACTTTAAGCCTAAATTTTTAAAAATAATTAACAACAATTTATTAATTGACGACAATACTTTTCTGTCTGGTAAATTTGAATCAAATGGTAATTATGATTTAAAGTTAGAATCTTCTTTCATTACTTTTAAAGATATTAAAGCGTCAAATGTTAATTTAAGTATCAATAACAAATTTGGTTCTCTTTCAATAGATAAGATTAATTCCAAATTAATTAGTGGAACATCTTTCGATTTAAACACAAAATTTATTAAAGATTCCTTAAAAGTAAATACAAGTTACACTTCATCAAATAATGAGGTAAATAAAATCACTTTTTCTCATACAATTGATTCAAATAACAATTCGGTTGTATCCTTTTATGACATGGAATTAGTTATTAATAATCAAAAGTGGTTAATTGATAAGTACAATATGAAGGAATTACCAGTTTTTACTTTTTCAAGAAATTTTAAAAATTATAGTTTTACCAATGCAAATTTTATTAGTGGAAAGCAGAATTTAAAAATTAATATATCTGAAGATTTAAAAAACTCGAATTACTCTTTAAAATTTAAAGACGTTAGTTTAGAAAATTTAACTTCAAATAAAAACAAGATATTCTTTCAAGGACTAGTCAATGGAAATGTTGATTTAATTAAAAGTGAAGAAGAGTATCAGGGTATTTCCTTAATAAAATTAGATAATCTTAAGGCTAATAATAATATACTTGGAACAGCTAATTTAAATATCAATGCTAGTAGTGATTTAAAGAGTTTTGAATTATCATTTAATATTTTAGATAATGATTTAAAGGTTTTAAATCTAGAAGGGAAGTTTAGTATTGAAAATGATTTTTACCCTCTTGATTTAAAATTAAAAATGAATGATTTTAATATAATGCCTTTTTCAAAAATTGGTGACAACGTAGTAACAAATTTTAAGGGTTATTTTGACTCAGATATTTTAATTTCAGGAAATTCTAATACTCCAAATTTTAATGGTGAAATAAGAACAAAAGATGTTGAATTTTTAATTCCCTATTTGAATGTTAATTATAAGCTCAATAATAATCCAAAATTTATTCTAACTGATCAAACTTTCGATCTAAATAATTTTAATCTTTATAATTCCAATACAAATTCTATTGGACTTTTGTATGGAAAAATAAATCATAATAAATTTAAAAATTGGTTTTTAGATTTAAACATTGATACTGACAATTTATTAATTTTAAACACAAATTATCAAGATGATGTCGTGTATTATGGAAAAGGATTTCTAAATGGTAATGCTAAAATCAAGGGTCCTGGTGAGAATCTTTTTATTAACGTTGAGGGTTCTACCAATCAAGGGACTGGTTTAGTTATTCCAATACAACAATCCAAAAATATTGGAGATTTGTCATACTTGAATTTCGTAAACAATAGAGAGGGAAATGAAAATTTTAATTATAAAAGAAATGGCTTAAAAGTTAATTTAGATTTAGAATTTAATAAAGATGCAACTATTGAAGTAATTCTAGATTCAGATTCTGGTTCTAGGCTTTTGTCAAAAGGTAACGGAAAACTAAATTTTAAAATTAATACCGTCGGAAATTTCAACATATTTGGTAATTATATTGTTGATTCAGGTTCTTATTTTTATAAATCCTTAGGAATTGTTGATAGAGAATTTAACATCAAGAAAGGATCTTCGTTGACATGGAATGGGAACCCTTACATGGCTGATTTAAACATTAATGCTAATTACGAAATACCTGGTGGAGCCAATCCTGCAATTTTAATCCAAAACACCAATTTTAATAGAAAAATACCTACCAATATTGATGTTAATTTATCCGGAAATTTAGCTGAAATAGATACTCCAAATTTCAATATTAATTTTCCAAATACTAGCGGACCCATAAAGTCAGAAATTGAATATTATTTAGTTGATGAAGAAAAAAAACAAAAACAAGCAATTTCATTACTGTATCAAAATACTTTCATTGATGAAATTTCCCTTTCGTCTGTATCTTCTCAAGCAATAACTAATAACTTATTTCAAAAAGCATCAGGAATAATCGATGATATTTTTACAAATTCAGATGATAAAATGAATGTTGGTATTAATTACTTAAAAGGGGATAAAAATGCTGCTTCCTCATTACTAAATAGAGATCGTTTGGGTTTAACACTAAAAACAGAAATCAGTGACAAGATCCTAATTAATGGAAAAATTGGTGTACCTGTAGGAGGTGTTGAAGAAAATGTTATAATTGGAGACGTACAAATAGAATTTTTATTAAATGATGAAGGTAATTTTAAAGCCCGATTTTTCAATAAGGAAAATGAGTATCAATATTTTGCTAATGAAATAGGATACACTCAAGGAATGGGAATTTCATATGAATTAGAATTTGATTCTTTTAAGGAGCTTTTTAAAAAAAATAAAAAGAAAAAATCAATAAAAAATTCAAAATAATATCTTAAAATTATACTTTAAAAATTAGTTTGTAATTTTACAGAGTAATATAATTTTATGAATATCAAAAAAATAGCTGTATTAACATCTGGTGGTGATTCTCCAGGAATGAATACTGCTTTAAGAGCTGTAGTTAGGACTTGCGCTTACAATAAAATTGAATGCATTGGAGTTTCAAGAGGCTTTCAAGGTTTAATAAATGAAGATTTTAAAAAATTAAACACTCGAAGTGTTAGAGGGATTATAAATAGGGGAGGTACGATGTTGTATTCTGCAAGATCTAAAGATTTTAGGACTAAAGAGGGAAGAAAAAAAGCTTTTCAAAATATAAAAAATAATAATATTGATGCTCTAGTTATCATTGGGGGAGACGGTTCTTTCACAGGAGGTATGATTTTACAAAAAGAATTTAATGTTCCTGTATTGGGAATTCCTGGTACTATTGATAATGATTTATTTGGAACTACACATACACTTGGATATGATACTGCTTTAAATACTGTGATGGATGCTATTGATAAAATAAGAGACACTGCTATATCACACGACAGGTTGTTTTTCGTAGAGGTTATGGGTCGAGACGCTGGGCATATTGCTTTAAACTCAGGAATAGCTATTGGAGCTCAAGAAATTTTAATTCCAGAAGAAAGTAATGGAATTGAAGAATTAATTCTTTCATTAAAGAAAAGCAAAAAAGCAGGAAAGACATCAAGTATTGTCGTCGTTGCTGAGGGCGATAAAACTGGAAGTAATGTATTTGAACTCGCTAAAAATGTTGAAAAAAAATTTCCAGATTATGAAATTAAAGTTTCAGTATTAGGTCATATGCAGAGAGGAGGATCTCCCTCTTGTTTTGATCGTGTATTAGCAACTAGAATGGGTGTGAAAGCAGTAGAGTCGTTAATTGAAGGCTATTGTTGTGAAATGGTTGGTGTTGATGAAGGTAAATTAACCCTTACTCCTCTCAAATCAGCAATTAAAGGTACATCTAAAATTAATTCTGAATTATTAAGAGTTTCTGAGATAATGAATACTTAAAATTTGATATAATCTTAGATATTTTCTTTTTTTTTATCAAATCCTTATAAATACTTAAAAAAATTCATAAAAAATCTTTGGTTCAATAAATTTTTTTAAGTTTGAACGCTTAAATAAATATTTATAAAAATGTCAAAAATTAAAATTGGAATAAACGGATTTGGAAGAATTGGTAGAATGGTTTTTAGAGCCTCACTGAAAAGAGATGACGTTCAAGTAGTAGCTATTAATGATCTTTTAGATGTTGATCATTTAGCTTATTTACTAAAATATGACTCAGTTCATGGCATTTGTAATGCTAATGTGGAAACTAAAAATGGCCATTTGTTAGTTGATGGAAATGAAATTAGAATAACTGCAGAAAGAGATCCTAAAGAAATAAGCTGGGATTCTGTTGGTGTTGATGTTGCTTTGGAATGTACTGGAATTTTTACCTCTTTAGAAAAAGCTCAGTCTCACATTGATGGTGGCGCTAAAAAAGTAGTTATTTCAGCTCCATCCCCAGACGCTCCAATGTTTGTTATGGGAGTTAATCATCACGATGTAAAAGAAAATCAAACAATTGTTTCTAATGCTTCATGTACTACCAATTGTTTAGCACCACTTGCTAAGGTCTTAAATGATAAATTTGGAATAGCGGAGGCTCTTATGACCACTGTTCACGCTACAACTGCTACTCAATTTACTGTAGATGGCCCATCAAAAAAAGATTATAGAGGGGGTAGAAGTGCCCTTGTTAACATTATGCCAGCTTCAACTGGAGCCGCTAAGGCAGTTACTAAGGTAATACCAAGTTTAGAGGGAAAAATTACTGGAATGGCATTTAGAGTTCCAACTGCAAATGTTTCTGTTGTTGATTTAACAGTCAAATTAAATTCTAATACTAGCTATGATGAGGTAATGAGTGAATTAAAAAGAGCTTCTCAAAACGAACTTCGCGGTGTATTAGGTTTTACTGAAGATTTGGTTGTTTCTCAAGACTTTATTGGTGATGCAAGAACATCTATTGTTGACGCCAATGCTGGAATTCAACTTAATGATACTTTTTTTAAAATTATCTCATGGTATGATAACGAAGCAGGTTACTCTAATAAACTTATGGATTTAGCAAGTCATATAGATTCATTATAAAAAATCTTTTATGAAGTTAATAGTTGATAGCGGCTCTACAAAAACAGATTGGATAGCAATAGATGAAAAGGGTAAAAAGTTGTTTGAAACTCAGACTTTGGGTTTAAATCCTCAAGTATTAACTGAATACATTTTAGAGGAAAGGATTATTAATAATTTTGAGATTTATCAATCTAGAAAAAAGGTTACTGATCTTTTTTTTTATGGAGCAGGTTGTGGAACAGAACCTCCAAAACAATTAATTAGTAAAGTTTTTAAACCTATTTTTGAAAATGCTAATATTGTTATTAAAGAAGATACTTATGCTGCTGTTTATGCATGTTGTAATACAGGTGAAAAGGCTATAGTTTCTATTCTAGGAACCGGTTCCAATTGTAGTTATTATGATGGATATGAAGTTCATCAAAAAATAACTTCATTAGGATATGTTTTAATGGATGATGCTAGTGGAAATTATTTTGGAAGACAATTATTGAGAGATTGTTATTTTAATAAAATGCCCAATGATTTGCAAAAAAAATTCAAAGATGAATTTGAGTTAGAAGCCGAATTAATCAAAGATCATTTATATAAAAAACCTAATCCTAATACTTATTTAGCAAAGTTTGCCAAATTTCTCGTATTAAATAAAGAATTAAAATATTCAAAAAAATTAATTAAAAAAGGTTTTAATTTATTTATTAAAAATCAAATTCATCAATTTGATAATCATTTAGAAGTTCCATTACATTTTATTGGTTCGATAGGATTTTATTTACAAGAAGAATTAAAAAAATCACTTAAATCCAAGGGATTGACTTGTGGAAAAGTCCTTAAAAAGCCTATTGATGGTTTAGTTGCCTATCACCAATCATTATCAAATTAATTTGATTTTGCAATAACAGAAATTTCTATTCTGGCACCCAATGGTAATGCTGAGACTTCAACAGTTTCTCTTGCAGGCGCAGTTGTCTCATTAAAAAATTTACCATAAGTTTCATTAATCAGTTTAAAATTATTCATATCTGTAATAAAAATCGTGGTTTTAACAACGTTTTCAAACTTAAAATTAACCTCTTCAAGTATTGCTAAAATATTATTCATGACTTTTTCAGTTTCCTCTTGAATGGTTCCTCTAACTAATTCTTTTGTTTCAGCATCTAAAGCCACTTGACCCGAAACATATAAAGTTCCATCTGTTAATATTGCTTGATTATAAGGCCCTACAGGCGATGGTGCATTTTCTGTATTAATAATTTTTTTCATGTTTTTTTGTGAGTAAATACTCATACTTGTTAAGATTAATAATAAAAATAAATATTTTTTCATTCTAAAGCCTCTTATCTGGTAATCTTCTTTTATCATATTTTAGATCGCTTAATAAATCAGATTTGATTCCAATAAAAAAATACCAGGAAGCTCTTGTGCTAAAAGGAACCCAATTAAAATTCATTTTCCAACTATCCAAATCCCTCTCAAATCTCAACTGCGTATAAGTCACTCCTGAATTTTTAAAATCATAGCCTGAGGACCCTCCAATTTTCCATTTTTTTGATAGTGAAATATTTCCAGAAAACATTAAAGAGTTGTTGGATATTTGTTTTTGCCCAGAGTTGTTATTATATGTTAATGAGTGAGCAAACTTAATATCCCATGGCATTTGATTATTGTATAATTCTAAGTCTAAGTCCTCTTCATCCTCTTCCTCATCTTCGTTGTTATCAAATGAGCTATCTGCAAAGTCATCAACCCTTCCAAACAAATCATCATCTCTTCCTCCGCTTCTTGAGTTATCACTTTCTTTTGATTTATCATTTTTAGAATTTTTACTAGCAATTGAAAAACCCATATTTATATTTGCGCTTGTCATTCTAAATCCCCCACTGTGAAATTTATTAATTCTGGTCCCTTGATCATTAAGGGCATATGGATCAAAAGTAGCTCCAACATTGATATTTAATTTATTATCAAGTAGTGATGTTCCTGTTGTCATTCTAACTGGGCTCCAGTTTAGTGAATCAGCTGCAATATTGTAACTAGTACTAAAATTTAAGTTATTTAATAACTTTATCTTCTTAGGTTCTATAACTGTACTATCACGGTCTTTTATTTTTGCTTCTAAAACATTACTAACTGAAATACCAACATTGCTAGAAAAATTATTTCCAGGTGCACCATAAAATCCTCCCTCAAATCTTGAATATTCTCTTGTATTCCCCTCAGCATCTATTATGTATTCATCATAGTATTTTTCAAAACTAGGGTTAATTCCATAACTAACTGATGGTCGAATTACGTGTCTTATCGATTGAATTTTTTTTCCTTCTTTAAAATTAAATACCCCATAAACAGTAGTTCCTATATTTGCACTAAAATTATACTTACTAAATCTATCAAAACCTTTTATAGTATCTCTTTTTCCCAAGGTTTGGTTAACAACATCGAAATCATTTTTTTTAATTGTTTGTCCTGTCCAAACCTCCTCAAAAGTTCCGCCAAGACTAATACTAAAATGTTTTAATACTTTGAAATTTGTACTAATTGGAATGGAGTGTTTCATTCCATAACTAGCATCATTAAACATCTCTTTTTTTAAAAACAATGAATCATTGGTTTGAATTCTATTTTCACCTCTTAGTGAATATTGAAGATTTATATTTTTTAAAATGCCTTTTTTCTGACCATTTCTTTTTACAAAAGGATAAATTCTTTCCATACTAGCATTTAAATTAGGTAAACTTAAGTTTACTGTCTTTGTCCTTGTGTTTTGAGAATGTGAAGCAGTTAGAGACATGTTAACAGACGGATACCCTCTAAATGTCTTTGAGTAGGAGACAGAGGAATTCATTGTATTGTTTAAAAAATTTGGTGTATTCAATTGATTTACGGATTCTCGAAAATAATTACTACTTCCTAAATTTACAGAAGCAGAAAATCGACTATTTGGATTTGATTTGGAATCTTGACTGTGGGACCATCTAAAATTATAGATGTTGCTTTTTGAATAACCAGGCAATCCTCTTTCTCCATCAATTAAGTTTTCAAATCTCAAACTCAAGGAACCATTATACCTGTATCTTTTTCTATAATTTGATTCATTTCTAAAACCATAGCTTCCATTGGTGTAATAGTCCCCAAGAAGTGTAAAATCAAAAAAATCATTAAATGCAAAATAATACCCACCATTTTGAATAAAATATCCTCTGTTGTTGTTTTGACCAATTGATGGGAATATAAAACCTGTTTTTCTATTTTGTGTTAATGGAAAATATGCAAATGGTAAAAAAACAGGAGTTGGTACATCTGCGATATAAAGATTACTTAATCCAGCAATAATTTTATTTTTTGGAATGAATTTACCTTTTCTAACTCTTATATAATATTCTGGATTATCTTCATTTTTAGAGGTAGTAACTTTAGCATCTTTAATAAAATAAATGGAATCGTTTTCTTTCTTTGTCGCCTCAGCAACCACATTCATACCTCCTTGTTCGCTCTTGGAATTCCAAATTAATGCCTTTTTTGTATCAAAATTAAATCTTAATGAATCCGGGTTGACTTCGTTTCCTCCCTGCTTAAAAAAAGGGGGTTGAGATAGTAATCCACTTGAATCTTTAATTCTTCCAGCTGACACCTCGTTTTTGTTATAATCAAGTACGATAATACCTGATCTTAGTTCCGTATCTAGGTAATATAATTCAGCTCTATCATATAAATATAATTTACCTTTTTCTTTATCAATTTTTATGTATCCTTTAGCATTTCTAGTGATTTTTCCTAAAAGAAGAGGTTTTTTTACTAGTGAATCATTTTTTGAAATCGAGTCATTTTCCTTAATATCTTGTGAATAATTAATTTTTGTACCAATAAATAATAAAAAAATAAAAATTAATTTAACAATTGGTGTTTTATATATAAATTTTGTTTGCAAGAACAATGATATTAATAGGTAAAATTACATATAATTTTGAAAGATTAATTTTTATGAATAACAACCTTAACAATCTTTTAAGAAAACCATTGTTTTTCTTTTTCATATTTATTTCTAATATAATTTATTCTCAATCTATAAATGATTCTTTTACTGTTGTTCTAGATGCTGGTCATGGGGGAAAAGATCCTGGAAACAGAGGAAACGGATACTATGAAAAAAATATAGCTCTTTCAATTGCCTTACAAGTTGGAGCCGAACTTGAAAAACAAGGCGATATTAATGTTATTTATACAAGAAAAAAAGATGTTTTTGTAGACTTATTTAAAAGAGCAGAAATTGCAAATAAAGCTAAAGCAGATTTATTTATTTCTATTCACTGTGATGCTCATAACTCGAATGCTTATGGTGCTGGAACATTTGTCTTAGGGTTACATGCAAATCAAAGAAATTTTGAAATTGCAAAAAAAGAAAATTCTGTGATTTTTAAAGAAGAAAATTATGAACAAAAATATGGAGGGTTTAATCCAAATAGTCCAGAATCTGTTATAAGTTTAGTTTTAATGCAAGAAGAATATTTAGATCAAAGTATTAAAGCTGCAAATTTAATTCAAGACTTTTTTGTAAAGAATTTAAAACGAAAAAATAGAACTGTAAAACAGGCTGGTTTTATTGTATTAAAGTATACTTATATGCCTAGTGTACTAGTCGAAACAGGGTTTTTAACAAATAAAAATGAAGGTAAATATTTAAATTCTAAAAAAGGACAACTTGAGATGTCAAGCACAATAGCTGATGCGATAAAAAAATACAAAACTACTATTACAGAATCTTTCACTGAATTATCCTCAGAAATTATTGATGAAAATGATTCCAACAATACATATTTAAAAATACAAATCTCATCTGGTTCTAAATTTCTTCCGCTTAAGTCATATAATTTTAAAGGTTTAGATCAATTAAGCTATTTAAAAAATGGAAAAAATTACAAGTATTTTTATCAATATACCACTGATTACAATGAAGCCAAAAAATTTCTAGTTGAAGCAAAAAAATCAGGTTTTAACGATGCTGTTATAGTTGCATTTAATAATGAAAATAGAATTTCAATTGATGATTTTTTAAACATGAATTCTTATTGAAGAATATGATTAAATTATTCATAACTTTGATTTAATATTAAAAAAATAATTTTGAAAATTAACAATGAGGTAAAAACAGGAATTTTAGTTCTCCTTGGTATTGGTTTATTTATTTTTGGTTTTAGTTATTTGAAATCTAATGATATTTTTGTCACCGACAGAACATTTTACGCTGTTTATTCAGATGTAGAGGGTGTGGTTAATGGAACTCCTGTAACTGTTAATGGATTGCCTGTTGGAAGTATTCAAAAAATTTCTTTTCACAATGGAAATAAATTGCTAGTAAAATTTAGAGTAGAAAATGATATTGAATTTTCTATTAATAGTTTGGCTCAAATATATGAGACTGGACTTATTGGTGGTAAAGCCCTTGCAATCATTCCGTCTAATGATAAATCTAGAAAAGCAGTTACTGGTGACACTTTAAAATCTTCAATAGCTCCAGGACTAACAGACTTGGTTAATAAAAAAATTACAAATCTTCAAGTAAAAATTGAGTCTATGGTTATGAGTGCTGACTCTGTTTTATTTAAAATCAATAGAGTTTTTGATGATTCAACTAGAGCTAATTTAAGAAATAGTGTTTCTGATTTTAATTATACTATAGCTGAGTTAAAAGAGACATCTTCAGCCATAAATGATATTGTTAAATCCAATAAATCAAGAGTTGATTTAACTATTGGTAATGTATCAAAAATTTCAAAAGATTTGAGTAATATAACCTCGTCACTTACTAATTCAGATTTGGATATTACACTTGCTAATTTTAAAAAATCCTCAGACGATCTTTCCTCAATATTAAGTAATATCAATAATGGTGAGGGAACTATTTCAAAATTGATTGTCAACGACTCTTTATTTAATAATTTGAATGAGGCATCAAGATCAATTGATTTATTACTAGAAGATATTAGGTTAAATCCGAACCGGTACATTCACTTTTCCCTTTTTGGAAAAAAAAATAAACCTTACAAATCAGAATAGTTTTTGTTAACCTACATTCCAAATATAATTTTCATTATTTTTTTTACAATTACTTTGTTTTTTTTTATACGTAATGTAAAGAGAATTTATAGAAATATAAATTTAGGAATTCCTATAGACAGAAATGATAATAAAAAACAAAGATGGGCTCAAATGCTGAGAATTGCATTTGGACAATCTAAAATGATTGACAAACCAATTGTCGGAATTTTACATATAGTTGTATATCTAGGTTTTCTGGTAATTAATATTGAGTTATTAGAAATTTTATTTGATGGATTTTTTGGTACTCATAGAGTTTTTGCCCCTTACCTAGGTCCCTTTTATAATTTTTTAATTGGATTTTTTGAGATTTTTGCTCTTCTTGTTATTATATCTGTTGTTATTTTTTGGATAAGAAGAAATATTTTAACAATCACTCGTTTTTTAAATAATGAAATGAAAGGTTGGCCAAAAACAGATGCTAATTGGATACTATATATAGAATTAATTTTAATGACCTTATTTTTAACCATGAATGGTTCAGATTTTTGGTTACAAATTAATAGTTCTGATCCAAATTATATTTCTGCTGGATATTTCCCAGTTAGTCAATACTTATTACCTTTTTTTGATAGTTTGTCAATTAATTCGGTAATCATTATTGAAAGAACTGCATGGTGGTTGCATATCACAGGAATTTTCTTTTTTTTAAATTATTTATATTACTCGAAACATCTTCATATTTTATTAGCTTTTCCTAACACCTACTTTGCTAATTTAGAATCGAAGGGTAAGTTTTCAAATTTAAAATCTGTGACTAACGAAGTTAAAATGATGTTAGACCCAAGTGTAGATCCATTTGTAACCCCAGAAACTAATCAAGTGGTTCCAAAGTTTGGGGCCTCTGATGTTTTTGACCTTTCGAAAATTCAGTTACTAAATGCTTACACATGCACTGAGTGTGGTAGGTGTACAAGCGAATGTCCGGCTAACCAAACAGGGAAAAAATTATCTCCACGGAAAATTATGATGGATACAAGAGATAGACTGGAGGAGGTTGGTAGAAATATTGATTTGAATAAAGGAGAGTTTAAATCCGATGGAAAACAATTACTTGAAAATCATATTAGTACGGAAGAATTATGGGCTTGCACCTCTTGTAATGCTTGCGTTGAAGCCTGTCCTATCGGTATTGATCCACTATCAATAATTATGGATATGAGAAGATATTTAGTGATGGAGAAATCTGCTGCTCCCTCCGAATTAAATAATATGATGAATAATATAGAAAATAATGGCGCTCCTTGGCCATTTAATCAAATGGATAAATTAAATTGGAAAAATGAATTATAAATTAAAATTAAACTGATGAAAAAAGAAGAAGTCGAAAAAATATTAAGTGAAAAAATTGAAGATGGAGAACATATTAGTCCGGTGCTGCCCAATGGTATTAAAAATTATTTAATTGATATTGATGGTACCATATGTGACGATATACCAAATGAAGAGCCAGAGAGAATGGCATCCGCTAATTTGTACCCCGATGCGTTAAAGACACTTAATAAATGGTATGATCAGGGTCATGTGATTTGTTTTTTTACATCTCGAACAGAGGATCATAGAAAAGTAACTGAAGATTGGTTAAACAAACATGGTTTTAAATTTCACAGTATGGTAATGGGAAAACCAAGAGGAGGCAATTATCATTGGGTAGATAATCATTTAGTTAAAGCAACTAGATATAATGGAAAGTTTACTGATTTAGTAGAAAAAGAAGTCACTATCGAAGTATTTGACGATGGCCAACATGATTAATTATGAGTAATATACAGATTAATACATTTGCTGATTTACTAGCTCAAGGTAAAACACCCGAAATTCTTTTTTGGGTTGGCTGTGCTGGTAGTTTTGATGAAAGAGCTAAAAAAATTACCAAAGCTTTTGCAAAAATTCTTAATCAAGCTAATGTTTCATTTGCTGTTTTGGGATCTGAAGAAGGATGTACCGGTGACCCTGCTAAAAGAGCTGGAAATGAGTTTTTATTTCAAATGCAAGCACTTACTAATATTGAAGTATTAAACGGATATAACGTTAAAAAAATAGTTACTACATGCCCTCATTGTTTTAACACTTTAAAAAATGAGTATCCTGAACTTGGTGGAAATTATGAGGTTATTCATCACACACAGTTCATAAAATCACTTTTAAAAGAAGGTAGGTTAACAGTCAAAGGTGGTGTTTTCAAGGGTAAGAGAATTACTTTTCACGATCCCTGTTATTTAGGCAGAGCTAACAACGTTTATGAAGCTCCAAGAGAAGTTCTTCAAAAATTAGATGCTGAACTTTCAGAAATGAAAAGCTGTAAGCAAAAAGGTCTTTGTTGTGGAGCTGGAGGCGCTCAAATGTTTAAAGAATCAGAGGCTGGTAACAAAGAGGTTAATATAAAAAGAACAGAAGAGGCTTTAGAAACTAAACCTGAAATTATAGCCGCTGGCTGTCCATTTTGTAATACGATGCTTACCGACGGTATAAAAAATAAAAAGAAAGAAAACGAAGTTAAAGTTCTTGATATTGCTGAACTAATAAATCAAGCCTCAGACTTATGATTATACCTTTCTATGAAATGGATAAAAACTCAAGAATATGGGTTTTTCAGTCCAATAGAAAATTTTTTGATGATGAATTGGCAGAGATAGAAAAATCACTATCACTTTTCCTTGAAAATTGGACGGCACATAAAGCCGAACTTAAAGTAGCTTACACTATTAAATATGACAGATTTATAATAATTGCTTTGGATGAGTCTATAAATGCTGCCACTGGCTGTTCAATTGATAAGTGTGTTCATTTTATTAAAGATTTAGAAAATAAGTATCAAATTGATCTATTAGACAAAATGAATATATCTTTCAAACAGGGGGATTATATTTCTTACAAATCAATTGTTGATTTTAAAAAACTTGTTAAAAATAAGTCTGTTTCAAAAAACACCATAGTTTTCAATAATTTAGTATTAGATATTGGAGATTTTAATGAAAATTGGGAAGTTCCTGCAACTGAAAGTTGGCATGCGCGTTTTTTTAATAGTTAATTATAAAGCTTTCAGCTAAAATTATAATTAGATACATGATAATTCAATACTTTTATTTTTAAATAATTCAAGATGACCAGGTATTTATATTTCATATTTTTCTCTTTTTTCTCAAGCTCTTTGTTTTCTCAAAGTTCACTAATAACTAAAGATTATGAGAATCAAAAAATTTGGGTTGACAGCGTATACAGCAGTTTGACTATCGATCAAAAGATTGGACAACTATTTACTATTTGGGTTGCTTCTAAAGATGGACCTGAAAGGATGGAAGAAATAGCAGACATTATAAAAACAAATCATTTAGGAGGTTTGATTTTTTCGCTTGGAAACGTCAAAGATCAAGCCATTGCAACAAATAGATTTCAATCTATTTCAAAGGTTCCCCTTTTAATTGGTATGGATGCTGAGTGGGGCATTGGTATGCGCTTAGATGATGCATTTTCATTCCCTTTCAATATGACTTTGGGTGCAATAGAAAATAATAAATTGATTTATGAAGTTGGTGAAAGAATTGGTGTTCATTCCAAAAGATTAGGGGTTCACATCAATTTCGCGCCTGTTGTCGATATCAACACAAACCCTAACAACCCTGTGATTGGGAGTAGATCATTTGGTGAAAATAAATTTAATGTTACCAATAAATCAATCGCCTATCTAAAAGGAATGCAAAGTCAAGGAATCATGGGTTCTGCAAAACACTTTCCAGGTCATGGAGACACTTCTCAAGATTCACATAAAACTCTTCCTACAATTAATTTTGATTCAAAAAGAATTAATGATGTTGAGCTTTATCCTTTTAAAGAATTGATTAAAAATAACCTCTCGAGTGTGATGGTCGCTCATATGGAAGTTCCTTCACTGGAAAAAAAACCAAAATTACCGTCAACGCTTTCAAAAACAATTGTAACAAAAATTTTAAAAAAGAAATTAAAATTTGATGGTCTAATAATAACTGATGCCATGGACATGAAAGGTGTTGTTGATTTTAACAAAAGTGAATCTGCTGATGTGGCAGCCCTTTTAGCTGGAAATGATTTGTTATTGATGCCCGATGATTTGGATCAAAGCACGTTGAGTATTAAAAAGGCATTAAATGAGGGTGTTTTAACAACTCAAAGACTCTCACAGTCAGTTAAAAAAATTTTAATGGCTAAATACAAAGCTGGTTTAAATAATAATTCAACAGTTATACTAGAAAATCTTAGGGAAGATTTAAATTCTGAAAAGGATAAGGCACTGCTGGACCAGCTAACAAAAGAATCCATTACTGTTATAAAAAATGAATCACAAATTGTTCCTATCAAAAATTTATCTAAAAAAATAGCTTATTTAAAGATGGGCGACTCGAACTCTGATGAATTCTTTAAAATGCTTAATCATTACACAAAAGTTGATTTAATTGATTCAAATAGTGATTTTTTAAGACTAAAAGAAACCTATGATCACATAATTGTTGGTCTTCATAAATCTGATGAAACCCCATTTGAATCGTATAAGTTTACATCAACTGAAAAAAGTAATTTAGAACTTATTTCTAAATCTTCTAAAGTTATTTTAACTGTTTTTTCTAAGCCATATGCCTTAATGGATATTGATTTAACAAACATTTCTTCAATTATAGTTCCTTATCAAAACAATGCTGTTACACAACAGAAGACAGCTCAATTAATTTTTGGAGCTATAGGTTCAAAAGGTGTTTTGCCTGTTTCAATAAATGAATTATTTCCTGCTGGAACCTCTATCAAAACAACACCATTAAAAAGATTAAGTTACAGCCATCCATATAATCAAGGTTTTGATATAAAAAAACTAAATAAAATTGATTCAATAGTCCGTTTTGCTATTGATGAAAAAATGACACCAGGTGCTCAAATTTTAGTAGCAAGAAATGGAGAGGTTGTTTACAATAAATCCTTTGGAACTAAGACATACCATTCAAAAAATAAAATTGAATGGGATGATATCTATGATTTAGCCTCATTAACCAAAATTCTTTCCACTGTTCCATTAATGATGGAAGAATACGAAAATGAAAACATTACTTTGGAAACTACTTTATCCAAAATGTTTCCTAATAAAAATTTAAATGATAAATCTGATTTGTCTATTAAAGAAATGTTTTCCCACCAGTCAGGACTTTTTCCATGGATTCCATTCTATAAAAACACAATTGATAGCATTACAAAAAAACCACTGGATAGCTGGTATAGGACTAAAAAGTCTAGTGACTTCACAATAAAAGTTAACGAAGATTTATTTTTAAGAGAAGATTTTTTAGATTCAATTGCTCTGGATATTAATAATAGCGAGCTTTTTGAAAACAAGTCATACGTTTACAGTGACTTACCTTACTATTATATGAAATCTTTTTTAGAGGATAAGAACAATTTAAATTTAGATGTTCAATTAAAAAAAAAATTCTCTTCTCACTAGGTGCTAATTATACAGGTTATAATCCTACTACAAACTTTAGTTTAAATAAAATCGTTCCCTCTGAAATTGATCAATATTTTAGAAATTCCATAGTTCATGGATATGTCCATGATATGGGAGCAGCTATGCAGGGTGGAATTGGGGGGCATGCGGGACTATTTTCAAATGCTAATGATGTTGCTAAAATTATGCAGATGTATTTACAAGGAGGATATTATGGTGGTTCAAGATTTTTTAACGAGTCAACTATAGATAATTTTAATACGTGTTATTTTTGTGATGATAAAAATAGGAGAGGTATAGGATTTGATAAACCTCAGCTGGATAATGGATCTTCTACATGTGGTTGTGTTCCAATGAGTAGTTTCGGTCACTCTGGATTCACGGGAACTTATGCTTGGGCTGATCCTGAAAATAATATAGTTTATGTTTTTTTATCTAATAGAACGTTTCCTACAATGGATAATAAAAAGTTGTCACAATATAATATCAGAACTGAAATTCAACGGGTTATTTACGAATCTTTTAAGTAATTTGCAGCAATGAAAATTGCAATTGTTTGTTATCCAACTTTTGGAGGAAGTGGAGTTCTTGCTACTGAACTTGGCATCTCATTGTGTAAGCACGGACACAAGGTCCATTTCATTGCTTATAAAAAACCTGTTAGACTAAATAATTTAAGTGAAAACCTATTTTTTCATAAAGTAAATGTTCCTGACTACCCATTATTTAATTTTCAACCCTATGAATTAGCATTATCAACTAAACTTGTTGAGGTTATTAAGGATAATTCAATTGACCTTATGCATGTCCACTATGCGATTCCCCACGCATATGCCGCTTACATGGCAAAAATGATGTTAAAAGATCAAGGGATTCATGTACCAATAGTAACCACTTTACATGGAACAGATATTACTTTAGTTGGTAACCACCCTTTTTACAAAACTGCTGTAAATTTTAGTATCAATAAGTCGGATATTGTTACCTGTGTTTCTGAAAGTTTAAAACAAGACACTTTAGATCAATTTGATATCAATATAGGTATTGAAGTTATTCCCAATTTTATTGATATTTCAAAATATGTAGAGCAACAAAAGAAATGTGATTTTGAAAATAATGTTTCAAATGAATTTATAATCGCTCATGTGAGTAATTTTAGACCAGTTAAAAATATTAAAAATGTCATATTAGTTTTTAATAATATTCAAAAAGAAATACCTTCTAGATTACTAATGATAGGAGAGGGGCCTGAAAAAGAAATGGCTGAGCAGTTATGTAAAGAACTCTCTATCATGGGTAAAGTTGAGTTTCTTGGAAATTCAAATCAAGTGGAAAAAAACTTATGCCATTCTGATTTGTTTTTACTGCCTTCTAATACTGAAAGTTTTGGTTTAGCAGCCTTAGAAGCTATGGCTAGTAAAGTTGCTGTAATTTCATCAAATGCCGGAGGACTCTCAGAAATTAATATTCACGGTGAAACAGGTTATCTCACTCATCCAGATGATATAGAATTAATGTCTGAATATGCTATCTCAATTCTAAAAGACCCAAGAGTCTTAGATAAATTTAAAAATAAAGCTTTCAAACAATCAAAAGCATTTGACATTAACAATGTAGTTCCAATTTACGAGAAGATTTATAAAAAGGCTCTAAAAGGGGGTTAAATAGACTCTGTCATTGAATCAAATACTTGAACTTTTTTCCAAAGATGTTTGGCTTCATCGATAAAAATCAAATGAGTTGGGGCGTCTTGATATAATCTTTGGGCTCTTAAGCTTGGAAAAGTCAATATCATGCAATAATCATAAGAATTTTCAACTACCTCTCTTTTTTCGGTATTGCCAGGCTTTCCTAAATGTTTTTTTACTGCAAGTTTATTGGTGCTAATTAATTTTTTTATTGCTTTTTCAAATTCAGCTCTTTCTTCAATATTATCTGGATTATTTAACCAAAAATATACCGAATGGACAAGTAACCCATCTATTTGATCAGATTTTTTTTCAATATTTTCACAGTTTGTTGATACTATTAACAAACTTAATAGTAGCAATGATTTGATTTTCATGTTATAATTTTTTAAAACTAAACTAATTTAGTAAATTTCTAATATGAACATAAAAAAAATATTTACGTTAACCTCTTACACATATTTTCTATTAAATTTTCTAATTGTATTTTCTCAAAATAAAAAAGTAGTTGAGCCTATAAATCTTAATGGAATTACAGCTGATTATGTCAATGAAACTTATGGGGATCATCAGAGAAATAAATTTGATATTTGGCTAGCTAAATCAGATAAACCAACACCACTTGTAATTTATATACATGGAGGTGGTTTTGGTAGTGGAGATAAATCACAACATTATAATTCAAAACAATTAGCAAGTTTTATAGATAAAGGAATTTCTGTTGCTACAATTAACTACAGATTTCAAAAACATGAACCATATGGGATATTAGCTAGTTTAAATGATTCTAAAAGATGCCTTCAGTTTATAAGGTATCATGCTGATAAGTACAATGTTGACAAAACAAGGATTGGTGTTTACGGATCCTCAGCTGGTGCAGGTACCTCGCTTTGGATAGCTTTTTCTGATGATATGGCAGATTTAGATAATTCAGATCCTATTTTACGAGAATCTACAAGAATTTCTTGTGTGGGTGCCCTTGCTACTCAAGCAACTTATAATTTTTTTAAATGGCCAGAAATATTAAATCTTCCTGAGGAATTAATGTTAGACGCTAATAC
>CALKEO010000019.1 GCA_938088195.1 uncultured Flavobacteriaceae bacterium | reverse complement strand
TTGATTTTGCTTTTTCACTATATTTTTTTAAATCATTAATATTTCCATATACACCTGGGTATTGCATCAAGCATCCATAAAATTCACTTGAAAAGTCAAATTCTTCTAATTTTCCAACAACAACTTCAATATTCAAAGGTTCAGCTCTCGTTTGAATAAGAGCAATTGTTTGAGGCAGGGTGTCATCGGAAACAAAAAATTTATTAATATTTTCTTTCTTTTGAGTTCTTGATCTGGCACTAAAAAGCATTGTCATTGCTTCTGCAGCTGAGGTACTTTCGTCCAGTAGTGATGCGTTGGATAATTCCATTCCAGTTAAATCGCATATTATTGTTTGGTAATTTAGTAAGGCCTCCATTCTTCCTTGAGCAATTTCAGCTTGATAAGGCGTGTAAGCGGTATACCAACTAGGATTTTCTAAAATATTTCTTTTAATAACTGAGGGAGTAATAGATTGATGATATCCAAGCCCAATGTAGGATTTATAATTTTTATTTTTTTTTGAAAGTTTATCAATATGAGTCAAAAATTCATTTTCACTAAGCTCATCATCTAAATCTAATTCTTTTTTTAATCGAATATTTTTTGGAATAGTTTCAGAAATCAATTCTTCCATTGAATTTAAGCCTAAACTGCCCAGCATTTCTTCTTTCTGAATGTTATTTATACCGATATGTCTACTAGAAAATTTACCCATATTAATTATATTAATAAAAAATTCAAAATTAATTAAATAGTGATTAAAAGTTGTGTTTTTTTGTTAATAAAAAAATAAAGTTTTTAACCTAAAAACATAAATTATCAACACTTTTTTATTTTTGTAAATATGAAAATGTTGTATTCATTTTTTGACTTTTACGTCAAATCAAGTATTCACCTTTCTATTTCTGTTTTAGCACTAACTGTAATTACTTACCTAAGATTGAAAATAGAATTTAGTCCACTTATACTTTTCATAATATTTAATTCTACTATTATAACTTACAATTTCATAAAATTTGCTTCCACTTTACCTTATTATTTTTTTGTAAATAATGTTTCAATTAAGAAAATACAATACTTAAGTTTTTTCTCAGGCATTCTACTGTTTATTTCTCTTTTTTTCGCAACTATGTCAACTATCTTATTAGGATTATTTATATCTTTTTTTTGTTTTATTTATGTAATTCCTTTCAATAGAACTAAAACTAATATCAGAAACTACAGCCGTATTAAAATATATATAGTGGCATTTTGTTGGTCAGCAGTTACCGTCCTTTTTCCATTATTAAGTGAAATTGAGATAGATTTTATCACTTCATTTTTATTGTTTATTCAAAGATTTTTATTTGTGATTGTATGTACCATTCCTTTTGAAATAAGAGATTTGAAGTTTGATTCTTTGAAACTAAAAACTATGCCACAGGTTTTTGGAATTAAAAAAACTAAAAGTATAGCATTTGTTTTATTGCTAGTGTTTTTATTTTTGAGTTTTGTAATTAATCTAAATGAGATTAATTATATAATTTCGGATTTATTGATTGCTATAATTATTGGTTGTTTTGTTGAGGTTTGTAAGAAAAATCAAACAAAATATTTTTCCAGTTTTTGGGTAGAATCTGTACCTATTTTTTGGCTGTTAATTGTTATGCTAATCAACTACTTTTTAGAATCCTTTATTACTTTATCTTTCATATCCAATTTATAATCAATTATCTTATTTTGAATTTCAACCAAACTGATTCCGATAATTTTTGCTGCAAGTATCCCTGCATTTTTAGCACCATTTAAAGACACTGTTGCTACAGGAACACCACCTGGCATTTGAAGAATAGATAAAACCGAATCCCAACCATCGATTGAGTTTCTAGACTTGATAGGCACCCCAATAACAGGCAGTGGAGTTAAGGAAGCTATCATTCCAGGAAGATGAGCTGCTCCACCTGCCCCGGCAATAATAACTGAAATTCCTCTTTTGTGTGCATTTTTTCCGTATTCCATCATTTTATCAGGTGTTCTATGCGCAGATACAATATCAACCTCATTAGATATTCCAAAATCTTCTAATATGTTTACAGCTTCTTGCATAATAGGAAGATCTGATTTACTTCCCATAATAATACCAACTTTTGCCATAACTATTTTGTTTTAACTTTAATTAAATTTTTTACTGACTTGGCTTTTTTTAAACCATTTTTTAAATTTTCATCCGTAACTGTTACATGCCCCATTTTTCTGTTAGGTTTAGTATTTGATTTTCCATAAATATGAACTGAAACATTACTTTGTTCCATAGCTTTTTCAATACCCTGGTAGAATACCGGTCCAGAATAACCTTTTTCACCAACTAAATTAACCATAATTGCATTATTATTGGATTTACAACTTCCTAATTTTAAATCTAAAATAGAATTTATGTGTTGTTGAAATTGAGAATTTTCACAAGCTTCTATTGAATAGTGCGCACTATTGTGTGGTCTTGGAGCTACTTCATTTATTAAAATTTTATTGTCTTTTGTCAAAAACATTTCAATTGCTAAAAGACCAACGTGTTTGAATGATTTCGAAACTTTCATTGCTAGTGCATTAGCTAAATCTTTTATTTCTCTATTTACTTGAGCAGGACAAACAACATATTCAACTTGGTTAGATTCCTTGTTGAAATCCATTTGAACTAGAGGGAATATTTGAATATCTCCAGAGTTATTTCTAACAATTGTTGTTGCTAGTTCTTTTTCAAATGGTATAAACTCTTCAATTATAAACTCTTCATTAGGGAGATTATCAATTTGTTTTATCGACTTAATTATCTCCACACCGTATCCATCATAACCAAATTTTGTTTTTTTCCATACACATGGAAAAGAAATCTGATTTTTATGAAAAGAGTTTTTAAAATCTTTTGGAGATTTAAAATACCAAAAATCAGAAGTAGGAATATTATTATCAATAAAAAATTGTTTTTGAAGATTTTTATTTTGAATAATTTTTAGAGTTTTAGAGCTAGGATATACTTTTGTTCCCTCTGATTCTAATTTTTCTAACGCTTCTGTGTTTACGTGTTCAATTTCAAAAGTGACTAAATCACACTTTTTCCCAAATTGATAAACAGAATCGAAATCCATTAAATTACCAATTTCAAATTCATTACAAAGGTTTTTGCAAGGCGAATCTTTACTAGGGTCAAGAATATTTGTTTTAATGCTTAATCTTGACGTTACTTGTAATAACATTTTTCCAAGTTGACCACCACCAAGTATTCCTAATTTAAAATCTGAAGAAAAATAATTCATAAAAATTATTTTAGCAAAAATACATTAAAAATGTAATCAAGTATAAAAATAATTTAACTATCGATTTTGGGTATATTTGTTAAATTATTTAACAAGATTATGATAAATTTAATTTTATTTGGAAAACCTGGTTCGGGTAAGGGAACTCAAGCCGAATTTGTAAAGAATAAATATGGTTTAGTTCATATTTCAACAGGCGATGTATTTAGGTATAATATATCAAAACAAACAGAACTTGGTTTACTAGCAAAATCCTACATGGAGAAAGGGGATTTAGTCCCCGATAATGTTACAATTAAAATGTTAGAGGCTGAGGTTAACAAGTCTCTAAATGCTAATGGATTTATCTTTGATGGATTTCCAAGAACAACCCATCAAGCTGAAATTTTAGATGATTTTTTAAAAAAGAAAGATCTAAGTATAACCATGACCATTGCCTTAGAGGTTGATGAAGCTATTTTGATTGAAAGATTAATTAATAGAGGAAAAGAAAGCGGAAGAATTGATGATCAGGATAAATCAAAAATTAAAAATAGATTTGATGAGTATAACAACAAAACATCTCAATTAACTGAATATTATAAGCATCAAAATAAATTTTATAGCGTAGAGGGTACGGGTGAAATTGAACAAATAACTCAAAGGATATATAATCTTATAGACTCAAAAGTATAATGACAGAGGGTAATTTTGTTGATTATGTCAAGGTAAATATATATTCTGGAAATGGAGGTAAAGGTTCGGCTCATTTCAGAAGAGAAAAATACATTACAAAAGGTGGTCCTGATGGAGGAAATGGAGGTAGAGGAGGGCATGTAATAGTCGTAACAGATAAGTCTTTGTGGACTTTGCACCACTTTAAATATCAAAGACATTTCAAATCTGAACATGGAGGTGATGGTAGTGGGAGTAGAAGTTCTGGAGCCGATGGTAAAGATGTTTACATAAGGGTTCCAGTAGGAACAGTTATAAAGAATTCAGAAACAAATAAAATTATTCATGAAACTACAGAAGATACTGAGGAAAAAATAATTTTAGAGGGAGGAATGGGGGGTCTTGGAAATTGGAATTTTAAAAGCTCAACAAATCAGGCTCCCAGATATTCGCAGCCAGGAATAAAAGGAAAAGAATTACAGATTACCCTAGAATTAAAAATTTTAGCTGATGTAGGTTTGGTTGGTTTTCCAAATGTTGGTAAATCTACTTTGTTAAAGACCATTACATCTGCAAAACCAAAAATTGGTGATTATGAATTTACTACTTTAAAACCTAATTTGGGTATAGTAGAGTACAGAGATTTTAAATCTTTTGTAATGGCAGATATCCCTGGAATTATTGAAGGAGCATCAAAGGGAAAGGGACTGGGACACCATTTTTTAAGGCACATTGAAAGAAATTCCGTTCTTTTATTTCTCATTTCTAGTCAATCTGAAAAAATTGTTGATCAATACAATATTTTGTTAAATGAATTAAAACAGTATAATCCGGAACTATTAGATAAACAGAGAATAATTGCTATTTCTAAATCTGATTTAATTGATAAAAAAAGAAAAGATAAAATAAGTGATGAAATTCATAAAAACATAGAAAATATTTCATTCAATTTCATATCATCAGTTTCAAATTTTGGATTAAAAGAATTGAAAGACAGTTTGTGGAAAGTTTTAAATGACTGACCTTTTTTTAACTTTAATAAATAAAATTTAAGATGAAAGTTCATTTTATTTCTATTGGCGGAAGTGCTATGCATAATTTAGCAATCGCACTACATCAAAAAGGTTATAAAGTTTCTGGTAGTGACGACAATATTTTTGAACCATCAAAATCAAGATTAGCAAAACATGGTTTATTGCCTGAAACATTTGGATGGTTTTCCTCAAATATTTCATCAGATTTAGATTTTGTTATTTTGGGTATGCATGCAAAGGCTGATAACCCAGAACTATTAGAAGCTAAATTAAAAAACATCAGAATACTTTCATATCCCGAATTTATTTTTGAAATGTCCAAAAATAAAACTAGAGTAGTAATTGGTGGAAGTCATGGTAAGACATCTATTACTGCTATGATTTTACATGTTTTAAATAATAATGATAGAAAAGTTGATTACATGGTTGGTGCCCAACTAGAAGGATTTGATACAATGGTACATTTATCTGAGGAAAATGATTTTATTTTATTAGAGGGTGATGAATATTTATCTTCACCTATTGACAGAAGGCCAAAGTTCCACCTTTACAAACCCAATATTGCTCTTTTAAGTGGTATTTCTTGGGACCACATAAATGTTTTTCCGAGTGAAGCAAATTATATTTATCAATTTGAAACGTTCTTAGATACAATTGTTGAAGGTGGCGTATTGGTATACAATAAATTAGATAAAGAAGTAGAAAAAATAACACAGGATTGTGAAAAATCTATTAGAAAATTAGCATATTCTATACCTGATCACATAATTAAAAATGGTATTACTTTTTTAATAACTGATGAAGGTGAAATTCCCTTGAATGTTTTTGGTGATCATAATTTGAGTAATCTGGCCGGGGCAAAATTGGTATGTCAATTAATGGGAGTTCAAGAAGAAGAATTTTATAATTCTATAATTTCTTTTAAAGGTGCAGATAAAAGATTAGAGCCGCTACTTGAAATGGATGACCGGCTTATTTTTAAAGATTTTGCTCACTCTCCAAGTAAAGTATTAGCTACAACAGATGCTTTAAAAAAACAATTTCAAGACAGAAAACTTATTGCACTACTAGAATTACATACTTTTAGTAGCCTTAACAAGGATTTCATTAATTTTTATAAGGATACGCTAAAAAGTGCGGATATAGCTCTTTTGTTTTATGATCCAAAAGTTGTTATCAAAAAGGGTTTAAGTGAGATTAATGATCAAGTTATCAAACTGGCTTTTAATGATAATAATTTAAAAGTTTTTTCAAATCCAAATGAACTTAATGAATTTTTACTGAGTCAATCTTATGCTAATTCTAATATGCTTTTTATGAGCTCTGGAAATTATGCTTCATTAGATTTAGATAATTTAATAAAAAAAATAAGTTCTAGTGAATGATTGTTGTTTATACAAATATAATAACTCCTAGAATTAGATATATTTTCAAACATATATTCACATACCACTTGGGTATTCCAATAGAATTTACTTCAGACATCAATTATTTTAAAGAACACCAATCATATAAAATTAGTTATCATGATAGTCAAATTGAGGATGAGTTTTATATTAATGCCTCTGAAATTCTTTTGTCTCATAAAATTGAGGATATCGAAATTGAAGTGGATATCTGGGATGGTTTACCTATATTTTTTTCAAATAAAGACAATCCTTTTTTTCAATTTGATATTTTTGGTGCTAGTTTTTATTTGATTAGTCGCTATGAAGAATATCTATTGCACTTAAAAGATGATTTTGGCCGTTTTGACCCCTCTTCAAGCTTGGCATATAAAAATAGATTTTTAAATAAGCCAGTCGTTGATTTTTGGATTAAAAGGTTTAAAGAAAGTTTAATTAGTTTTTATCCCAATTTACAATTCAAAAAAAATTCATTTGAGCTTAACAGTTGCCTAGAAGTTCCTTGTGCATTTGATTTTAAAGGGAAGGGACTTATTAGAACTATTGGAGGGTTTTCCAGAGACATATTAAGATTAGATGTTTATAGAATTTACAGAAGATTTTCGGTTTTATTAAACTTAAAAAAAGATCCTTTAGATAATTATTCAGATTGGATTGATTTAAATAATAGTAATGGAATTAAAACGACGGTATTTTTTTTAATTTCAAACTTTTCTAGGTTTGACAGAAATTTAAGTATTTATTCTAAAATTTTCATTGAAAAAATTAAAGATATTTCAGATTTCTGTGAAGTTTCACTTCTTTCTTCTTTTTCGTCTCTAAAAAACGAAAAATTACTTAAAAATGAAAAAAAGACGTTACAATCAATTATTCACAGACCCATACTAAAAGTGAGACAAAACCTTATAAAAATTGATTTTCCATCAACTTACAGAAATTTTGCAAGATTGGGCTTTAATAAAGATTATAGCCTGCATTATAATGATTTACCAGGATTTAGGGCAAGTACCACTAATCCATTTTATTTTTTTGATTTAGAGAACGAAATTGAAACTAAACTTCAAATATATCCCGTTTGTATTACTGATAGGGTTTTAAAAATATATAAAAAACCAATTGTAGCAAGACAAGTAATAGAGGAGATGACAAGATATGTAAAGGAAGTAGATGGTATAATGACTTTAGTGTTGAATAATTCTATTAATAGCGATTATTCTACTAATTTTAGGTGGAAAAAAATGTTTAAAAAATATTTTAAATCTCATGGTAAAATTTAATGGTATAACCGATATATTTTTTGATTTAGATCATACCCTTTGGGATTTTCAAAAAAATTCAGCTCTAACTTTTGATTTTTTATTAAAAAAATATCAAATCAATATTGATTTGAATAAATTCTTAAATATTTATATTCCAATTAATTTTTCTTATTGGAAATTATATAGGGATGAAAAAATTACTAAAGAATTTTTAAGATACAATCGACTTAAATCTTCTTTCGAAAAATTAAATATAAGTTTATCGGATGATGTAATTAATAAAATTGCTGATGATTATGTTATTTCTCTTCCAGTTAATAATTTTTTGATAAAAGATACTATCCTAGTTTTGGACTATCTGAGAAATAAATATAGACTACATATCATAACTAATGGATTCACAGAGGTTCAAAATAAAAAAATAGTAAACTCTCAAATTAAAAAATACTTTCATTCAATTATTGACTCAGAAACAGTTGGTGTTAAAAAACCAAATATTAAAATTTTTGATTATGCCCTGAGAGTCTCAGGCGCCGGATCGAAGAATTCTTTGATGATTGGTGATAATTTAGAAGCAGATATTTTAGGTGCCCTAAATGCAGGTTTTCACGCCATACATTTTAATAATAATAACGAAACTCCCCACGAGTATTGTCTTATATTGAATGAGTTAAAAAGCTTAATGAAATGTTTATGAATTAAATTTTTTTTGTCTTAATATTTCATATAAAATTGTCCCACAAGCTACAGATACATTTAAGGATTCTATTTTACCTTCCAGAGGAATTTTTACTAATTCATCACATAAATTAATAACAGCGTTTGATAAACCTTTTCCCTCTGATCCCATAATCAGAGCTTGAGAGTTTTTAAATTTTGTTTGAAATATATTATTGTCTGCTTTTTCTGACGCACCATATATTTTCACATTCAATTGCTTCAAAAGAAAAATAGCATCTTTTATGTGACTTACTTTACATATTGGAACATTAAATACTGCACCTGATGATGTTTTTATTGCATCCCCGTTGACCGGTGCACTTCCACTAGATTGAATAATTATGCATTCCACACCCGTACACTCTGCTGTTCTTACTATAGCTCCAAAATTTCTTACATCTGAAAGCTGGTCCAATATTAATAAGGATACTGATTTTTTTTTAGATTCTATTAGTTCATTTAATTCGTTTAAGTCTAAAAATTTTATTGGTGCTATTGTAGCTACGACACCCTGATGATTTTTTATTGTAAATCGATTTAACTTTTCGATTGGTACATATGAAATTTCAATATTTTTTTTGTGTAATGTTTTTATTAAATCAAATGCTGAAACTCCTTTTAAACCTCTTTGAATATAAACTCTATTTAAAGATTTGTTCGAATCAATAGCTTCTTTTACTGATCTTATTCCAAAGATTAAAGTTTGTTCCTTATCCATTTTTTTAAAAATATTTATGTTAATATATAAATAAAAAAAGCATCCCTAGGGATGCTTTTTTTTATTTAATAAATCTAAAGACTATTGGTTCCACCAAACTTTAGATGAGTTGTTATCTGTTTGAGGAGATAATCCTTTAACACCAACAGCATAATTTGTACTGTTGATAGTACTTTCCTCATTTGGATAAGGGAATCTTTCAGGAAGCGTTCCAGCGTTTAAAGGCTCTGGAGATGGCTTAAGAGCTGGAAATCCAGTTCTTCTTTGTTCAGCCCAAGCGGCATAACCGTTTGGAAACAAACCAATCCATTTCTCTTCACCAATAACTCTTGCATGTCCAGGGAAAGTCGCTCCTGCATCTGCAATTCTTTGTGTTGCATAGTCAGATCCACCCGCTACACCCCATTGAGCGTAAGAAGTTTCAATACCACTTTTCATGAACGCTTGTGCTTGCGTAGCATTTTGTTTTATTACATAGTATTCAGCAATTAAGAAGTGCGTGTATGAAGCAGGGAATACTACTAAATCAGATCCAGGACTAGAAATAGCTGTATTGATTTTTGCATCAGAATCGTTTCCTGCATTATCACCGTATCCGTATACTAAACCTTTTCCAGTCATTCCACCTGTTGAAAACTTAGCTAGTCTATTATCAGCAGTTGTGTTGTTAGTGATGTTTTCACCACCTACAACTCCTTGCATAGCATCAGTAAGTGTTCTAGATAGATCAAAATCTGCAGGTCTTAAAGATGACCATGGATTTGTAACATTTCCAGCTGTATCAGGAGTAAAGATAAAACTATCAGCATTTGCTGTGATAGGTCCATCAGCAAGGGCAGCTTCAAAAACTGAAATTGCCGTTGCAGCATCCTTTTTAGACATTTGCATAGCTAAACTCATAAGCATTGAGTTGGCAAATTTTCTCCACTTAGAAATGTTTCCACCATAAATAATATCAGCATCAACTGTAAATGAAGTTGACTTAAGCATTCCTTTAGCAGCAATTGTTCTAGCAACTAAATCAGCATAAATATCTGCTTGAGGTGTGTATGCCGGGCTAGGATTTTCTTCCTGCATTAATGCTTCTGTATAAGGAATATCTCCAAAAGAATCAGTTGTCTTTTTCCAAATTAATATTGACGTTAATTCAGCGATAGCAACCATATTGGAGTTATCACCTCTAATGTCGGTATTTGGAGCATCAGCAACTGCTTTCAAGTTAACCAATGAAGTGTAAAAATTACCCCAAAACCCTGGAGCTTCATTATACCTTTGTTCATCAGTATATTGAGTTTGACTTTGGTACTGAGAATACAATGTAGCATTCGAAAGATAAAATCTTCCTCCTGCCGTAAAGTAATTTATAGTACCAGCTCTTAACAATGCATCAACATTAGCTTCTTGAGAGGCGTATGGGTTCACGTTAATGTCTCCATAATCAACTCTATCACAAGATGCGATACAAAGTAAGATTGTTAAGAATAAATATATTTTTTTCATATTAATAAAATTTAAAATGTTAATTTGATGTTAGCTCCAATACTACGCGTTCCTGGAAGCTGTCCATTTTCACCATATGAATTAGCGAATTGAGATGGATCCCAGTTGTGGTAGTTTTCACTAGATGTAGCTATTAACCAAATGTTTTTAGCAATAACACCAACTCTAGCACCTTTTAGGTACTTATTTGTTTTGATTGGTATATTGTAAGATAAACTAACTTCAGAAAGTTTGAAGTAACTAGCATCATGCACAAATGGGTCAGCTAACCTGTTAGAGTACTGTTGGTTGAAATATGTAACAGCACCTAAGTAAGTATCAACGGCTGTTCCACCAGTTGTAACACCAGTAACATGAACACCACCACCATCGGCAGGCGCGTCTCTTAATGGATTACCTTTATCGTTATTACCTACAGTGTTAATTGTTAAACCGGAATATGTTCCCCAGTTTTCTGTAAGTGAGAAGAACTTACCACCACTTTGAAAAGTAAATGTAGCGTTTAATGTAAGGTCTTTGTAAGTAAGCGAGTTAAATACACCACCGGTGAATTCAGGAAGAACACTTCCAAGTGAAGTACCAGGCGTTGATGTATAAGTTCCAGAAGAATTTAATATGTATCTTCCTTGACCGTCTACATTCCTTTTAGCACCTACTAATTGTCCCCATTCTTCACCAACTCTGTTAGTTAATGTAACAAAGCTAAATGAACTTGTAGCTAAAGCATAAGAATCTAAACCTTCAGCAATTCTAAGAACTTTTGTCGTGTTATCAGCAAAGTTAACATTTAAGTTCCATTGGAAATCTTCTGTTACTACAGGTTTTAATCCTAGGACTAATTCGATACCTTTTCTATTTACAAGTCCTGAGTTAGTAACTAATGAACTTGCTCCAGTAGAAGATGGTAAATCAGCACCAATAATCTCGTCTTTTCTATCCTCATCATAATAAGTTGCATCTAAAGTAACTTTACTATCAAATAAACTAATGTTCATTCCAAGCTCTAAAGAATTAGATTTAGCAACTGATATCCCTTGTGAAATAGGATTAGATGGTACAAACTGTAATGGTTTTGAACTATAAGTTCTTGATGAAATTCCATAAGATGGATTCAATGAATAAGTTCCAACCTCAGTACCTACTTGTGCAAAGTTTCCAGAAAATTTAAGGAAATCTATAGCATCAGGCATATCGATTAAATTACTAGCTATTAAAGAAATACCAGCAGAACCAAAAATGTTTCTATTACTGTTTTCTTTACCAGCTTGGTCTAATCTACTATCCCAAGTACTATTAACATCAGCAGTTAAAGTAACGTAATCGTTGTATGTAAATGCAAATCTTCCAAATAAAGAGTTTGATTTAAACCTTGCATCACTAATTGATGGGTTAACTCTTTGTCTTGAATTTGAAAAAGTATAAAGATCAGCAATATTTAATCCAACTAAATCACCACCACCAGGGTTACCTGATTGAGACATATTTGAACTCATACTTCTGAAATCATAATCTCTATGAGAATGACCAACTAAAACATCTACATCAAAGTCACCGAATGTATCGAAATAATCTAATGTATTTCTAATATCAAATTCACTTTGATTAGCTTTTCTTTCACCAAATGAGTTTACCCAGTCAGTGTAAAGATTAGGAGCACTTGAGTACTCTAAAAAGTAAGGTATTTTATAACCACTATTTTGAGAATATGAATTGATAGAAGCAACTAAATTATAGTTAATCTTACTGTTAATCTTGTACGTAGCGTGAATGTCAGCTAATAAAGTATTGTACTCATTATATGATTCATAGTTTTCTAACCAAGTGTATGGATTGAACCAGAAAGTTGGTTTTTCACGACCAAGAACTCCATAGTAAGCTGGGTTCCACCAGTTCCAACTTGTGTTGTAACCGTTTGGTGTTTTAAGGTCTTTTAACTCTCTAACTTTAACCATATCAGTTCCTCTATCGAACCATGAATTGAACATACCAGAAGTTTGGTTTCCATACCCATCGTCAAAATCACCAGTTATAGCAGTGGTTGAATAGTTAACATTAGCCCCAACTTTTAATTTATCAGAAAGTTCAGTATCAAAACTTAATTTCAATACATCTCTGTTTAAATCAGAATAAGGCAATAAACCTGCTTGGTCAGTTCTTACAAAACTTAAAAGAGCAGTTGATTTATCGTTACCTCCACTTACTGTAACACCAGTTTTCATTGTCGACGCATCGTCATAGAAGTTTTTAATGTTATTAGGCTTTGCAGAGTAGGCAGAAGTTTGTCCATAATATGGAGAATCAGGCCACCAGTTGTACCAAGCTACATAAGGTTGGTCGTCAAATTTTGGCCCCCAACTTTCATCAGCATATGATCTAAAAATGTATCTCTGTCCATCTAATGGAGCGAAGAAAGCAGGAAGAGCACCACCATAACCGTCTTTGTTAAACGTAGTCCACTCAGCTTCTCCGTTGTAACCTTGACCATACTCATTTTGGTAAGTAGGAAGGTTAGATACTTCATCAAATGTAACAGATGATGTAACTTCAACTTTAAAGTCATTCTTTTCACCTTTTTTAGTTGTAATAACAACAACCCCATCAGCAGCTCTAAGTCCATAAATGGCAGCTGCGTTAGGTCCTTTAAGAACGTTAATACTTTCTATATTGTCAACATCAACGTTATCAGGGTTACCAGCTACACCATCAATGATGTAAAGAGCTCCAGTTCTACCTTTAAGAGAAATCGCTCCTCTTAAGTAAAGGCTACCTTGTTGTCCAAGTTTAGAACCTGCCTGGAAAAGACCAGTTACACCAGCAACTTTACCAGCGATTGCATCTCT